>CANSKS010000061.1 GCA_947647615.1 uncultured Neglectibacter sp.
CCCCTTTGTTTCTCTTTCTTTCCTTTCTCCTTTATTCAGTTTTTAGGGTATTATCCTTTTTCAAAACCTACTGTTTCCAGTAGGTTTTTTTCATATTTTTTGCGGTTTTTTAGCTGAAGATGGGAGGGCGTGCCTTGAAATTATTTCTATGTGGTGGTGGCGCTGGCTCCCAGGTGACGGCGGCCTACAAAAGGTTATCGGAAGTGATTTGCCGCGCAAAGCCTTGCCTTTACTTGCCTTTGGCCATGGAAGAGGAACAATATGGTGGCTGCTACCAGTGGATCAGCCGGGAACTGGCCTGGTTGGAGCTTCCCGGGATCGAGATGGTGCGGGATGCGAAGGAAATCCTGGAAAAGAACTTGCTGGACTATTCTTTTCTGTTTTTGGGGGGCGGAAATACTTTCCGGTTGTGGCAGAAACTGAAGGAGAGCGGGGCTTCCGAAAGAATGAAAGCTTATCTTGCTGCCGGCGGGATTGCTTTTGGCGGCAGTGCGGGAGCCATAATTTTTGGAGAGAGCCTGGAAACCTGTCGGCTGGACGATAAGAATGAAGTGGGGATTGAGGACTTCACGGCTTTTAATTTCCTGCATGGCGTCTCGCTTTTTTGCCATTATACCAATCATGGCTTGGGGGAGAACAAGGAGAGAGAAGCTTATTTGCTGGAATTTTCCCAGACACATAAAGTGCTGGCCCTACCGGAGGAAACTACCCTCTTTTTACAGGAGAATCAGGTAGAGATACTCGGTACAAAGCCCTGTTATTACTTTGAAAGGGGCAGGAGGATTTTCCTAAATAGAGACTTTCCTTTCCCTTTAAAATTTTAAGGCCTTTGGCAGCCCTGTGAAAAAGCCTAGAAATAAAAAGGGCATGAAGTATTCGATTCTAAAAGGAAGGAGGCAAGACCTATGCCGGAACAAACCGCGGCCCACCAACAACCTCTTTGTTATGGAGTTAAATATGAAAAAAAGGAGAAAATATCGTGGAAACTATCGATAAGGAAGTTCTGGCGGGGTATGAAGCTGGAACGGAGCGCGGACGATTAAGGACCGACCTGGGCCTTATAGAATTTGAGCGCACAAAAGAACTTTTGAAAGAGCATTTGCCTTTGCCTCCGGCGACCATCTACGACATAGGAGGTGGTTATGGGGAGTATTCCTGGTGGCTGGCTTCCCTTGGGTATGAAGTGCACTTATTCGATCTTTCAAGAAGGAATATTGAAATGAGTAAGGAGTTGAAAGAGGAATACCCCGGTTGTGCTTTGGCTGCCAGCGAGGTCTGCGACGCAAGGAACATCCCGCGCCCAGGAAAAAGCGCAGATGCAGTTTTGCTTATGGGCCCTTTATATCATATCGTTGGCAGTGAGGAAAGGCTATGCGCAATTAGAGAAAGCAAAAGGCTTCTAAAAGCTGGAGGACTCCTGTTCACAGCAGCGATTACTCCCTATGCCACGCTCCTGTGAGCGACCACTGTGTTTGGTACGAAAAACCGGCTTTTGGAAGACAAGGGTTTTATGAATATGGTAGAGCGGGAATTGCAGGACGGGGAACATATAAAGCCCGCAAGCGGTCCCTATTGCGGGATTGGTCGTTCCCATTTTCACAGTGCCAAGGAGTTGCGGGAAGAGCTTTCCCTGGGCGGGTTCCCGGAAACCCAGGTTCATGGTGTGGTGGGCGGCGCCTGGCTTGCTCCAGAGCTGGATAAATTATGGGAAAATCCCACTGCCAGAGGGGCTCTCATGGAAACGGTCCGTCTTTTAGACGGAAGGGAAGACATTGTAGGGCTTTCTACTCACTTGCTTGGCATATCAAGAAATTGAGAATGCCTAAAAAGGCCTGGAACCCCCTTTATGGGGGCTCCAGGCCTTTTCCCGTTTTGGGAATACTCCATAGGGCCATGCAATTCAAAAGGGGACTGGAAAGGAAAAGATGCAGAGGATAATTGCTTCCGCCATACGGTGCCAATAGGGCCTCTATTTGGGGCTCATAGCTACGGGGGAAAAATTTATGGCTTTCCAATTTCGCCGGCCCATTTGAATGCGTATTTTGCAACAATCACCGCGATAATTTCATTGATAATGGCCGCCGCGACAATGGCCCCTGAGACAATAGTGGCGAGAGAAGGAGCAAAAGCAGATAGGGTAGTGGTGGCGATCCCTGTAAATACCAAGGAAACGCCAGAATGGGGAAGCAAAGTAAAGCCCAGATACTTTGTCACAACCGGCGGAGCCTTGGTCAGTTTCTCGCCAAGATAGGCACCGCCAATTTTCCCTATTGCCCTGGACAGAATATAGACGGCGGTAAAAATTCCCGCTCCGGCGATTAGCCTATAATCCAGGGGCATGCCCAGATTGACGATCACAAGAACCAGGGACAAATTCAAGATGGGGCTATAGAGCTTTAACGTCTCCTCAAATTCTCTTTCGGGCACCAGGTTGGCAGTGGTTGCGCTGAAGGCCATTCCAATAAGCAAATAGTTAATGGTGAAGGAATGGAAGACATAATAGTCAATCAGCAGCCCGCAGGCGGCGGAGAGCAAGAGAAACAGCAGTAAAAGGCAGAAACGAATCTCGTTTTTCTTTGCAGCCTTTATCAAAGCAGCGGCTAAAAAACCGAAAGCAATTCCAATGATAAAGGGAAGCACTACCATGCCCACAATGGCAAGGGGAGAAACGCCTGTGCCGCCGTGAGTCCCGCTGATAACGGAAATAACTGTAAAGAATACTACTACGCCAATGACATCATCTACCGCTGCAAGAGGCAGCAGCGTTTTTGTGACCGGACCGCTGGTATGGTATTCATTTACAATGGACAAAGCGGGGGCTGGGGCGGTTGCCAAGGCAATCCCACCGAACACAAAGGCCAAATAAAGAGGGACCTGCGCAAGGAGAAATACCACCGCAAAAGCCGCATTTACAAATAAAAAAGTACCAAGGGATTGAGCAAAAGTGATCCCAGTGATCTGTTTACCCGATTTGGCGATTTTTTTGAAAATAATCTCACGTCCGATCATCACTCCGGCGAAGCATTCGAATATTTTTATCAGGATCTTGTACCAAACGGAGTTTGTAATCTCTAAGGTTACCACTCCAGCAAGGTATGGGCCGAACACAATCCCTGTAATTAGCCACCCCAGAATAGCAGGCAACTTTACTCTTGAAACGAACTTTCCGCAAATAGAAGCCACGCAGAGAATTGCAAAAATACGAAGGATTCCTATTACCATAATACAGTCACCAACTTATCTATCACTCCATTGGGAGCAATTTTTTCTTTACAAAGTTTTTCAAAAGAACCGTTTACGATCATGTACAGGGAGGCTTTCTCCCTTTCCGGCAGATCGCTTTTCAAAGAAGAAAGCAAGATGTTCCAAAGAATATCGTTTTGTTCCGTTGTATAGGCGTATAATGCCTCGTTTAGCATATATTTGTTAAAGATATCGGAACTCGTCATAGACTTGGCATCAAAATAAAGGGTAAGCAGCTTCAAATGGGAGGAAGGGGAATTTTCTGCTGTCAGCCGGCTCGCCTGCGCTTTTATATCGGCATAATATTTTTGGTACAGCGCAAGAGCCAAGGCTTCTTTGTTAGGGAAATATTTGTAGATGGTCTTCTTGGAAACAGCAAGCCTTTCGGCCAAGGTGTCTACCGAAAACCGCAGGCCTTCCCGGCGGAGGCTTTCGATAGATTCATTAATAATGCGGTCTCTCATATGGAAACAAAACCTCACTTTTTTGTTTCCGTTATAACGCGTTCTGTCGCTTGTGTCAATCCACAAAGAAATTTTTGGGGCATACTTTGGGAAGAGCGACAGAGAAAGGGAAGAGCAAGAAGCAAAAAATCCCTTGTTTCGGCCTATAGGGGCCGAAACAAGGGATTTAAGGTTGGGGGGGGGGAACGGGCAAACTATAAATCGGCTTCCAAGGCCTCCAAACGCCTCAAAACAGCAGCGGTCTGCCCACGGGTGGCGGATTTTCCTGGGGAGAAAAATCCTTTGCTGTCGCCCAAAATGAGGCCGCACGCAGTAACCTTTTCCACTGCCTCAAGGGCCCAGCCTGGAATTTTGTCCGAATCGGCATAACTTTCGGCAGCGCCGGAACTTTCTGTGGGAGCGAGGCCACGGAGTTCCAGAAAATGGGAGAACATCATACTCATCTCCTGCCGGGAGATCTCTTTGGCAGGCTGGAAGGTACCATCCGGGTAGCCGGAGACCAGGCCTTGGGAAACAGCCCAAGCCACAGCGTCGCTATAATATTGGCCGCTGGGAACATCGGGGAAATCGATGGCGCTGATTCCTTCAAGGCTGGGAGAACCGGCGTAACGGTAAAGCATGGTAACGAGCTGCTGCCGGGTGATGGGGGCATTGGGCCGGAAGTAGTGCCTTCCTACCCCCTGCAAATAGCCGGCAGAAACCGCCCATTCCATATCGTCGTAAAACCAGTTTTGGGGAGAGATGTCCCGGTAAAAGTGGCCGCTGTGGGAGTAGGTTCCTGTCACTGTGCCGCTTGCCAAATAGCCCTCTCCGGCGGAATAGGCGGAAATGACGGTACCGGGCTCCAAAGCGAAGGGTTCCTGGTAGAGGGCACTGTTTTCAGAGGGCTGGCTGCCATCCAAGGTGTAGAAGATCCGGCTGCCCGGAGTAGAACAGGAAAGGGTGAGAAGGCCGTCATCAACTTGCAGCTCCGGCGGTTGGGAGACAGGCAGGGTTATCCGCTGTGTCACCTCCGGCCCCCGGTCGCCGTTCATGTTATAGGCAGCCACCGCCCGAATGGTACAGGGAGAGGCTACGGTGAAGGGCTGGGTGTAACGGCGGCTTTGCTGGTTCAGAGAGGAGCCGTCGGTGGAATAGTAAATGGAGGCGCCGGGCTGGGCCGATAAAGTGACCTGCAGGCTGCCGCCTACCACCTGGGTGGAAATTTCGGGGGCAGAAACGGCTCCCTTGTCAATGCCGTTAGGTGTGAGGCTGTAATATTCCACACCATTTTGCAGCGTACTGCCTCGACGGCGAAAAAGTTCCTGCACCGTAACAAATTCATAGCCCCGGCTCTTCAAAATATCGATGGCGTTCAAAGCCCCTGTTACAGAAGTGGAATGGATATCGTGCAGAAGCACAATGGCCCCATCGAAGGCATTGCCGGTGACACGGTTGGAAACAGTGGCAGCATCCCGGTCTCGCCAATCTACGGGATCGATAGACCAAAGGATCAAGGGCCTGCCCACTACTGAGCGAACCCGGGAATTGGAACTGCCATAGGGGGGACGGAGCAGGTATGTAGAGCCGGCGCCGCAGGCTTTGTCCAGCTGCAGGTGGGTATTTTTCAGCTGAGAGTAAATAGCGCTGTCGGAAAGGTTGGTAAGCTCGGGATGGTCATAGCTGTGGCCCGCGATCTGGTGCCCCTCCTCATAAGCCCGCTTTACCAGCTCAGGGTACATGGCGGCACGGCTGCCAAGCATAAAGAAGGTGGCCCTCACTCCTCTGGATTTCAACCCATCCAAGAGCCGTCGGGTATAAGGTCCAGGACCGTCGTCAAAGGTGAGAGCGATCAATTTATTTCCAGCGGCATGGGCGGGGATGCAGCCCACTCCCAAAGAAAACAGGAGAGCCAGGCACAGAAGCAGAGCGGTCAAACGTTTCATGAAAGTTCCTCTTTCCATTTATTTTTTGTCAGGAGAAAAAGCGGCGGGAATTCCATTAATTTCGCATTTGAGGGAAAGAAAAGGCCCTAAACCCTAGAAAGGGTTCAGAGCCTTTTGGAAAACCCTTTAAGACAAAGGGCGCTGCTGATCCGTCCCGTTTTGAGGAGGCTGAGAAGTGAAGGGCGGTTGCTGCTGCGGGGCCCCATAAGGCTGCTGATAAGGAGGAGCATAGGGGGGCTGGCCTTGTTGAGGCTGTTGAGGACCGCCATAGGTAGGCTGCTGATATTGTTGGTTGGGCATGGGAGAAGGTGCCCGCCGGGGCCTAGTTTTTCCGTAAGCCCTATAGGCGAAATCGGCAAAAATAGGAATATCGGCTTCTTGTTCCCGCATGACACGAAGGATCCCCAAAATGCTGAATACTATTGCCGCAAGGTAAATCAAACCTTCTACAAAAGCAAAAGCCACGTGGAGGAAGCTTCCTATGAAAGAAAGCTCAGGCATCATGTTGGAGATCTGGCCAAAAATACCGGTTAAAAAGGACGTGGCCAGCGAAAGGAAAAAGGCTTGCAGTACCTGCCGGCTGGCCCATTCATCCTTTTCGGCTAATAGGACGAGGACCAAAAGCCCGGCACAGAGCACAGGCATTTCTAGAATGACAAAAACGAAGGCCAAAATGGCGTAAAAGGAAAGAAGAAGGCCGAATTTCCCCTTTTTTTGCATAGATCGTCACATCCTTTTCTTTGGTACATGAATTTTGATTAACTTCTTATTTTAGTTTACGGCATAGTAAACTACAAGTCAAGGGATTTTGAAAATAAAAAAACAGCCGTCCTTATTGGGACGACTGTTATTGTGTTGGCGAAAACCTATTTTTCCGGACCGTTACCAGTCAAGTATCTTCGGCACAAACGAGCTTAACTTCCGTGTTCGGGATGGGAACGGGTGGACCCTCGCTGTAATCAACACCAACTATATCTGCCCCTCGGGACAGCTTCTATATATTACCACAGCTTTCCGAAAAATGCAAGCCTTTTTTTAAAAAAATTTAAAATTTTTTTGGAGCTCAAGGAAAAATGCAAGAACTCCTATCTAAGGAAAAAACAAGACCTTTTTCGCCCGCCGCTCCGCAAGCGCCGGACCGTTATTGGCAAACAGGTCAAAAGCTTTTAATAAATTTCTTCTATAAAGGCCAAGCCCTCAGTACTGCTTAAAATTCCCAGCATATCCACAGGGCCCTTCCGGCTGTTCTTTTTTACCACTAGAGAAATTCCCACCCGGTTTTTTGAACCGCTTTTGGGCTTAAGCAGCTCCAAGGTAGAAATTTGCAGGCCGTGCTCCCGGGTGGTGGCAAGAAGATTTTTTACGCATTCGATGCTTTCCAGCTCCATATAGACAGAAAGGAGAGGGGAACGGGCATAAAAGACTTTATCGATATGCCAAAAGGCCATAATAGCCAGAATGGTGACAACAGCACCGCCCAAAGCGGCTTCGAAGAACCCAATGCCCACTGCAAGGCCAATGCAAGCGGCTGCCCACAGGCCGGCCGCAGTGGTCAGCCCGCGAACCCTGTTAAACTGTGTACTGATAATGGTACCGGCTCCCAGAAAACCAATACCGCTGATCACTTGAGCACCCAAACGGGCGGGATCTGCTGTAGGGGCCAGCTGAGTGTGGATATATTGCCCGGTCAGCATGGCAATACAAGCCCCGGTACAGACCAGAATATGGGTGCGGAACCCGGCGGCTTGTCCGCGAAAACCGCGTTCCAGGCCAATCACTCCTCCGCAAAGCACGCTGAGAAACAGTTTTGCCAATACCGCCGCAATACCGGTGCCGCGCAGCGCTTCCAACCATTCCATAAACTCCACCTCTTTGCCAGGAATAAAGACATTTGGGAAAAAGATAAAAATAAGGAAAGCAAAAACGAAAACAGCCACCCGATTGGGTGGCTGTTACTGTGTTGGCGAAAACCTATTTTTCCGGACCGTTACCAGTCAAGTATCTTCGGCACAAACGAGCTTAACTTCCGTGTTCGGGATGGGAACGGGTGGACCCTCGCTGTAATCAACACCAACTATATCTGCCCCTCGGGACAGCTTCTATATATTACCACAGCTTTCCGAAAAATGCAAGTCCTTTTTTTAAAAAATTTGCGGGAAAGGGAGAAAACACAAAATCATGTGCTATAAAATAGGAAACCCACTGGATTTTGTGTGAACAAAGCAATGCCGAAAGCATTGCTTTCGACATTGCTTTCGACATTGCTTCCGGTGTTGCCAGCGACATTACCAGCCGTCTAAGCCGGCGCGCTGCATGGCCCCTATGATTTTCGCGCGGAGATCCGGGAAAGTTTTCTCCCACTGGGCAAGGAGCTCCTCGGTATCCTTCCGGGCGGTGACGCCGTCTGCCGGGCAGCCGCTTTTTACCGTGGGAAGCCCCATTCGGGCCGCGGCGTTTTGGAGTTCCCGTTCCTCGCAAAAGAGCAGGGGGCGGATCACGGTGATGCCTTTGCGGGAAAGGTAAGTTTTTGGGGAAAAACAGCCGAGCTTTCCCCCGTAGAGCAAATTCATGAGAAAGGTCTGGGCAGCGTCGTCGAAATGGTGCCCCAGTGCCAGCTTCCCAATGCCCTCCTCCACACAAAGGTTGTGCAGAATTCCCCGGCGCATTCTGGCGCAAAGGCTGCAGGGGTTTGGCTCCTTCCGGTCCTCAAAGATCAGGGTTCCCAAGTCGGTCCTTTTGATCCGGTAGGGAATCTCAAGAGAGGCGCAAAGGGCTTCCACCTGGGAAAAATCGGTGTCGTGGTCTCCGAAGCGGGGGTCGGCCGTGATGGCGGTGACCGTAAAATGCTTTGGATAATATTTGGAAAGGGAGGCCAGCGCGCACAGCAAAAACAGAGAATCTTTCCCGCCGGAAACTCCCACGGCGATTCGGTCCCCTTCTTCTATCATTTGATATTTCTCTATGGCGGCCCGTACCCGCCCGATCAATTTTTCCATAGCGAAGAAAAGCCAGGCTCCTGTTCTGTCGGTTTTTAGAGGTAAGCTTTTTGGATTGCCCTATGTTTTTTAGTATATAATTTTTGAGAAGATTTTGCAAGGAAAACCCCAGCGCAAAACTTTTGTTGTGATTTTTTGAAAAGTGAGCCGAATTTTTGGGTAGTGGAATAAAAGTTGAACGAAAAATGTCGAATCTTGTCTTGACAGCTTCCTTAATTTGCCTACAGAATAATAGGAAAATTACCAACAGAAAGGAGATCACAGAAATGGCAAGTATTCAAGCAAGAAGGAACAAAGATGGGGTCCTGATATCCTACAGCATTCGGGTTTACAAGGGCAGAGATCCCGAAACAGGAAAGCAGCTAAAGCCCTACGCCACTACCTGGAGGCCGCCCCAGGGGTGGGGAGAAAAGCGGGCGGAGCGGGAAGCCAGACGTCAGGCGGTGCTATTTGAAAAGCAGTGCCGGGATGGGTTTTGCCCAGAAGAAAAGCAGACATTCGCCGCTTACGCAGAATACTTTCTGCGCTTGAAAGAGCGGACGGGGACAAAGCATTTGACCTTGCTTCATTACCGCCAATGCCTGGACAGGATTCTCCCAAAGTTGGGCCACAAAAAACTTGCGGATATCCGGCCTCAGCATTTGAACCAGCTATATGAGGAGCTGGCGGCTCCGGGCTTACGCAAAGACAGTGAACGGGCGGTGGCCAGGCCGGAGCTGGAACAAATTTTGAAGGAAAAGGGGGTTTCGGGCAGAATATTGGATGAAGAGGGAAAGGAGCTGCGATGGGACGCCATAAAATCGGGGAAAAGAATACGGGTTTCTACGGCGGAGCGGGCCGCGCGGGCGTTGGGCCTGCCGGTGGACAGCCTGTTTGTCATTACCCGGGACATGCGGCCCTTGGGAAGCCGTACGGTAGCAAATTTTCACACGATTCTTTCTGCCATTTTCAGCGAGGCCGAACGGGAAATGCTGCTGCCCTATAATCCGGCCCGGCGGGCAACTCCTCCCAAAAAGATGAATGGAACCCCCAACTATTACCAGATGGGGGACGTGGGAAAAATTTTATGCGCCTTGGAAACAGAGCCCATCAAATGGCGCACGATGGTTCAGCTGCTGCTGGTTTCCGGCTGCCGGAGAGGGGAAGTCCTGGGGTTGAAATGGGGCAAGATCGATTGGGAAAATCAACAGATTTATATAGATTCCACCCTGCTTTACGCTAGGGACAAGGGAATTTATGAGGGAAGCCCCAAAACCAGGGATTCTGTCCGCTATATCAAGCTGCCGGAGCAGACCATGGCGCTGCTGCGAGAGTACCGGGCCTGGCAGGAGGAGCAAAAGCGGGTCCTGGGCGAGGAATGGGAAGAGAGCGAATTCGTTTTTACCGCCGAGGGCGGCGGCCCCATGCATCCTTCCCATTTGGGGAACTGGCTGAACCGGTTTTCCGAACGGAGAGGGCTTCCCCACCTGAACCCTCACGCCTTCCGCCACACCATGACGAGCCTGCTGTTTTTCAGCGGCGTGGACAGCGTGAGCATCAGCAGGCGGCTGGGACATTCCAGCGTTTCCACTACTACCAATATTTACAGCCATGTGATGGAACAGGCAGAGTCCAAAATAAGGGATTGTGTGGCCGACGTGCTTTTATCCATTCGGGAAGAAGAGGAATAAAAATACATTTTAACTAAAATTTATAAATTTTTACTATGATGATAATTATAATAAAATGAGGGTCAACGAAAGCATTTAGTAGAACGAAAATTGAATTATTCCTGAAAAATCGCCCAAAACCTTTTTAAAAAATCCAGATTTTTCCTGCCAAAACACCTCGCGAGTTGGAGTATATAAATAACTTCAACTCGCGGGGAAAAAAGGCCCCGTGAGAATCTAAAATTTAAGAGGGTTGAAACTATGAACAAAAGCAAGTTCCTTAAGAAATCACTTGCGTTGCTCCTGGCTTTTATGCTGGTCTTCGCAATGATTCCTCTCGGCGCTTCCGCTGCGGCAGCAGTGACAGAAGTGAAAGTGAACGGCGTAACAGCCAGCCTCACTGGAACTACTTATACTGCGAAGATTCCTGAGCCAGGCAGATTCGCTGTGACGGCCACGGTGGAACTGGTAGACGGAAATGGGGTCATTCGTCATGAAGGACCCAACGACACCAATGACGCTGTATTGACTAACGGTGTATGGAGCTTCACCTTTTCCGATGAAGAAAAGGCCGCCGGCGAAGCCGACTTTTCTGTTTATGAGGGTAGGGATTCTGACACTCCTACCGGAACCTTTACAGTAAAGTATGAAGCGGTAGCAGCCAGCTCCAATACTGGTGTTTCCTATGTAGAGTTGAAAGGGCAATATGCCGTAGAACGGGAAGGTAACGTCTTTACAATTACTGCTCCCTATGGGTTGACCTCTACTCAGTTGGCCGCTGCTCCTGTTGCTGTCACCTTGGCTAGCGATAAGGCCACTGTCGATGGTGCAACTCAAACTGTGGCGGATAAGACTTGGCCTGTTACTGTAACAGACTACGATACCCGCAAAGATTTTCTTGTTCGTGCGGAAGACGGCACAGAAACCACTTACACTATTATCGTAGTATATCCCAAGCCCTTCTCTTCCTTCTCCATTGAGGGAGAACGGCATGCTGCTCGTATTGAGCGCGTTACAGAAGGTTTTTCTGCTGCTGACAGGGAAACCCATAAAGCTGTTTCCAACAGTAATCTATTCCTTAATGACCTTTCCAACTGTCCTGTGATCGAAGTTTATCTTCCATACGGTGAAACTGTAAGTACTGGCCCGAAATACGAATTTACTCCTATTTTTGAAACAAATTATGATGTTGAGATTGTAGGCGTCGTCACAGGCACTACGGATGATTGGCGGTTGCCGGGCAGTGACGTAGAAACTTGGGAGAGTGGGAAAACTTATAATCTGGCCGATTACTGTAAAGAGGGTAACGCTTTGTCAGTGGGTGCCCTAACCGATAAACACTTTTTCTTGAAAGTCAAATATAGCGATGGAAATACGGAGTGGTGGGGATTGCTATTTGATACTATCCAAGCTGATCCCGTCCCCGCTATCAAAGGTTTGACCATTGAGAACTATCAGGCTAAGATCGAGGGCGACAATATCACTATTGATCTCCCGAAGAGCGTTCGTGATACCGCGACCTCAGTTGCTTTGACGGCTTCTAAGGACACTGAAATTAAGGTAGTCAATAGTTCAGTTCCTGCTGTTACTGCTGATGCATCCAACGCGGCAACTCTTACTTTTAGTGCCGGCGACTTGGCAGATGGCAAAAACAAGTTTACCCTGCGTGTAACGGCGGCCACAGCAGAATTTGATAAGACTGCTCCCGAAACTCGCGACTATTATTTAACCATCAACACCGCTGCTGTGGAAGCTCCCAAGCTCAGCAGTATGTCTTTGCAGAATGCCGATGGCTCTACCACATTGGAAGCCAAGATTGACGATGGCAAGGGCACGATTCTTTTTGATGACATCCCCTATGCTCTTCGAAATCTTTCGGAAATGAACACAGCCGGCTGGAAGCTGTTTTGGAATATAAGCTCTGGCGCAACCATTACTTCCAACGCAACCTCTATTCCTGCTTCTGGCTCTACTGTTGCCTCAAGTGCTACCTATTTGCCTACCGGTAATTATCCGGCAGACACTCCTGTCAGCACTCGTTTCAATGGCCCCGATGGGAAAGGCACCACGGCTGCAGATGCTATTGTGGTAGAATCTCCCAATGGCAAAGTAGAGTACAAAGTCACCTTTAAGAATGCTGCTGCCAACCGTGTGAGCAGTTTGGATGCCGGTAATGTTGGCCTGGCCTTCAATTCAGTTACAAATTACGATCAACTCACAAACGAGAACCAAACCACCGCAACTGTAAACAACAATACCAAAAAGATTTCTGTAAAAGTTTATTACAGCGATTTTTCAAACTATGTTAAGTCTGCTGGCACAGGAAATAAATATGATGGTCCTGCCTTGCTGACGACACTTCCCGAAGGCGCCGAAATTTATTTTGTGCATCCTGGTAGCGATGGACTTTATACTGTAGATGCCATAAATTCCAACAACAAAGCAGTTTCCAATTATATAGCGGCTCCTGGTCATCTCGGTAAGGATTATACCAAGCCTGCTAATTCAACTGCCGCACCGACTCCTTTGAAGTTGGTTGTTGTGAGCCAAGCCTTAGCCGAGCGCGTGGATGGAACAACAAAGAATGCCGGCCCCGCTGCAAATACAATTTCTACGTTGGCAGGCCTAAAAGCAACTGTCACCCAGGAGAACCCCACCAGCCTGTTCAGTGTATACGATTTCACTTTGGAGCAGTTGCCTGCCCGTACTAGCACAAAATTGGAAAGCGTATCCATTTATGATGACGCTACTAAGGAAACCATTTCCGGACGTGTAGTAGGGAACCAGGTAAATATTACTCTGCCCTATTACTTTACCGATACCAATCGTCCCAGCGCCGGTAACCTGTACTTAGATTACTCCCTCACAGAGGGTGGCCAAGTGGTAAAAGCGGCCCTTGTTAATCCTTCTGACGCGGATTACAGCGATGGGGTAGATGTTTCTCCAGCACCAACTAGAGAAATTACCCAAAAGATTTACGCCTATAGCGACGGTTCTTTCAAAGCTTCCGATTCTACAAAATTAGTGATAGAAGCTAATGGCACTATGAAAGTAGATCGCGCTAAAAATACCGATGTGGATCCAGATGAAACTTTCGATGCTTTGAATGTGACGGCCGAAAATGGTACCTCTGTACAGAACTACGCATTGAACGTCACCATTGCTCCGGCCAAAGAGACTGCGGTGCTCAACAGTGTGACCATTAACGGTAAAACTGCTACTCCCGATGCCCAGGGGAATATTTCCATCACTCTGCCCTTCGGCACAGAGGTTACCAGTTTGAAACCTACCTTTAACGTTTCTGAAAACGCCTATGTATTACCCTACGGATTGAGTTCCCCCACTGCGGCTGATGTCGTGGTTCCCGGCGCTTCTTTCAACTTCTTAAGTGCCAGACAGTTTACTGTAGTTTCTGAAAATGGTGTCACAAAGAATCATTATACGATAACAGTCTCTGTGGATGACGAATTCATTGATGTGCAGGAAGGCGATTGGTTCTATGACGCCGTAATGAAGGCCTCTGACCTTGGCTGGATTAACGGTAAGGGCGACGGCATCTTCGATCCCAAGGGCAACATGAAGCGCGGTGACTTCGCCATGCTGATTGCGAACATTCAGAAGTATGACGCGGAAGCTTATAAAGACAAGACCGCTTTCCCCGATGTATCCAAGGATAAGTACTATGCCGGAGCTATTGCCTGGTGCGTAGAGCAGGGCTACATCAACGGTTATGACGATGGCGAATTTAAGCCCGAAAGACCTATCACCCGTGAGCAGGTTGCCATCATCATGTGCAACGCGGCCGATCTGAACCCCGCCAGCGGCAACACCAAGTTTGCCGACGACGCGAAGATCGCGGGTTGGGCCAAGCCTTACATCAACGCTTGTGTGTCTGCGGGCATCATCTCCGGTAAGGAGAACAATCTCTACGACCCGAAGACCAACCTGAAGCGCTGCGAAGCTGCCCAGTTGGTGGTAGACGCTTTTAGCAAATAAGAGTTTCAACTCACCTAAATTTTATGATTACCCCAGGGGAGGCCCGGAACGGCGAAAGCTGTTCCGGGTTTTCCCCATTTTTAATTGAAGAAAAGACTCTTTTCCCCGGCTATTCCCACTTTGAAAAGGCTTCCATTTGCTTTTTTTTGCCCCCTTAAAGAGAAAAATCGCCATCTGCGAAGATAGCCCGAGGGAGTTAAAAGGAGCGCAAAAGAAAGCTCCTTTCTATGAACGCAGCTCTCCCAAAGGGAGAGCTGTCAACGCAGTTGACTGAGAGGGCGGGAGACCTTTTAAAATCTGACTCTATAAACCCCTTTAAGGCTTTCCGGTCTATTTCCTTTAAAACAAAGGGCAATGCCGCCCCTTTAGTAGTTACGAACTGCATAATATCCCTGGGGAAGGCCAGTGGGACCGTACTACCTGGTCCGGTTCAAGCATCAACTTTTCCCCCTTTTTTAGCAAAAGAAAAGCCCGGGACGGCGTAAGCCGTTCCGGGTTTTTCCTGGGGTAATCATA
>CANSKS010000062.1 GCA_947647615.1 uncultured Neglectibacter sp.
ACCCCAAGGGGAAAGCCACCCGCGCCGAGGTGGCGGTTATGCTTATGCGGTATTTTGGCAAATAAAAAGCCGGTTCTTTTAATTCCACAGGAAAATATAATACCGGAGAAATAGCGGAGTATGGTTTTTCCATGCTCCGCTATTTGCTGTTTTTTGCCGCTCTTATATGTCCCCTGCCCTTTGTGCGGTATGGATTTTCGGAAACCGCGGGGAGGGCTTGTTCTATTTTCGGGCATTGAGAAATAGATATGAATATCTCGAGCCGAAGGAGGATTTCCAATGGGGAAAGCTTTTGACATGGTAGCCTCCCAAATTCCTTGTTTTGGGGAAGCCCTACGTGCGCTGCCGGAAGAGGTAAAAGAACGCACCTTTGACATCCGCCTAAAAAGCGGACAGCCCGTATGCCTCTGTGGCTATGATGGCTTCCTGTTTTTAAAAAAGGACGGAGCTGTTACGAAAAAGCAGCAAGATGATCTGCCTGTCTGCAGCCTGAATATGCTTCAGGAAATTTTTTTTCAGGTTTGCGGGCAGTCGGTGTTCTGCCACGAAGAAGAAATCCGGGAAGGGTACATAAGCCTCCATAACGGGTGCCGGGTAGGGGTGTGTGGGACAGCTGCTGTGGAAAAATCCGGAATAAAATCTCTCCGGGAAGTCACCTCCCTGGTCTTTCGCATCCCCAGAGAAAAACGAGGATGCGCGGACAAGCTTTTCTTGTCGGGACTTCCCATTCGGCAGGGGGTATTGGTGGTAGGGCCTCCTTCCAGCGGAAAGACCACCTTCCTGCGGGACCTGGCTTCTTCTTTGGCTGGTGGGAAATTTTCTTCCCCCGCCAGAGTGGCCGTCCTGGACCAACGGGGCGAGCTGGGCGGCAGGTTTAACTTGGGGCCGGGGGCCGACATCTTAAGGGGTTACCCTAAGCCCGACGCCTTCGACATTGCGTTGCGGATGTTTTCGCCGGAATATCTGGTCTGCGACGAGCTGGCCCCCAAAGACCTGAAAGCGGTGCGGTCTGCTATTTTCGGCGGGGCGGCGGTGATCGCCTCTGTCCACGGAGAGGCGGAGAACGTCTTGGAACGGCCTCTATGCCAAAAGCTCTTCAAAAGCGACGCCTTTGCTGTGACAGTATTCCTGAAGGGACGAGAATCGCCGGGGGAAATCGCCTCTTTAAAAAAGACGAAAGAGCTTTGGAAGCAGGTGGAGAGGCTCCAAAACCGGAAAGAGGAAGCCGCATGAAACTTTTGGGGGCACTGTTGATCTTGGCAAGCGGATTTCTTATAGGAATCACCGGAGTGAAGCAGCTGAAGAAAAGAGAACGGGAATTGTTGGAATTAAAACAGCTGATGCAGCGGTTTCGAACGGGAATTGGATTTTCCTCTTGGGGGCTTGAGGAGCTGACCCTGCGAAATACGGACATAGCGCTTTGTAGAGCCGCCAAGGCTTTTTTGGAAAAAGGGGAAGAACCAAAGGCTGCCCTGTCCCGGGCCGGAGAAGGCCTCTTTTCCAAAAAAGAGGATGCCGCCCTTTACCGGGGGTTTCTCCTGGGGCTTGGAACCAGCGGCGCCCAAGAGCAGTTAAAACATATTGAACTTTATGACGAGCTTTTGTCTGCAAACCTTTCTAAGGCAAAGGAAGAAGTGGAAGCAAAGTCAAAGGTCTATTTGGCTTTGGGAACCTTTGGCGGTGTTGCCCTTTGCCTCATCCTGCTGTAAAGCAGCGGGCCGAAAGGCAAAGTTTTGCTTGCTGCCCCGGCATCGCCGTCATTTTGAAAAAAAGAAAGGAATGGCATAGGTTTGGAAGTCGATCTGATATTTAGGATTGCCGCCATTGGGATTATTGTAGCGGTACTTAACCAGCTGTTGATCCGTTCCGGAAGAGAAGAACAAGCTATGATGACCACCCTTGCCGGCCTGATTGTAGTCTTAATGATGATCATTCAGGAAATAGACGCCCTTTTCCAGGCGATCAAGTCCATATTCGGGTTGTAAGGCCATGGAGCTATTTGGAATTGGAATTTGCGCGCTGTGTGCGGCAATTTTTGGAACTCTTTTAAAAAGAAGTAACCGGGAATATGCGCTGCTTATCACCACTTTGGCCGCGGTTTTAATTTTGTCTCATGTGGCGGAACAGGCGGCCCCTTACCTTTCCCAATTGGGAAGTTTGGAAGCGGCAGGGGAAATAGGAGGGGAATGTCTTTCCGTCATGCTCAAGGCTGTGGGGATCACCATCGCCGGGCAAACGGCAGCTTCCCTGTGTAAGGATGCCGGGGAAGCCACATTGGCCTTTTTGGTAGAAACAGCGGCCAAGGTATGCGTCCTGGCTACGGCTTTCCCAATAGTTTTAAAAATATTCGACTTGATCGGGGAAATCATGAGGGTTTGAAAATGAAATCACATGGCAAAAAAAAACGTATCTTGCTCTGTCTGCTCTTTTTCTTCCTGTTTTCCATGCCGGTTTCGGCGGCAGAACCTGAGGTGGGACCGGAAAAAATATTGGAAAAAAGCGGCGCTTCCGGTATGTACGACAGCTTGGAGGAGGAGACCAAAGGATGGCTTTCACGGGCAGGAGTCGATTCTCCTCAAACGAAGGGCGAACTCCCTTTAGAAGCCTTATTCGAAGCCGTTTCTCAAATGCTGCGGGAAAAAATTTCCGCGCCGGTTAAGGCGGCGGCTGCCTTGATTGCCATTTTAATTTTATGCCGGGTTTCAAACTGCTTTGAGTTGTTTTCGCTGGGAGAAGCCTCTGCTTTGGTAGGTGCGGCGGCCTGTGCCGGGGTTTTGGTTCCTCCCATGCTGCAGCTGATCACTTCCACAGAACTGGTACTTCAAAACGCTTCGGTATTTCTTTTGGCTTCGGTGCCGGTATATTCCGCCCTCATGGTAGCTTCGGGGGATGTAATTACGGGCTCTTCCTATGGGTTACTCACCTTGACAGCCGCCAACAGCATTCCTATTTTGGCCTCCTCTCTGCTGCTCCCCCTTTTGAATATCTTTTTAGGTTTGGCTTTGGCGGCAGCGATTTCCGAAACCAATTTTCAGGAATTTATAGGCCAAATCTACAGGTTCGCAAAGTGGGCACTAATCCTTTTGGTCACGCTGTTTTCCGGCGTCCTTTCCGTACAAACGGTCATCAACATTCAGGCCGATTCCGCAGGAGGGAAAGCGGCCAAGCTCTTGGCCTCTTCGGCAATCCCCATCGTAGGAGGCGCCTTCGGCGACGCGCTGGCCACCATAAAGAGCAGTATTGACGTGGTAAAGTCGGGGGTAGGGGCTTTTGGCATGCTGGCGGCCGCTTTCATTTTTCTGCCGCTAATTTTGGAAACAGCCTGTTGGATGGGAGTTTGCGTCGTGGGGGAGATGGCAGCACAGTTGTTGGAGGTGTCCAAAATGAGAAAGTTTTTCAGCGCCTGTACGGCGGTGACCAAAATGATCATGGCCATAGTGGTGAGCACAGCCTCTGTTTCTGTGGTATGCGCGGCTGTGGTATTGTTTTTGAAAGGAAACATATGAACGGGGTAAAAGAGACAGCATTGACAGTGTGTATTGTGATGGTTGCCATTGAACTCATCGCCCGGTTTGGGCCCAAAAACAGTATGCTGAATTTTGTTCGGGGGCTCGTACTGCTTTTGTTGCTGGTTTCTGGGGTCGCCTCCCTTTTCCGGTTGGACCTGGACCTTTCCCTGGGCCAGGCCAGAGTTCAGGAAGAAAACAGGGAGCTTGTGGAATATGTGGAGCAGCAGGCGGAGCTTGCGGTTCAAGAGGAATGGAAAAGGTCGGTTGAAGGGCTTTTGGCCACCATACAACTGGAAGCGAAAAAAATTGAGGTTAATACAGATATCGCGGAAGATTCCAGCATAGTATTAACAAAGGTGACCGTGGCTTTCGCGTATGAAACAGAAGCCCAACGAGGAAAACTCCTTTTGGAAAAAGCGTTTGGGGAAGAGACACAGGTGGAGGTATTGGTCCATGGGCAGTAAGAAATTCCAGGAACCGCTAAAAAAGCTTTGGGAGAAAGTGAAAGGAAAGCAGGCGCTTTTTTTGCTGGGCCTTTGCGGCATTCTCCTCCTTTATTTTTCCGGCCTGACATCGTCTCCCTCAAAAGAAAAGAAGCAGGAGGAAACCCTTTCGGGAACGCCTGCGGCTCCTGAATATGAAAAGCAGCTGGAAGAAAATCTAAAAGTCTTGATTTCCGCCATCACGGGAGAGCCCTCCCCGGCGGTTATGGTCACGCTGGAAAGCGGCAGCCAGATCGTCTACGCTTCCGATGAAAAAAACATCCTGGAATCAGATTCTTCTGAAGAACAGGTTTCACATATACTTTTAAAGGATTCCGACGGGTCTCAGCACGCGTTGATGGTAACAGAAATACAGCCAAAGGTCAAAGGGGTGGTAGTGGTAAGCAAATACGCAGGCAGTGCCTATATGCGGGAAAAGCTGACTCAGGCAGTAAAAACCGCATTGGATATCTCTTCCGCAAGAGTGTGTGTGATAAGCACAGGAAACACCAATTAAATCTACTTTGGAGGTTGTAACATGAAATTCGGAAAAAAACAACTGGTTTTGGCTTCTTTGGTCTTGGCTTTGGGAGCCGCGGTATACTTGAACTGGCAGTTTGCGGGAACCAACAAACTTCCGGTGGGCGATAATTCCGGTGAAAGCAGTGAACTGGGCGCGGCACAGCTGGTCAACAACGCCTACGTGGAAACCGTATCGGATGATTTGAAACAGTCCCCCAATGCTGCCGACGCTTTTTCGGAAGCCAGGCTTTCTCGCCAGACGTCCCGGGATGAGGCGATGAAATTGTTGGATGAGGTCCTGGAAAAGGCAGATGCCGACACGGAGGCAAAGAAAGCTGCCGTAGAAGAAGCTTCTGTCATAGCGCAAAATATTTTGAAAGAGACTAACGTAGAAAACCTGCTCAAGGCAAAGGGATATGAGGAGAGTGTAGCCTATATTACGGAAGAAGACTGCAGTGTAGTCCTTTCCGGAGACCCTCAGGAGGCCGATACCTTGATTATTCAGGAGATTGTGATGGAACAAACAGGATTTTCCGCGGATAAAATCAAGATCATCGGTACAAAATAGTTGTTTCAAAAGAAATTTGTGGTATAATAACCCTGAATGATATGTTCCTGAGCTCTGTAGGCACAGCTGGTCGGGAGAGAGTCATTTTGGGTAAGCGGGGTTTCCCCCATCGGAGGCAATCTGCCCACCACAGCCGTGGGAGCCATAGTTTTTGTGCAGGCGGCCGCAATCCATACGGCGGCGTCTTGCGGGAAGCTTGAAAATTGCAGGATTCCGTGTTTTAAAAAGCTCACCCTGGCGGTGAGCTTTTGTTTTTTGCTTTGGAAGGGACAGGCGGCCTTCCAGGCCTTCACAGAATGTTTTAGGGGAAAGGGTGGTTTTTTTGACAAGAAGAGAAGCCCGGGAGCAGGCGTTCCAGGTCCTGTTCGAACAGGCGGTTACAGGGGAAAAGGTAGAAGATATTTTTCATAATGCCACGGAAGCCCGAGATTTTGTGCCAAATTCCTTTACAGAAGAACTCGCTTTCGGCGTAGAAGAAAACCTGGAGGAGCTGGACCGGCAAATTTCCAGCTATGTCCGCGGCTGGAGCCTTTACCGGCTTTCCAAGGTGACGCTTGCTTTGCTGCGCCTAGCAGTTTATGAAATGCTGTATGAAGATTCTATCCCCAGCAGCGTTTCCATTAACGAAGCCGTGGAGTTGGCCAAAACTTACGGGGGAAAAGATGACGCCTCTTATGTCAACGGCGTTTTGGCTTCTATAGAAAAAAAGCGTTCCGAGGAGAACAAGGATGCCTGAATATGTATTGGGGATCGATACCAGCAACTATACTACCTCCGGGGCTCTGCTTTCTGAGGGGCAGGTCCAGCAAAGCAAAATGCCGCTGCCTGTAAAAGAGGGGGAACGGGGGATCAGGCAAAGTGACGCCGTGTTTCACCATGTGCGCCAGCTTCCGCTGGTATTGGCTCCCCTGTTGGAGAGAAGCGCCGGAAAAATTTCTTCTATTGGAGTGTCTGTTTCTCCCAGATCTGCCCCAGACTCTTATATGCCCTGTTTTTTGGCGGGAAAAAGCTGTGCGCAAACTTTGGCTGCTGCGCTGAGGGTGCCTCTCGTGTGCTTTTCCCACCAGCAGGGACACCTTGCAGCCGCCCTCTATTCCGCCGGGAAGCTGGAACTGCTTTCCAAGCCCTTTCTAGCGTTCCATGTTTCTGGAGGTACTACGGAGGCTTTGCTGGTTACGCCGGATCAACAGGGAATGCCGCAAACCCGCCTGGCTGCCTGTTCTTTGGACCTGAAAGCAGGACAAGCCGTAGACCGGGTGGGCTTGATGCTGGGATTTTCTTTTCCTTGCGGTCCCGCTATGGAGCAGGAGGCTTTAAAATGGAACGGGAAGGTTCTTTATAGGCCGGCCATGAAGGGCAGCGACTGTTCTCTTTCCGGGATCGAAAACAAATGTGCCGCCATGTGTCGGGAAGGGCGTGCTCCGGCGGAGATTGCCCGGTTTTGTTTGGAGGCTATTTGCCTTTCCTTGGCTGCCATGTGCAGGGAGCTCCAAAAGGAGTATGGGCCTTTGCCTGTTTTGTTTTCCGGCGGCGTATGCTCCAATTCCCTTCTTCGGGAAAAGCTTACGGAAGAATTTCACGGGTATTTTGCCGCGCCCGAATTTTCTTCGGACAATGCCGCGGGAGCGGCCGTTTTGGCCGAAAGGAGGCAGCGTGCATGCAAATCCTGACAGTTTCGCAGGTAAACCGCTTCATCAAATCCCTGCTAGAGGGCGAAAAGCGCCTGAATCCTCTTTTGGTCACTGGAGAAATTTCTAATTTTACAGACCATTACCGTTCAGGGCACCTGTATTTCTCGCTGAAAGAGGAAGGCGCTCTGCTAAAGGCCGTCATGTTTTCCGGCGCGGCGAGGACTTTGAAATTTCGTCCTCAAGAGGGGATGAAGATAATCGCACGGGGCCGAATCTCTCTCTATGAGCCCTCCGGGCAATACCAGCTCTACGTAGAAGATATGCAGCCTGATGGCGTAGGAGCCTTAGCGGCAGCTTACCAGCAGTTAAAGGACCGTCTTCAAGAAGAGGGTCTGTTTGACATACAGCAGAAGCGTCCGCTGCCGCGATACCCGCGAAAAATAGGCGTGGTCACTTCCCCTACCGGAGCCGCAGTGCAAGATATTCTGCAGATCACGGCCCGGCGTTGGCCCGTGGCAGAAATTGTCCTTTTCCCCGTGCTGGTTCAAGGGGAGGAAGCTCCCGCCCAGCTGATAAACGCACTGAGGGAGTTAAACCGGGAAAGGGCTTGTGACGTCATTATTTTGGGCCGGGGAGGTGGCTCCCTGGAAGACCTATGGGCCTTTAACAACGAAGAACTGGCCCGGGAGGTCTTTGCTTCGGAAATTCCCGTGGTGTCTGCGGTGGGCCATGAGACAGATTTCACTATCTGTGATTTCGCAGCGGATCTGCGGGCTCCCACGCCCAGCGCAGCCGCCGAGCTCTGCACCCCGGACCTTCAGGAAGAATTGGAACGGCTGGCCTCTTATTGGGAATATTTTGGGAAAGAGGCCGCAAACCGGCTGGCCGTTTTGCGGCAAAGCTTGGACATTTTAACCTCCGGCTCTCCCTTAGGAGCTCCGCTGGCCTGGTTGGAACAGTATAAAGATGCGCTTTCTGCCAAACAGGAGGCTTTGCAGGATGCCTCAAAGCAGCTTTTGGAAAAGGCGCAGAGCCAGTTGGCCCTGCGGACTGCCGCTTTGGATGCATTAAGCCCCTTGAGGGTTTTACATCGGGGCTACGCGGTAGTGACAAGAAAAGGCGAAGAAACTGTAAAAAGTGTTTCCCAGGTAACACCGGGCGAAGTGATAAACGTCCACGTGGCGGATGGAAATTTCCAAGCCCAGGTAACGGAAACCCAGACTTGCAGGAAAGGGGAGTGATTCCGACATGAAGCCAAAAAAGAGTTTTGAAGACGCCATGAACAGATTACAGGAGATCGTGGAAATTTTAGAAAGCGGGGAGGCATCCCTGGAAGCTTCCATGACACTTTTTGAAGAGGGGGCGAAGCTTTCTAAGGAATGCTATGCCATCCTTTCCCGAGCAGAACAGAAAATTACGGACTTTACCAGTCTTCCGTTACCAGTGGAGGAGAAAAATGAAAAATAAGGAAGCGTTTTATCTAGAACAGGTAGAAGAAGCCTTGGCAAGGGCATTGCCGGAACCGAAAGCTGCAGACTTGCAGGGTACGGTGATACGGGCCATGCGCTACAGCCTGCTGTTGGGCGGGAAGCGGGTACGTCCCATGCTGACTCTGGCCTTTTGCGAGCTTTGCGGCGGAAGCGTAGAACAGGCGATACCTTTTGCCTGTGCCGTAGAGATGGTGCATACCTATTCCTTAATCCATGACGATATGCCCTGTATGGATAACGACGACCTGCGCCGTGGGAAACCCACAAATCACAAGGTGTTTGGGGAGGCTATGGCTTTGTTGGCGGGAGACGGGCTTTTGACCAAGGCTTTCGAGGTGGCCCTCTCCGGTGAATTAAAAGCGGAAATCGCTGCTTCCGGGACCCGTTTGCTGGCTTCTCTGGCCGGTGACCAGGGAATGGTTGGCGGCCAATGTATTGACCTGGAGGCAGACGGGAAATCAGTGGACCTTACAACGCTTCAGGAAATGCACAGCAAAAAGACTGTGGCCTTGATCGCAGCTGCCTGCAGCCTGGGATGCATTGCGGCCGGAGGAACGGAACAGCAGTTGGAGGCGGCCCGCCGTTACGCCCAAGGGATAGGGATGGCCTTTCAAATTCGTGATGACGTCTTAGATGTTCTGGGAAGCCCTGAAAAGCTGGGAAAAAATGTGGGGGTAGATGAAAAGCTCCAAAAACGGAATTATGTGTCATTGTTGGGCGTGACCGAGGCACAGCGCCTGGTGGAAGAATATACCGGGAAGGCCCTAACCGCGCTGAAAGACTTTTCCGGCAATACGGAATTCCTGCGCGCCTTTGCCGAAAGCTTGGCGGTGCGGGAGCGTTGAGGCGGAAATTAGAATATAATATTTCATCCGAGGGCGATGGAATGCTGGTAAAAGAGTATGCCCGCCGGGTTTTAGGGTTTTCTTCTCGGGCTTTTACAAAGCAAAAATATATTGAAAAGGGTATGATGCTCAATGGGGAAGCCTGTATTAGCACCAGCCTGTTGAAGGCAGGGGATACACTTACGTTTCTTTTGCCGGAGGATAGCCCCGTGTACTCTTCGGCGAACCTGCCCCTTTCGGTTTTATGGGAAAATGAAGATTATCTGGCGGTAGAGAAGGGGGTAGGTATGCCGGTACATCCTTCCCCTGGGCACAATGCCGACAGCCTGCTTCACGCGGTGGCATATTACTGTCAAAGCAGGGGAGAAGGCTACGCCTTCCGGCCTCTTTACCGGCTGGATAAGGATACCAGCGGCATATTGCTGGTCGGGAAGAACCGGTTGGCAGTATCTTCTGCTCAGGTGGAAAAACAATATTACGCGGTGTGCGAGGGGAGGCTTACCGGTTCCGGGGTGATAAATGTGCCCATTGGCCTTGCACCGGGAAGCAAAATACTGCGGCAGGCAGGCCATGGAGAACGGGCGGTCACCCACTGGCGGGCCCTTGCGGAAGGAGAGGGCCACACCTTTCTCACCCTTCGTCTGGAAACTGGAAGGACCCACCAGATCAGGGCTCATTTGTCCTTTTTGGGCCATCCTCTGGCTGGGGACGACCTTTACGGAGGGAGCAGGGAGCAGATAGGCCGCCAGGCGCTGCATTGTGGACAAGTTTTTCTTGCTTGCAGGCCCTTGGGTCTTGCCCAAACACGGTTGCGCTCGGAGCTGCCCCAAGATATTCGGGAAGCCTTTCCTTGGCTTCCGCCAATACTTACTTAGAAAAAGGAGGAATCACTTTGCCAGCGTGTTTGACTCATTATCAATTCGCAAGGCTTGTTTTGGCTGGGATAAAGCAAGAGGAACAAGAAAATTTGGTAGAGCGCGCCTACTATTGGGGCGCCCAAGGGCCGGATTTTCTTTTCTGTCACCGCTATTTTCCCTGGATGAGCGGGAAAAGTCTGAAAACCTATGGAAGCCGGATTCACAGTGCGAACCCCTCTCCGATGTTTGACGCTATGCGTAATTTTTTGTGTCGGCATAAGGACCCCGCTTACCGTTCCTATGTTTTGGGGTTTGTATGCCATTACGCTTTGGATTCCACGGCCCATCCCTATGTCAATGCTTTGGCGGCGGAGCTTTTGAAAGACCGGCCATATGAAACACTTTCTACTTTGCACGGTGAAGTGGAGGGGGCTCTGGATGCCATTGTGCTGCGTCGGGAAACAGGCTTGCTTCCTACCGAGGTAAGTTTGAAGCGGATGTTTCCAAAGGACGAAGCGATTCAGCGGCGTATTGCGAAAATTTACCAGGAAGTGCTGTTCCAGGTATTCCAGGAAAATATTCCGGAAGAAGAGCTGCTTCGAGCCACCAATGACGCCCATTTCCTGTTCGGTTGCCTTACCGATCGCACTACGCTGAAAAAGCGTTTTTTTGAGATTCTGGAAAAGGGAAAGCCTCACTGGGTTTCTTCCCATATAATTCCTATGACAGAAAACCACGAGATCGACTACGCAAACCTGCAAAGGGTACCTTGGTCCGCCGGCGGCATCACTTCGGAAAAAGACTTTTTTGAGCTGCTGGAGGACGCGAAAGAGGTCGCGCACAAACTGATCTCTAATTTTGATACCTGTGATTTTTCAGAGCTGACCCAGGAAAAAACCTTTGGCTAAAAAAGTCTTCTGGGCTGTGAGCTGACCTTGTTATGGAACAGCCTACCGAAGGCTTGCTCCCGCTCCAAAAAACATGACCGTGGTTGAGGTTTTTGGGAGGGCGGGAAGATTCCGGCTTAAAAAAGGACAGAAAAAAAGAGCCTTTCGGCTCTTCATTTCTCATATCGCTCTTGTCACCTTGCCGGAACGTAAGCAGCGGGTGCAGGCGTACACGCGCTTCGGAGTACCATTCACAATCGCTTTTACACGTTTGATGTTCGGCTTCCAAGTTCTGTTGGAACGTCTGTGCGAGTGGGAAACCCGAATACCAAAAGAAACATCTTTGCCGCAAATATCACACTTTGCCATATCTGCACCTCCTTACATGGACTATTCGCAAATTTACAACGTTTAAAATTATAACAGGTCCATACCTAAAAATCAAGTTTTTTTTCAAAGTAATTGTCTTTTTCTTGGAGATGTATTATAATCTTAAGAAACAGAAAGGGGAGACTTCATGCTTTTTGATGTGATCAGGACTCTGTTGCGCGGTGGGCATGTAAATATGCTTTTGGTTCTCGCCCAGGTGCTTTCTACTTTCTTTATTATTTTCTTTATTTTGCCCCTGCACGAATATGCCCACGGCTGGACAGCCAATAAGCTGGGAGATCCTACAGCCCGCCTGGAGGGACGTCTGACTTTTAACCCTTTGGCCAGCGTAGATATCATGGGAGCTCTGGGACTTCTGCTGTTTGGCTTTGGTTGGGCAAAGCCTGTGCCGGTAGACAGCCGGTACTTTAAAAATCCAAGAAGGGATATGGCCATCACTGCTCTGGCTGGTCCTGTCTCTAATTTGTTGGCCGCTTTTTTGGGAGCTGTTTTGTTTTATGTTGTTTCGTTGTTTTTGCCGTTACAGAATGGCTTCGTCCAATTCCTCCGCTACTTTTTGAACTATTACGCTATGGTCAATGTATGCTTGGCCGTTTTTAATCTGATCCCTATGCCGCCTTTAGACGGCTCCAAGATCTTGATGGCTTTTCTCAGCCGCCGGGCGCTGGCTTTCTATTATCAATATCAGAATATTTTGTCTCTTATCACTTTTGTGCTGTTGTTTTCCGGTGCCGCTTCCGGCCCTTTGTCGGCGGCTCAAAGCTTTTTTGGAAACGTGATTTTCCGTGTGGCGGAGCTTCCCTTCCGGCTGTTTGGAGCCATATAGCTTATGGAAAAGCTGCAATATAGGGTAGAGGCTTTCGAAGGGCCTTTGGATTTGCTTTTGGCCTTGATTTCTAAAAACAAGATCAACATTTACGACATCCCTATCGCAGAGCTGTTAGAGCAGTACTTGGAGCAAATTGCCTTGATGCGGGAAGCAAACTTAGATGTGGCCAGTGAGTTTTTAGAAATGGCGGCCCGGTTGGTCCATATAAAAAGCGTATCATTGCTGCCTCGTCAAGAAGAAGAGGAAGATCCCCGCTTGGAGCTGACAGGGCTTTTATTGGAATACCAGCAGTGCAAGCAGGCGGCTGGGGCGTTGGGAAGCAGGCTCTCTTTTGACAGAGTGGTGCGTCCCCCTGAGGCGTTTCCTGCCGACCAGCTTTACCGGAGGGAGCATAAACCAAAGGAACTGCTTTCGGCTTTGCTTTCCGCTTGGGGAAAAGGGAAAAGCCTGCTGCCGCCAAAACCGGAAAATTTTTCCGAACTTGTAACAAAAAAGATTGTTTCTGTAGCTTCCCAGGTGGTTTACGTGCTGCGTAGGCTTTGGCAAAGAAAGAAAGTATCGTACCGCGGGTTGTTTTCCAGCAAGGCAGACCGTTCCGAGCGGGTGGCCGTGTTTTTGGCGGTGTTGGAGTTGATAAAAAGCAGGCGAATTCGTGTGGAAGGCGAAGGAGAGGCCGCTCAGGTCATCCTTGTAAAAGATAGGGGGGGACAAGGCTGAGCAGAGTAGAATTGGCCGGAAAAATAGAAGCGATTATTTTTGCCGGCGGAGATGCTGTGGCATTAGACCGTATTGCTCAGGTGCTGGAAGTGAAAACCGCCGATATCGAAGATGCACTGGAGATTTTGAAGGAAAAATACCGTTTACCGGAAAGTGGTATACAGTTGTTGATTTTAGAAAACAGCGTCCAATTTTGTACCAATCCTGCCTACATTGAACCTGTGCGTTCCGTGTTGGAGCTAAAGCGAAATACCCCTTTATCCCAGGCAGCTTTGGAGGTGTTGGCGGTCATCGCCTATAACCAACCGGTGACCAAGGCCTTTGTAGAGCAGGTACGTGGGGTAGACTGCTCCGGGGTAATTGGAAGCCTGATGCAGAAGGGCCTTTTGGAGGAGCGGGGCCGGATGGATCTTCCCGGCAGGCCTCTGCTTTACGGTACGACGGAAACCTTTTTGCGCTGCTTTCAGCTTTCTTCCATTTCGGAGTTGCCTCCGCCTCCTTCTTCTGAAGAGGAAGAAGGGCAAGAGGAAAACAGCCAGGAGGAGCCCACCCTGTTCCAGTTAATGAAAGGCGGCTCATGATATGAGGGTTCTGGTGGTGTTGGGAGGGATTCTTTTTTTTCTGTTTCTTTTGCTGTGGTTCCCCCTCCGGTTGGAATGCCAATTTGAAACGGAATTTTCTCTGACCCTCCGGTATTTATTTTTCCGTTTTTCCCTGCTGCCCGGCAATTTGGAACAGGCAGAAGAGAAAGAAGAAAAGGAAAAGCTTCCCGGCGAAAAGGATGGATCTTCGATAAAAGCCCTGTACTTGCGGTTAAAGGCCATTGTGCAGCAAAAAGGAGTAGCCGGTTTTTTGCAGGCTCTTCTCGATTTTGTCCTGTTGCTAAAGGCTTCCGTTTTCAAAATATTGTCACATTTGAAGCTCAAGGACTTTGACCTTTACTACCGGGTAGGAGGGAAGGAAGATGCTGCGGCTGGAGCCTTACGGTATGGGCAGTACGCCGGGGCAATCTATTCCTTATGCGGAGCCTTGTTTGGCGTAAAGCGTTGCCGGAAAAAGGCTGTTTCTGTAGATCTTAGTTTTGAAGAACCCGAAGACAAAGTATATTTTTCCGGCAGGTTTTCCATAAAGCCCCTCTTTTTACTGCGGGAGGCCTTCCGTTTGTTGAAGGGGCTATTGCCCCTGGCCATGTTGTACCTACGGGCAGGCAAACAGCAGCCGGAAAATAAAAAAAGGCTAGAAAAAAATATTGGAACGAAGGAGGCTTAAGACAGCCTTCGGAAAGGGATGCCGGTCATTATGAGCGATCATCAAGTAAATCATCTTTTAGGAGAATCTATGGAAAAGATCAAGCAAATGGTAGACGTGAATACCGTGGTTGGCGATCCCATCACCACGCCGGACGGTACCACAGTGATCCCCATTTCCCGTGTCAATTACGGCTTTGCGGCCGGAGGGTCGGACCTTCCTTCCAAGGCCGCGCCGGCGGCAGGGCTTTTTGCCGGAGGCAGCGGGGCCGGGATCACGATCACACCCATTGCTTTTTTGGCAATCCAAAACGGGAGCATCCGGGTTTTGCAAATAGAGCCCTACTTCAGCTCGGTGGACAGAGCTTTGGAAAAAATGCCCGATGTAGTGGATAAAATTTCTTCCCTGTTTGACTAGATCGGAAGAGCACACGTCTGAACTCCAGTCACCACCTTACATCTCGTAT
>CANSKS010000063.1 GCA_947647615.1 uncultured Neglectibacter sp.
TGCTTGCTTGCTTGCTTGCTTGCTTGCTTGCTTGCTTGCTTGCTTGCTTGCTTGCATTATGCGGCAAAGCATACGGTTTGTCAACCCCTTTTTCCAGTTTTTTTCATTATATACTACCCAACCGGCTTTTTCAAGAAAATTCGGAAAATTATTCCTCACCGGGGCAGCTTCCAAGGGGGTGCGCTATTTCCTTGCTTCCCACAGGGCGGGGTGGTATAATGGGGAAGCCAAGCAAAGGCTTGGGGCCGCCGGAAAAGCCCTGCCCGCGCCGCTTGCAAAAAGCACCTGAAAGCGCGGCCGGTTTTTGGGCAGGCCAAATTTTTTTAGAAAGGAACGGTATCTTATGAAAAAAAGGATTGCTAAAACCGCCATTTACACTGGGAGGTGCTTCGGCAATTAATTGCGTTCCCTCCCGCACCAACAAGGAGGAGCTCCATTTTGAGTAAAAAAGATTTTAAACAGCTGCTTTCGTTTTACAGGCCCTACCGGGGGCTGCTGGCGGCCGACCTGCTCTGTTCCCTAACAGCGGCCGGCATTGCGCTGGTACTTCCCCTGGGGATACGCCAAATCACCAACAGTCTTCTGGACACCGGCCTCCAGGAATTTGACCGGGTTTTATGGGCAGGCCTGGGTTTGGCAGCTTTGGTGCTGGTGCAAACCCTTTGCTCTTATTTTTACGATTACCAAGGCCATTCCCTTGGGGCAAAAATAGAGCGCGACATGCGGGCCCAAATGTTCCGGCACTGCCAGTCCCTTTCCTTTAGCTATTACGATGAGCACACAGTGGGGGAGCTGATGTCCCGCATTACCAACGACTCCTTGTCGTTGGCGGAATTCTTTCACCATGTGCCCGAAGACCTTTTAATTTTCGGCATCAAATTCCTGGGAGCCACTGTCATTCTGTTCATGGTCCATTGGCAGACCGCCCTGGTGATCCTGGCGTTTCTGCCCTTTATGACAGCCTACACCCTACATTTTAACAAAAAAATGGGCGCCGCCATGAACCGCTCCCGGGAAAGTATGGGGCGCATTAATGCCCAGGCAGAAGATTCCCTTTCCGGCATCCGGGTGGCACAGTCCTTTGTGGGAGAACCTGTGGAAGAGGCGAAGTTTAACCGCCGGAACCAGCAGTTTTTGGAGGACCGCCGGGCAGGCTACCGCAGCGAGGCACGGCTCTACTGCGGCATCGATGCCTTTTCGGCTCTGCTTCCCATCGCCATCGTTTTGTTTGGCGGCCTTGCCATTTTAAAGGGTTCCATGGATTTGCCGGACCTGCTGCTATTTTTGCTGTATGTGGGGCACTTTACCGGCCCGGTACAGGGCCTTGTGAACACCAGCCGTCTTTTGCAGGAGGGCGGCTCCAGCTTCCGGCGCTACCGGGAGCTGATGGGAACCGAGCCCGCCATCCAAAACGCTCCCGATGCCGTGGATCCCCAGGCCATTCAAGGGGAACTGGAATTCCGGGGAGTAGATTTCCGCTACGGGGAAGGGGAAGCTGTGTTCCGGGGATTAAACCTCACCATTAAAGCCGGGGAATATGTGGCCTTGGTGGGGGCTTCCGGCGTGGGAAAAACTACCCTTTGCGCTTTGATCCCCCGGTTTTACCAGCCCCAAAGGGGCAGCGTGCTGCTGGACGGTACACCGGTGGAAAAGCTTTCTTTAAGCGCCCTGCGCCGGAACGTAGGAGTGGTCCAGCAGGATGTGTACCTTTTTACCGGCACGGTGGCGGAAAACATTGCCTACGGCAAGCCCGGAGCCAGCCGCCGGGAAATTGTGGCCGCCGCCAAACAGGCAGGCGCTCATGAGTTTATAGAAGGCCTGCCCAATGGCTACGAGACAGATATTGGCCCCCACGGGGTGAAGCTTTCCGGGGGCCAGCAGCAGCGGCTCTCCATTGCCCGGGTATTCTTAAAGGACCCGCCCATTTTAATTTTCGACGAGGCCACCAGCGCCTTAGATACCCACAGCGAAAGGGTAGTACAGCATACGCTGGAACAACTTGCCCAGCGCCGCACTACCCTTGTGATCGCTCACCGGCTTTCCACTGTACGGGGGGCCGGGCGTATTCTGGTCTTAAATGAAACCGGGATCTGCGAGCAAGGCACCCACGGGGAACTGATGGCTCTGGGAGGCGTGTACGCCGGGCTTTACCAGGCTGCTTCCCAGCTCTGATTTGCAATATGGTGTTAAGACAAGCGGCTCCAGGGATCTTTCCGGAAGCCGCTTGCTTTCAAAAATAAAGGGGAGGCGAAAAATGGAAAAATATTGGATCGTGTTCAAAAAATCGCTGAAATCCGAACTGGCCTACCGTTCGGCTGCACTGTGGGGTATGCTCAGCGCAGCGCTGGGGTTTCTGGTCCAGGTGTTTTTATGGCGGGCGCTGCTGGGCACAGGAGTGCGCAGTGACACCAGCTTTCCCGACATGCTGCTGTACTTGCTGATCAACTCCTTTATGCTGGAGCTCACCCGCGCCAATGTGGCCGGTATGATCGAAACCGCCATGGTAGACGGCACCATCTCCATGGAGCTGCTGCGGCCTATTTCTTACAAGGGCTACATGCTGTCCCAGACCCTGGGCAAAAACATCTATGGCGCACTGACCGCCACCGCGCCGGTGCTGGTGCTGAGCCTCTTTTTCATGCCCGGCGCGGTGCTGCCGGACGCGGTACATATCCTGCTGTTTTTTCCGTCCGCGCTGCTGGGGATCGCGCTAATGTTTGAAGTGACATATCTGGCCGGGCTGCTGGCGTTCTGGCTCCAGCGCTGCTGGTTCATCCGGTTTTACCTGTATGGATTCCAAAGCATATTTGGCGGCACCATGGTGCCCATCTGGTTTTACCCGGAGTTCCTGAAGGCTGCCAGCTATTGGCTGCCCTTCCGCTATATGACCTTTGAGCCTATCAATATTTTTCTGATGAAAACCCCGGTGGAGCAGGCCTGGGTGCCCATACTGGCGGCGTTCCTGTGGCTGGTGGGCTTGAGCATGGCAGACAAGCTGGTATGGCGGGCGGCCACAAAAAGGCTAACCGTCAACGGCGGCTGAAGGGAGGCAGAGCATGAAAGATTTTTGGAAGCTGTTCAGCAGCTTTTTTCGGGTAGCCTTGCGCCGGGAAATGGCCTATCGAGGCACCTTCCTGGCAGGCATTATTGGCCAGTGGATCGGCTATGGGGGCACGTTTTTGGGCATATACATCATGGTTTCCAGTTTCCGCGTTTTGGGCGGTTGGAATGGCATGGAGGTGCTGGCGCTGTATGGAATTTCGCTTATGTCCTACGCCATTGGGGCTTCCTTCTTCTTCAACTTTTCCCATGGCCTGGCAGGGCGCATCCGCTCCGGCGAGTTTGACGCCTCGCTCACCAAGCCCATCCATCCCTTTCTGCATGAGGTTTTCTCGGCGGGCTATAATGTAGGGTATATCAGCCATTTTACAGTCTCACTGGTCATTTTGGTAATAGCGCTTTCCCACACAAGCTATACGCCTACGATATGGAGCGTTCTTTTTCTGCTTTCTGCAGTACTGGGGGCATCGCTTATCCAGGCTGCGACACTAATCGCGTCTTCCACAATGAGCTTCTTTTCTGTGGGCAGCAACCCTATCGCAGACTTTTTGGCCTACGATATTAAGGAGTTCACCAACTACCCCATCACTGTTTTTCCCAAGGGGATCCAATTTGTATTAACCTTTCTTCTCCCCTTCGCGTTCATGAATTTTTATCCGGCCGCGGCGTTGCTGGGCAAGGCTATTCCGGAGGGGTACCCGGCGGTGCTGCCCTATCTCAGCCCGCTGGTAGGGGCGCTGGTGTTTGCGCTGAGCATTCTGCTGTGGAATTGGGGGCTGAAGCACTATAAGAGTACAGGCTCTTGAGAGCTGGTCATAAGGAGGGAAAAATGAGCTTTATTGAAGTAACCAATCTGTGTAAAGACTACCGCATCGCCAAGCAGGAAAAGGGAATCACGGGTGCGGTGAAATCACTTTTCCACCGGGAATATACGGTGAAGGAGGCGGTAAAGGACGTATCGTTTTCTTTGGAAAAAGGCGAGGTAGTAGGCTATATTGGCCCCAACGGAGCAGGGAAATCTACCACCATAAAAATGCTTTCCGGGGTGCTGCTTCCTACCAGCGGCATGGCAAAGGTGGGAGACATCATACCCTATGAGAACCGTAAAGAAAATGCCAAGCGCATTGGCGTGGTGTTCGGCCAGCGCTCCCAGCTTTATTGGGACTTGCCCATCTCCGACACCTTTGACCTGTATGAAAGCCTGTATTCCGTGCCAAAAGAGCGCTTCCGCAGGAATTGTGACTTCTTCACCGAGCTGCTGGATATGAAGGATTTCCTGCACCAGCCAGTGCGCCAGTTGAGCCTGGGGCAGAAGATGAAGGCCAATATTGCCATCGCCCTGCTCCACGATCCGGAGGTGCTGTACCTGGATGAGCCCACCATTGGGCTGGATGTCACCAGCAAGAAGGTGCTGCGGGACGCGCTGAAAAGCATTAACGCCCAGCGGAAGACGACAATTATTCTTACCACCCACGATATGGATGACATTGAAGCGGTGTGCCAGCGGCTCATTATGATCGATCAAGGGCAAAAGCTTTTTGACGGTACGCTGGAAGATTTCCGACTGACCTATAACGACGGTTTCACCGTGAAGCTGGAGTTCGAAACCACCCTTCCCACTTGGCAGGAATTCGAGAATTATCGGCTGTTAGAGCAGGCGGAACACCATTGGGTAGTCAAAGTTACGGGAGGAATCTCTTCCAAAGACGCCATGATCGAACTGATCAGAAAATATGACCCCATAAACCTTTATGTACAGGAAGAGCGCATTGAAGACATTGTACGCCGGGCTTACGGATAACAGCCCTAAGCGATAAACCGGGCCCACAAGAATAAAGCCTTTCCGGGACCGGTGGAAATTAAAAAAGATTGCTGTAAGGCAAAAGCGCCTACCGGCGAACCGGAAAGGCCCCGGCCTAATAGACGCTTCTGGAATGAAATCGATTTTAAAAACAGATGGGCCATGAGCCCTGCTCTTTTCCGGGTTTTCGGGAAAGTGCTGTTTTCTCCTTGCGTTCTAGATTTGATCTATGCAAAGGGCAAAACATTCTTGTTTTGTTCGAAACAGCAAGCTGTATTGAGGAACCTGTTCCATAAATAACCGGTCATATTCTTCCTCTTCCAGGAACCGGTCTTCTTCCAGCTTTAACGCATCCGGATGTTCTCCAAAGCTGGCCGCGGCCCGCTGGATTAAGCTCTGGGCAATTTCTTGCATAGCGAAGCGGACGGTCTCGTCAGGGGCGTAAAAATCCATTCCGAGCATTAGGCCGGCCGCGTGGAGCAACAGCTCTTCGCCTATCACCAGGACAAACCGCAGCTTGTACCCCTGGGGAGCGCCATAGACCAGTTTATAATACTGCGCCCCCGCAATTCTGTCTTTGGTGGAAAATTTGCCGGCAAACTGAATATTAGCGCCAAACATCTCCCGAAGTGGCTGGAGGAACACCCCATGGATCACAGACATTTCATCGTTTTGGTCTACAAAAGCAAACTCTTCCATTCCCTTTCCTGTAATCGCTCGGTCCTCAATCATGATATGTCCGGTAAGCCAACCGGTACAAACCCCAATAAACCGTTGCACTGCTTCGGTGGAAAAGTTGGAATTGTAAAGGGCCTTTTCCAGCGCTGGGAGCGTTTCCCATTTCAGCCTGTCGTGAAGCCGCTTGTGTGCCAAATAGCCGGGATATCTTATTTCTCGCATATAGGCTTCCTCTTCCGCAAAATGCTTGAGTGCGTAAGCCTTAAAATACTTAATCCCTTCCACACAGGCAAATTTATCTTCGTGCTTTTCTACATAAAGTTCCATTATTTTTTGAACAATGGAAAAAAGGTGGCGATGAGCCTGGTCTATCATTTCCACACCAATGTTAAACCGGCCCTGCCATTGAATTTGCTGCATTTTCTTTCCTTCTTTTTTGCCGCCCGAAAAATATTAGGCGGAACAAAGGTAATTAAAAGCAACCGGCTGGCAGTTCGAAACAAGCAAGGGGCTTGCCCCTTTTTTCTCAAGGGGAACATATCCTCCCCTGCTCCAACCGGCCGCCTTTTATTCTATGTTTTCCGCCTGCGGCATGTTCCAAATGGCTTGGGCACTGTCGCCGCTTTCTTCTTGAAAATTGCACTTGACAAAATTAGTTCTATATAGTACTATTTTAAGGAGGCCGCACATGGTTACCAGAACAGGGTTCCTCATCACGCAGATCAAGCAAGTACAGGGCCGGGTTTTCCAACGGCTGTTGGAGCGCTGCGGCATTGACGCCTTCAACGGGGCACAGGGTCACATCCTTTATGTGCTCTGGCAGGAAGACAAGGTGCCCATTGCCACCCTTTCCCGCAAAACAGGACTCGCCAAAAACACCCTTACCGCCATGCTCGCCCACATGGAGGCCCAGGGCCTGCTTGTTCGAAAGGCAAACCCTGCAGACGGGCGTCAGGTACTGGTCGCCCTTACTGAGGAGGCACGGGAGCTGCAGGGCCCCTATGAACGGGTTTCCGAAGAGATGAACGCCCTTTTCTACCAGGGGCTCACCCAGGCGGACGCCGCCTTGTTAGACAGCTTGCTGGACAAGGTACTGCTGAACTTAGAGGAATGCGAGGCGCGGCTAAAAAAATCTACAGAAAAAAGAGGAGAAAGCGACCATGGGAAAAGTAACAGGTAAATTGGGCAACGATTTTTGCCCCCAGGCTCTATTTCTGTATGGGAACTACCAGGAAGACGGCAGGCCCCACTTTGGCCTGTTCTGCTGGGCCACCTACTGCCACATTCGGGATGGGGAGGAAGAGGGCCTGGGATTTATGACCTGCATCGGCGAAGAAAAGCTCACAAAAGACCTCATCCGCAGCCAGGGCATGTTTTCTGCCAATTTGGTCACTGAAAAGCTTTTGCCTTTGGCAGACTATTACGGCACCACCAGCGGCCGGGAGACCCCCAACAAAATGGACCGGCTGCCCGCCGTAGAGCCCGGCCAAGTGCTGCGGGTGCCCACCATTGCCGAAAGCCCTGTAAGCTTTGAGCTAAAGGTGATAGAAGAGCTCCACTTGACAGCGGGCAGCGATTTGTTCCTTTGCCGTATTTGCAATGTGACAGTAGAAGAAGCGCTGCAAAACACCGCCCTTCCCTTCCCCCGGCGCCTGCTGCAGGCGGCCCCTGTTATTGTCCCCGGGGAATCCAGGTATGCCGCCCTTACCGGGGAAGACCTGGGAGCCTGGGGTGAACCCAGGTCCGCGCTGCAATAGGCTCAGGCCATTCCCCCAAAAAGCTAGCCGGCAGACTGTGACAAACCAACGTCACAGCCTGCCGGCCTATGGTATTTTTTTAAGCTTATGCCTTTAAGCCTTCTGCCAAGTCTGCCGCCTGCTCCAGCCAGGGGCCCTCAAACAGCTCAATGGCGCCTTTATCGCACATAGAAGCCAATTTGGGATCAATAGGTACCTTAGCCAGCACCTTTAAGCCATATTTCGCCGCTACCTCGTCAATATGACTTTCGCCGAACACAGAAATCTGCCTGCCGCAATCGGGGCACTGCAAGTAGCTCATATTCTCTACCAAGCCCAGCACCGGCACGTTCATCATCTTAGCCATTTCCACGGCCTTTGACACGATCATCGAGACCAGCTCCTGAGGGGAAGTGACTACCAAAATGCCGTCTAGGGGCAAAGACTGGAACACAGTGAGAGGCGCGTCGCCGGTTCCGGGAGGCATGTCCACGAACATGTAATCCACTTCTCCCCAAACCACATCTGTCCAAAACTGTTTGATAGCCCCGGCGATTACAGGACCCCGCCACACCACAGGAGAGGTTTCCTCTTCCAGCAGCAGGTTTACGCTCATCACCCGAATTCCGGTTTTGGTTTCCACCGGGTAAAGGCCGTTTTCATCGGAAACAGCTCGGGTTTTCAAGCCGAAACACTTGGGAATAGAAGGGCCGGTGATATCGGCATCCAAAATGGCAGTGGAAAGCCCCCGGCGCTGCATGGTCACAGCCAGCAGGGACGAAACCAGCGATTTTCCCACGCCGCCCTTGCCGCTTACCACGCCAATCACTTTTTTGATATGGCTAAGAGGATGGGGATTTTCCAAAAAGCTTTGAGGCTCGTTCCGAGAGGGGCAATTCTCCCCGCAGGTGGAACAATCGTGCGTGCAGTTTTCACTCACGGTAAAAAACACTTCTTTCCAAAAGAAAATAGGGGCCAACCATTAAAATACCCCGCTTTTCTTAGCATATCCCCAAACAGCCAAAATGTCAAGCAGTTAGAAGCCAAGGAGCCTTCTTTTCCTTTTGCAAAGACCTCCCTTGTCACTTCATGACCCTGCATGGTATAATTCTTTGTAAAACAATTAAAATACACGATACTGGCGGGAATATTTTATTATGAAAAACATTTCCTACCGGCCCTTGACGGCCACCCCTTGGAAGCGAACGGAAAACTACAGAGAAACACCACCCCGGAATCCGGAGCTGGCAAGATACATCCTCTGTTTTTGGGGAAGCGAGTTTCCTTACCAAAGCAAACCCACAGAGTCCGGGACAAGCCTTGTGATCCCCGATACCTGCGCAGATATCATCTACCGCATCGACCACACGGAAAACACCATCACCGGCGGGTTTTGCGGCATCAGCGACACCAGCTTTCTGAGCGTTGGCCCGGTAAAGCCCGGACATCTGGTTTCTGTTTTCGCCATCCGTTTTTTTGCCTGGAGCGCTTATGCCTTTTCGGAGGATTCCCTAAAAGGCACCAAAAACAGCCATTGCAGCATAGAAGCCCATTTCCGGTGGGCCGATGGGCTTCTTCGGCAGCAGCTGCTTGAAACGGTGACCCTACAGGAACGAATGCAGGCAGCGGAAGATGTTTTCCTGCGGCGGCTGCCCCTGGCCCGGCGAAACACCGTGATAGAACAGGCGGTAAACCAAATCCTCTTCCACAAGGGCTCCTTAAAGGCCGAAGCCCTTTCCCGGGAGTGTTTTATCAGCGGCAGGCAGCTGGAACGGCTGTTCCAAGAGTATGTGGGCATTTCCCCGAAAAAGCTTTGCAACCTGGTGCGCTATCAATTTTTGTGGAGGGAAATTCTGGAAACTCCTTCCTTTCAGGTGCTGGATGCCGTTTCCCGGTACGGCTACACCGACCATTCCCATCTTCTGCGGGAATTCAAACGGTACCATACCATGGATATTCAAAAAGCGAAGGCCCACGCCTGCCGCAATGTCGGAAATATACAAGACATTTTTTAGGGGCCGCGGTATACTCTTTCTGAAAACAGAAAACCCAACCTTCTGAGAAAGGAAGAGACCTATGAAATTCTCCGCCGCCCTTATCGCCGTAACCGATATGCCCCGCTCCCTGCGATTTTACAGGGAGCTGTTCCAGCAGGAGGTCGTCACCGACCTGGGCTGGAACAAGATCCTCTCCTGCGGGCTGGCGCTGCAGGAGCACTTCGACGTGATCGCGGGGTTCCCCCCCGAAACCATGACATACCGCCCCAATACCATGGAGCTCTATTTCGAAACCGAAGACCTGGACGCCTTTTTGCAGCTGCTGGACGCCCACCCGGAGGTAGAACGGCTCCACGAGCCCAAGCAGTACCCCTGGCTCCAAAGGGGCATCCATATCTTTGACCCGGACGGCCACTTGATCGAGGTTTCGGAAAGCATGTATTCCGTGGCCTGCAAGCAGTTCGCGCTGGGAAAAACCGTGGCGGAAGCCGCCCAAGCGGTCCAACACCCGGAAGCGCTGGTACAGACCTGGTACGAGGCCTGGCAGGCAGAGAAGGCTTCCCTGTTCAGTGTCTGCGGCACCGATTGCGGCGCCTGCTATTGCTACGGGAAAATGTGTGAGGGCTGCACAGCTCTTTCCGGCAAGGTCTTCCATGCACCAGAAGGCACCGCCTGCCCCATTTACGACTGCGTGGTAAACCAAAAGGGCATGAAAAACTGTGGGACATGTGACGCGGCCCCCTGTGAGATCTGGTTGAAGACCAGGGATCCGAAATTCACCGACGAGGAATTCGCCGAAAACGTGAAGGCCCGTATTGCTGCCTTGAAGAAATCCCAAAATCTTTCCTAACCGCACTGCCTGCATCCGGGAACCAGGTAAAAGATCAATTTTAGGATTCATAAGCCTGCCCAAAGAAAAGTGACGTTTTAAGACCCGAAAACGCAGGACGGGGACAATTTACCCGAATTCTACCGCTTTCCAAACCGCCGGAGCTATTTTAGCCCCGGCGGTTTTTGTTGTGTTTTGAGAGGTAGAAAGGCAGCGCCTGCGCTTCCTTGGCTTTGTGGTATAATAGGAGCAGCCGCCGTCCAGTTACGGGGGAAAACCGTCCAGTTGCGTCAAGGGGCTTTTTAACGGGTCCCTTAAGCCGAAAAAAGGAACAGAGGGATATCACATGATGAGAACAGCCATTTGCGACGACGAAGGAACAGCCCGGGCCTACCTTGCCTCCCTGGTCAGAGCGCAGCCCATCTCCAGCGAAATCGTGGAATACGCCTGCGCGGAAGACTGCCTTAGGGACAGCCGAAAAATTGATCTGCTCTTTTTAGACATCGCCCTAGACGCCTCCGGCCCAAACGGAATGGCGCTGGCCCAGAAGCTGAGAGAACGTTCCTCTTCCCCTCAGCCGGTCATTGTTTTTGTGACAGGCCACGAAGAATATGTGTTCGACGCCTTTGACGTAAGTGCCTTCCAATACCTCCTGAAGCCAGTGGACGAAGAAAAGTTCTCCCAGGTCTTTGCCCGGGCTGCGGCACAAGTGGAAGCCCGCCGCAGGAAGCCTGCCCGGTCGCTTACCTTTCCTTCTGCCGGGATAAACCGAACTGTACCTTTGGACAGCATTTCCTACATCGAAAGCAATGATCACAAGGTGATTATCCATTGGAAAGAAGGAAAATTTTCCTGTTACGCAAAGCTCCGGGATTTGGAGGCGGAGCTGGGTGGCCAGTTCTGCCGTGTCCATAAGGGTTACCTTGTAAACCTTGCCTATGTGGAAGCCTACAGCAAAACGGAGTTGACCCTCGCTGGCGGAGAACGGCTGTTGATCTCTAAATACAAGTACCAAGATTTTGTAAAAGCCCATCTCCGCTTTTTGAAAAGGAGTGCCGGACTATGAGCGAGGCGGGGTTTCGAGTGTTCAACCAGACCTTTTCCCTGGGCGCAGGGCTGCTGTATGCCACCTTTCTCACCATATTTTTCCGGCCCTTCATGGCACAGGGCAAAAAGGGCAGGAAGCTGTTTCTGGTTTTTTCCCTCTGCTTCCTTATTGAACTGGTCTGCAGCCGGGCGGCACTTCCCCAGGGTTCTTTCTGGCTGATTTTGACGATTGTGCTGCTCCTCGCATCCAAGTGGATCGGCCTTGAAAAATTTTGGGTATTGCTTCTGACCCTGCTCTATTTCAACACCAGGGTTTCCAGCGGCTTAATGGCAGAAAGCTTCTATTTCCTTCTGGAACAGTGGCTGCCTGCCCCCACAGAGCCCCTGGAGGCTGTCTTCCTTCGGGCCACAGTTTTGGTGACGCTGTTCCTGGCCACCCATGCCACCTTGTTTGCCCTCCTGCTGTACACGCTTCAGAGGCGCCTGCAAAAACGGCAGATTCCCCTTCGCCGGCGGGAATTGTACTACCTTGGCCTGGTGCCCACAGCGGGCATTTTGTTTGGCCAGATAATTTCCCGGCTATTGATCGAGCTAAAAGATGGCGTTTTGCTTCAGCTCTATGAACGGCATCCAGGTTTTTTGGCCGCAGTGCCCCTGTTGGCCCTGTTATTTTATATGGGGGCCTACCTGGCTATTGCCTTCCAGCAGGGAATGGCAGTCCTGCAGGAGGAACAGGCCACTTGGTTCGCAGAACGCCAGCAGATTCAGGCCCTTCGGGGACGCATTCAGGAAATGGAACAATTCTATTCCCAAACCCGCAGCCTGAAGCACGAGCTTCGGGGCCATTTGACCAACCTGAAAGGGCTGGCCCGCAGCGGCGAATATGCCAGATTAGAGGCTTATATCGCCCAAATGGACGATAGCATCCGAGATTTTGAACTGACACGTCAAACAGGGAACCCGGTCACCGATATCATTGTAAGCGATGCAAGCCAGCGCTGTCAGCGCCAAGGCATTGGCTTGCAAAGCGATTTCCACTATCCGGCAGCGGGAAATTTCGATGCCTTTGACCTGGGGATCATCTTGCAAAACCTGCTGCAAAATGCATTGGAGGCTTGCGAGAAGGTGAGCGAAGGTGAGCGGTTTATTGTGCTGACTGGAAAGAGAAAAGGACATTTCTTTCTAATAGAGGTCAAAAACTCTTTCGCGGGTGAAGTGGTATTCGGGCAGGACGGTTTGCCTGTCACAACGAAAAAGGAGGACATTCCCATGCACGGCATTGGCCTCTCTAACGTGCGCCGGGAGGCAGAGAAGTATCTGGGAGAATTGGAGCTGAAAGCAGATCAGCTGGAATTTTCCGCAACGGTTTTATTGCAAGGAAGGAGCAGTTTATGAGCGGTATAATTGACAGCAGCTATTTAACCAGAATGTATAGCGCCTTACCCGGAAACCTTACTGTTCGGAGTACGGCGGCGCGGACTTCCAGCTTTTTGGATATGGCAGAAAAGGCTGGCAAAGACACAACGGATGTGCTGGAAATCAGCGACAAGCCGGAAATTCCCGAAACGGCGGAACCATCGAAGGTGGGTGCCTATATGGAGCGTTTGAAAAAGAAATATGGGCGGGTAACTATGGAAAGTATAGGGAAAGACCAAGCCAGCCTAGAAAAAGCAGGCAAGCGCATGAGTGGGAACGATGTTGTAATTGCTCCCAACATTTTGAATGAAATGGCGGGTGACCCGAAAAAGGCCGCTTATTACGAGCAGAAGATTGATTACTTCTTCACGGATGTCATTCCAAACGGTAAGGCTTTTGCCGCATCTATGGGACTGACCTTTGAGCCGTGCGGTGTTGTGGTTCACGAGGACGGAACCGTGACCTATATCTGCGGCGGCGGTGATTCCCCGGAACGTGTGGCCGAGGTAAACAGGATCAATGGAGAAAAGGCCAAGAAAAAGGCAGAACGGCAGCGGCAGTACCAGGAGCAGGCTGTAACTGCGGCAGCACAGCGCGAGGCCATGTGGGAGCGCACCGAAGGAAGGTTGGCACTGGGAAACGCCTTCTCCAATATTGGCGATCTGCTGAAAACGCGGATGGTATCTGCCCCTGCGATCACGCCGGAAGTGTCTTTACCGGCAGGAACAAATATGTTCTTCCTGAATATGTGACGCAAAAGAAAGGATGGTATCATGAGTAACACGATTCAGCCTGGCTACGGGGCAGGGCCTTATACAGCTTCCAGGAAGGCCCAAGAAGCAAAGCAGCCCGGGACGCAAGGCAACAGTTTCCTCGATCTGGCGGCCCAAGCTGCCAAAGGCAGGCTCACCACTTCTCCCGGCCTTACTGGGGCCTCGGCTATGACCGCAGCCCTGGGAATAGACCTGGCGGCTCGGTCCGGCAATGCGGAAGCGGTGGAGGCTCCCTCTCTAGAAACCATGCTAAAGGCCAAATACCCCAACATCCATTATCATGTCTTTGATGCCAGCAGCGGCTATTGGAGAACACGGAACGACTATCCCCATTATCTGTTGTACCAGGACGGGGACAAAGCAAAGGAAACGCTGGAAAATTGGCAACCCACCGGGGCCAATCCCTTCTACGGCTCCATAGACGGCAGGTTTACCGCTCCCAAGGAGATTCACGCCCTGGGCAACGTCCCGCCTGGGAGCAAGGCGGTGGTCA
>CANSKS010000064.1 GCA_947647615.1 uncultured Neglectibacter sp.
GCTGATCGGCGAGGCACGCCCTCTCCGTTGCCTTAAGTGTGGGCGGCTTATGCTGCGGAAGGAAGAACATGAGATCACTGGCCAAGAATGGAACTCTTTGGGCTCTTTTTGGCTGGAACGGGGAAAGCCGGAAAAGGCTTTCGAGTGCCTCCAAAAAGCGGCTTGGCTGGAAGACCCGCTTGGCATTACCACCTTGGGTTGGTTTTTTGAAACGGGCATCGGAACGGAACCAAACCCCGGCGAGGCTCTTTGGCTTTACCGGCAGGCCGCCCGTATGCAGTATGCTCCGGCCATGTTCAGCTTAGGCCGATGCGCCCAGGCCGGCACCGGTATGGAAGCCAATCCAAAGGAAGCTTTCCTGTGGTACCGGAAGGCCGCCGAACTGAATCTTACCCAAGCACAGCTTTTATTATATCATTGTTACATGCAGGGGATTGGCACCGCCAAAAACCCGGATACTGCGCTGCAGTGGCTAAAGACTGCCGCGGAGCATAACGACTCCCAAGCACAAATGGAATTGGGCCGCTGTTATGAATTTGGCGAAGGAGTAAAACAGAATTTGGAGACAGCTGCTGCCTGGTATAGCCGGGCCTGTGACCAAGGGGACGCGGCTGGCCAGTGCAGCCTTGGCGTGTGCTTCGAATATGGCCGAGGTGTTAAGGCAGATATGGCCCGCGCGGTGGAGCTTTACCGCCGTTCTGCCCGGCAGGGTTATCATCGCGGGCAGTACAATTTGGCCATTTGCCTGGAATATGGCGATGGCGTAGAAATAAATAAAGAGGCTGCTTTCCAGCTGTACCTTCAGGCGGCAGAGGAGGGCTACGCTCCGGCGCAAACCAATTTGGCTTTATGCTATGAACATGGCCGTGGCACTCAAATCGATAAACCCCAGGCCTTCCGCTGGACCAAGGCCGCCGCCCAGCAGGGCTATGACCGAGCTCAGAATAATTTGGGCCAATATTATTTAGTAGGCATTGGCACCGCGCAAAATTACGAAGCCGCTATGGAATGGTTCTTAAAATCGGCGGAGCAGGGCTACGGGCTGGCCATGTGTACCATTGCCGCCATGTATGCTCTCGGCGCAGGCGTGGAGCCTAACATGGAAAAGGCTATTGAATGGTACCAAAAGGGCGCGGAGGCCGGGAGCATTCTGGCCCAGTTTGCTCTGGCCCAGTGTTACCAAACCGGTGCCGGGGTAGAGCAAAACGATCAAATGGCCCTAAAATGGTTTCAAAGTGCCGCAGACCAAGGTTACGATTCCGCCATGTACCAAACTGCTTTGATGTACGAAACCGGCTTGGGCACCCCGGCAGACTTGGAAAAAGCCCTGCACTATTACCGGCAGGGAGCGGAAGCCGGGTTTCCAAAAGCCCTTTCCTCTTTGGGACGTTTTTATGAGGAAGGCATACAAACGGCCATTGATTTAGGACAAGCCCTTACCTGTTACCGGCTGGCCGCCGAAAAGGGAGACCCGGAAGGAGTGTACCGTTTGGCCGACTGTATGGCCCATGGCCGTGGGACAGCTCCAAACCCCAAGGCTGCTTTGGATCTTTGCCAGCAAGCTGCCTCGGCGGACTTTTCCAAAGCGGAAGATTTGAAAGAAAAGCTTTGCCTCCTCACGGAAGAACTGAAGAGGGAGCTTTCCGAAAAAAGCCAGAAAGGCTGTCCATAAAATTTAGAACGTCAAAAAGCATGCCGCTAACATTCTGCGGCATGCTTTTTCTTATGCTCCGGCTGTGAAATCTGCGACAAACGCTATTCTTCTTCCCGCAAATATATTGCGCAAAGGAGCCGTTTTCCGGTGGCGGTTTTAAAAACCTGTTCCAGCATTCGGCGAACAGCCTCTTTGGGCTGGTTCCCCTCTCCGGCGTTTACCAAATAATCGGCCTCCAGTAAGATCTGATGATCAATCCCACCGATCGCAGTATAGGTATGGTGGTGGGCTACCAGCCAGGAAAGCCTTTGGACAATTTCCTTAGGAAGCTGGAATTCTACCAAAAATTCTTCTACCAGGGGCGGGCTCTCCAGTTCCTGCTTCTTCCCGTCGGCGCTTCCATACTTTTCCCGGCACAGCGGGCAAGCGATGTCGTGAATAATCGCTGCCAGCTCCACAAGCTCTTGGGCCTCCGCATGCAGCCCCTCCCCCTGGCCGATGGTCTGGGCAAAAGCATACACCTTTAGAAAATGACCGATATCGTGATAATTTCCTTTATAGAAATCGGTCATCTTTTCTACAGCTCTATTCATCTTCATTTTGCCACATCCCTTCAAAAGCTGCTCTTTTTCCCTAAGCTCAGAGACAAAGAGGAATTGGAATTAGTATAGCACACAAACAGAAAAAGTTCCAGAAAAAACAGTTGACAAGGCAGTTTTCTTCCTATATACTCAGTATATATACTGAGTATATAGGAGAGGAAATTTTTCATGAGTGTAAAACATATTTTTCTGGCTCTATTGACAGTGGAAGACCTTCATGGCTACGATTTAAAACAACGGTACGATAGTCTGCTGCTCCATGAATCGGAACTGAACTTCGGGCAAGTTTATTCCACCCTGAACCGCCTGGAGCGAGATGGGTTCATCGCCCTGCTGGGGAACCCAGAATCGGAAAAAAAGGTGTATACCATTACGCCCTTGGGCAGAGGAGAACTGACGCACTGGCTGGTGAGCCCCGGGAAAGAGAGCATGGTGCTGTATGACGAGCTTTCTTATAAGCTGGCCGCTATGGATATTTTAAGCCAAAAGGAGTTTTTCCAGATCCTGCAGGCCTATAAAAAGCAGCTGGTAAAGGAGATGCAGCTTTTGACAAAAAAGAAGCTGACGCTGCCCCAAGGCCACCTGGGAGCAAAGCTGCTTTTAGACCGGGGCATTTTAAAGCTGGAGGCCGATATTTCTTGGACAGAAAAATGTTTGGAACTGTTGGAAAAGGAAGGAGATGCGGTATGCTGAGCTTAAACCACATTGAAAAGAGCTACCGGGGCACAGGTGGCAAGGTAGAGGCCTTAAAAGGGGTGGATCTGGAAGTCTCGAAAGGGGAATTCCTTGCCATTATGGGGAAGTCAGGCTGCGGCAAAAGCACGGTGCTGAACATTTTAGGCTGTATGGATGGCTACGACAGCGGCACCTACCTCATTGAGGAAAAAGATACCAAAACCCTTGACCGAAAAGGCAAAGCGCTGCTTCGCCGGCAGAAATTCGGCTTCGTGTTTCAGGCCTTCCACCTGCTGCCGGAGCTCACGGTTTTCCAAAACGCGGCCCTGCCCTTAGCCTATAAAAAGCTGCCCAAAAGCAAATGGCGAGCGGTCGTCCTGCCTCTGTTGGAACGCCTTGATCTAGCCCACCTGGAAAACCGCAGGCCCTGCGAGCTTTCCGGTGGTGAACAGCAAAGAACAGCCATTGCCCGCAGCCTGGCCAACGATCCGGAGGTGCTGCTGGCAGACGAGCCCACCGGCAACCTGGACAGTGAAAACAGCGAAAGGGTGATGGAACTGCTGGCGGGCCTGCGGCTTGCCGGCCGGAAGACCTTGGTGCTGGTCACCCACGATGTTAAAATCGCCTCCTATGCCGACCGCGTTGTGGAAATGCGGGACGGCCGCATTGTTTGAGGTGCCGCTATGCTGAAACCAATCTACCGTTTTTTTCTCATTGCCGGCATGGCGATGGGCGTGATCACAGGGGTCTTCTTCCTTTGCTCCTTCCAGCGCCAGCTTGCCGACCAGACGGCAGCCGAAGAAGCCAAGCGTGCCATGGCGCAAAGTGCCGTTTTATACCGGACTCCCAAGGAGACTCCGGAAAACACCCTGCTGGCCTTGAACAGCATGAGCCTTTCGGAATGCGAAAGGGCCATGGAGGCTATTCCTAAGGGTTGGCAGTATGCGCCCATAGCCCAACGTTTTAGGGATACGCCCGTGATCAAGGCAGAGGGCCTTGTGCTTTCCGATGTGGAAGTGCTGTATTCCACTCCAAGCTTTTTCCCTTTGCGGGGCATGGAGTTCCCGGAAGAGGAGGAGGAACCGGCCGCCGGATTCTGCGCTGTTTCACAAAGCTTTTTAGAAGCCCACGGCTGGGAGCAGGGCACGGTACCCACGCTGGAGATCGACGGGGTACCCAAAAAGATCACTGCCGTTTTCACGGTTGCCCAGGCCGCTTCCCAAACTGAATTTTCCCTGCTTTCTTCCGATACTTCTCTATTGCTGGTGCTACCTTATGAAGAAGCTCCGGCTGCTTCTACCGAGGTCTTTTACATCCTGCTGCAAAAGCCGGAAGAGCTTTCGCAAACAGAATTCCGGGCCGAACTTTCCAGCATAGAGGAAACGCTGAACCAAAAATATGGGGAGGGCGAGATCCTGTTTCGAGCTCAAACCGGCAGCGATTTTGAGGCGGCGCTTTCCCCCAAGGCCACGGACGCCACCACTTTCCTGGGCATTGTATTCCTGGCCTTTTTGGGGGAGCTTTTGGCGGGGATCAACCTGATGAGCTTAGCCAGCGCGGGTATTTTGGAGAACAGGCGGCATTTTGGCATCAAGCTTGCGGCAGGCGCCTCTTATGGAGACCTGTTCAGGGAGTTCCTGGCGGAGCTGCTGGCGCTTTGCGCCAAAGGCACGCTGTTGGGTATGGCCGCTTCGGCGATTCTAGTCTACTATGCCAACCGGGCGGTCGACGACTTCCTTTTCCTTTTCAACGGGTACACCGTAGCAGCCTCGGCCTGTGTTATGGTGTTGGTGTGCCTGATCTCCTCCTACCTTCCCTTCCGGCAAATTCTAAAAGAAGAACCTGCGGCTTTGCTGCAAAAGGAGCCGAACACATGAAACTAAAAAGAATAACTTACCTGCACGATTTCCTCACCGCTCTCATTCTGGGGCTGGCCATTTCGATTCACCAGGCGGCCCCCCTCCGGCAAGGAAGGCCGGTGGCAGAGAGTCAGCTGCTGTTTTTAGATATTTTTGGCCTGGGTATTTTGCTCCTTTCGGCTTTGGGGCTTTTAGGAGACTTGCTCACAGCTGTTCAGCAAAACCGTGTTCGATTTGGCGTGCACATGGCGGCAGGGGCCGGCACCGGGCACATCTTCCGCCTGGTTTTGCGCGATACCGTTTTAAAACGCGCCGCCCTTCCGGTGATTTTAGGCAGCCTGTGCAGTCAGCTTTTACTGAGCTCCGGGCTGCTCAGCAGCATAGATGCCATCCTTTTTCCAAAGGCCTGGAACTCCTTTCATCTGCTGCTGTGCGCGGCGGGCGCCCTGGCTTTTTTACTGCTATGCGCCCTGTACCCTGCCGCCGTGGCTGCGAGAGTCCAGCCGGCAGAGGTTTTGAAAGGGGAATGAGCTTTCTATGAAACAGAGAACAAAAATTTCCAAAGCCTGCTCTTTTTTGCTTTACGGCCTGGCTTTCGCGGTACTGCTCCTTTTTTTGCAAAAGAATCACAGTGCTTATGCTTTGCACTTGCAGGATGTAAAAAACTCGGCCGGACCCCCGCTGGCTGTAGGAGCCAGCGTGCCCTCTTTTGCGGTGGAAACATTAGATGGCCGGCGGCTCTCCAGCAGGGATCTTCCCGAAAAATATGTGTTGGTGCTGGCCAGCACTCGCTGCCCCTATGCCAAGGCGGCCCTGGAATCTTTAGAACAGGAAGGGCAGTACCGGGGCATTACAGATATTTACGGGGTATACCTGGCAGGCTTAAGTTCAGAAGAGGCCGAAGAAGCCGCCGCCCTTGGCAGCCAATGGAAAAACGTCACCACCGCCTTCGACTTGGAAAACTCCGTAAAGTGGGGGTTCCGTTGCAGCTCTTTCCCCACCATTCTCATTGTGGAGCGAGGGAAGCTCACTGCCCGTCAGACAGGCTGGCAGGGCGAAGCCACAGAATAGCCGTAGCCCTCCCAAAGAAAAAAGAAAGGAAGCACCTCTCTGCTTGGCAAGGGGCGCTTCCTCTCTTTTTGTTACAGGCTGTGGCGGATGATATCGTACAGCACGGGCTTCATGTTATCGATAGTGTCCGGCCGCTCTTCTATAATGCAGCTATAGCACATGCTGACGCACATGCTCACCAAGGCTGCTGTGCGCCGATAGATTTCCTGGGGAGATTTTTCTGCCACCTCAGGGCATCCCCTGCTGAATTCCACAATGCGGCGGATCAGGGCCATAGGTTCCCCGCCGTTTTCTAAACCACCGACACTGGGCCAGTCCAAATTATGCTGGATCAGCCGCAAGACCAGGGTCTCTTTTCTCAAATACTCAATCACATGGTCAGCCACCGCCAATATCTTATCGGCAAAGGGAATAGGCCCCAAAGCTTCGGCGGCAGTACAGGCATTTTCTAAAATGTGGTAGCTAATGCGTCCCAAGAGAGCCCGCAAAAGGGCGTCCTTATCGGAAAAATACAGGTAAAAAGTGCCCTTTGCCACGTTGGCTTTGCTGGCTATTTCACTGATGCTGGTTTTCGCAAGACCATTTTCCAGGAACAGCTCATAGGCTGCGTCTAACAAAGCCTGCCGCTTTACCAGTTTGTTTTGTTGAACCTTGCCCATTTTAAATGTCATCTCCAAAATAAATAAGCCGATATGCCTTAAGTTCTGTTTTTATTATACCCTCCTCTTTTGAGTTTTGCAAGGGGGCAGAAAAATTTTTGACTTTTGGTCATTTTTATATTGACAGAGATTTCCAAGGGTGCTATAATCCAATCAGTAAATGACCAAAAGTCATTTTATAATAAAAAGTAGGAGGAAGCATCATGAGAGCGATCGCCAACGGGATTGTACGTCACCGGAAGCTGGTGCTGCTGCTGGCTCTGTTGTTACTGATACCGGCCCTTTTCGGTATGGCGGCAACCCGTATCAACTATGACATTTTGACCTACCTGCCGCCGGAATTAGATTCCATGATTGGCGAGGTAGCCCTGGAAAACGATTTTAACCTGGCCTCTACCGGCATGATCACCGTAGAAGGGCTGCCCCTGGAGGAACTGCTTGACATGAAAGCAGAAATGGAGCAGGTTTCCGGTGTGGAGCAGGTTTTTTGGCTCAGCGACATCATAGACCCGACCATTCCACGGGAAATGCTGCCGGCTTCTATTCAACAGGCCATGTATGAAGAAAACGCCACTTTGATGTTGGTGCGCTTTTCGGCTCCCTCTGCCAGTGAAAGCACCATGAACGCTGTGGCGGAGCTGAAGGGCCTGCTGCGGGAGCACAGCTTTCTGGGCGGGATGAGCGTGATTCTGCAAGACACCAAAGCCCTGGTAGACCAAGAAATGCCCTTTTATATTTTGTGCGCGGTAGGCGCAAGCCTGCTGATCTTGTTTTTGGCCATGGAAAGTACCGTGGTTCCTCTTCTATTCATGGCGGGTCTTGTGTTCCCTATCCTTTATAACTTTGGTACCAACTACTTTCTGGGACAGATCAGTTACATCACCCAGGCTCTTTCCACCGTATTGCAGCTCGGCGTTACCATGGACTTCTCCATTTTTCTGCTGCACCGCTACGAGGAAGAGAAGGGGCACGCCGCCAGCAAGGAAGAAGCCATGGCTAACGCCATTTGCAACACCTTTACCTCTATCACGGCCTCCAGCCTGACCACCATCGCAGGATTCCTGGCCCTTTGCACAATGCGCCTGACCTTAGGGCGGGATATTGGCATTGTTATGGCCAAAGGCGTAGCCTTAGGCGTCATTTGCACCGTCACCATTCTGCCTTCCCTTATTCTCACCTTTGACCGGGCGGTGGAAAAGCATCGCCACCGGGTGTGGATCCCACAGCTGAAGGGGGTAAGCCGGTTTGTCACAAAGCATCCTGCCCCCATTCTCGCCGTATTTTTAGTGATCATGGTCCCCTTTACCTTGGCGCAAAGCAAAACAAACGTCTACTATACCCTGTTCGACAGCCTTCCCCAAGACCTTACCGGCATTGTAGGAACCGATAAGCTAAAGGAGGATTTTGGCATGACCACCTCCCACTTTATTTTGGTAGACGAAAGCCTCTCCAATTCGGAGGTGAGCAGCCTCTGTGACCAGCTGAAAACAGTGGACGGAGTCACCCAAGCCATGAGCGTCGATGCGCTGATAAGCCCCGGGCTGGAAAGTCAGTTCCTGCCGGAGGAGGTGGCCCAGCTGGCGGAATCGGGCGGGCGTAAGCTGATTCTGGCCAACAGCGCCTATAAAAGCGGTACCGACCAGTTAGATACGCAGCTGGAAGCCATGAACGCACTGGTAAAAGCGGCCGACCCTTCCGGTGTTATCACCGGGGAAGGGGCCATGACGAAGGATCTCATTGAGGTGGCCGATATCGATTTCTCCAATGTCAGCATCGCTTCCATTGCCGCTGTATTCGTAATTATCGCCCTCTCCTTCCTGAGTCTTTCGGTGCCGGTATTGCTGGTAGTATCCATTGAGAGCGCTATTTTCATCAATATGGGTATCCCCTATTTCACCGGTACCTCTCTTCCCTTCATCGCCAGTATTGTGATCGGGACGGTACAGCTTGGAGCTACGGTAGATTACGCCATACTCATGGCCACCCGCTTCCGGGAAGAACGCAAAGCCGGGCACACCCCCAAAGAAGCGGCCCAGCTGGCCTGCCAATTCTGCAGCCAAAGTATTCTTTCCAGCGGCCTCACCTTTTTCGCCGCTACCATCGGCGTTGCCGCTATCAGCCGCATGGAGCTGCTAAAAAGCATTTGCCTGCTCATCTCCCGGGGCGCGTTGATCAGCATGTTTGTGATTATTTTCATTCTTCCCTGCCTATTGATGCTTTTGGACCCTGTCATTCGTTTTACCACCCTGCATTGGCTGGGAAAAGAGCCACACAAAAAAACCAAAAGATCTACAGAGCCTCTTATAACTTCAGAACATGTAAGAAAGGAAGTATCGTTATGAAACTCTATCAACGTCTTACCAGCGCCGGGCTTTCTCTTTTATTGGCGATTGGCCTGACATCTCCTGCCTTGGCGGCAGAAAAAACGTTAGAAAAAGAAGAGACCGTATATGTGATGCTGGAACCCGACGGCAGCCTGCGCAGCCAAACCGTCAGTGTTCACCTGCATCGGGATGAGGGATTTTCCGGTGTCACCGACCGCAGCGAGCTTTCCGATATTGAAAACGTCCAGGGCGGTACGGAGCTTTCCCAAAAGGGGGAAGAACTTACCTGGAATACCGCCGAATCCGATGTCTATTACAAGGGAGCGCCCAATAAAACGCCCCCTGTCAGCGCAGAGATCTCCTACGCCTTAGACGGTAAAACCGCGCCTTTAGAGGAGCTGCTTGGGAAAAGCGGCAGGCTTTCCATTACCGTTTCCCTGAGCAATCACGAAACCGGTACTATGGAGCTCGAAGACGGCACACGGCAGATCTGTACCCCCTTCGTCACCATGGTAGGAGCCATCTTAGACGAAAATTGGGAAAACATTGCGGCTCCCCACGGCATCGTGAAAAACCTGGGAAAAACCCAGGCCGCCGGGTTTGTATGTTTGCCCGGCGTGCGGGAAAGCCTTGAGGGATTGCTGCCGGAAGAGCTGGCGGAGGCCGAAGATTACCTGCAAGATCAGGTAACCATAGAGGCCGATGTCAAAGAGCTCACCGCCCCTAGTGTTTTCTTGGTGTGCGGCACCGATGCCCAAGCCCTGAAAGAAGAAGGCTTTTCCGGCCTGGACAGTCTGGAGGGTTTAGAGGACCTGCAGGAAGGTATGGATGCCCTTGACCAGGGTATGGCAGAGCTTTTAGACGGAGCGGGCCGATTGGCCCAAGGAGCGCAGGCTTTAAACGATGGCGCCGCGGAGCTGGTAAGCGGTACCTCCCAGCTGGCTCAGGGCGGCGCTCAGCTAAGCGACGGGGCCATCTCCCTGCGGGACGGCGCTCAACAGCTCAGCAGCGGGGCTGCCAGCGCCCGGGACGGCGCCCAGCAGCTGCAGAGCGGCGCCAACGATTTGGCGGGAGGACTTTATAACCTGCAATCGGGAGCCGGAGCCCTTTCCGAAGGCTTTTACCAGCTGAAGTCCGGCAGTGAAGGCCTTGTTGCCGGACTTCAGACCTTAAAGGGCAGCAGTTCCGCTTTAATAGAAGGGATACAGCCCCTTAGCGAAGGGGTCAACAACCTGGCCGCGGCGGCGGGACCGGAAGGGCAGCTGGCTGCCGGCACCCAAGCCTTTGGCTCCGCTTTAAATGGCGCGGCAGCAGAAGGTTCCCAAGCAGTTGCCCAACTGCCCGTTCCGGAAACCTTCTCCGCTATGTTAGCCGACGCCGGATTACCCCCGGAACAGCAAGGGCAAATTCTGGCTGCATACAGCGGTGCTTACTGCTCCGCCAGCTCCATGGCAGGTGGGCTGGAACAGCTTAACAGCAGCTATGAACAGGTAAACGGAGCCGTTCAGCAGGTTGGCGCAGGGGTTCAAGCCCTACAGGAGGGCATGAACGGAGTTTCCGGCCTTGCCACCGGACTCACCGCCTATACCCAAGGGGTAGAAAGCGCTTATGCGGGAGCCACCCAAATAGACGCGGGGCTCGGGCAGATGGGGGCTAAAATCCCTGAACTCACAGGCGGCGTCGCCCAGCTGGTAGAGGGCTCCAACCAGCTTTCGGCTGGAGCGGGCAGCCTTTCCCAAGGCAACGCTGCCTTGGCGGAAGGCGCCCAGCAGCTGGCTCCCGGCAGCGAAGCGCTTGCCAACGGAGCCGTCCAGCTGACAGAAGGCATCCATACTCTGGCCGCAGGAGCCCAAAGCCTTCAGGCGGGCACAGCGGAGCTTGCCAGCGGCGCCAACGACCTGCAAAGCGGGCTGCAGAGGTATAACGACGAGGGTATTAGCCAGCTGACCAACAGCCTTGACCCAGAACAGCTTTCCTCTCTAAAATCGGTTTTAGAAGCCATGAGAAAACGGCAGGAAGATTTCGGCAGTTATGCCGGCGCACCGGAAGAGGCTAAGGTGACCACCCGGTTCTTCATGAAGACAGTGGAAACAGCGGACCCTCTTTCCACTGCCGAAGTCGCCGAAGACTCTGCCGGCTCCGAGGAAGAGCCCTTCTGGCAGCGGTTTTGGCAGAGATTGGTAGACCTGTTCCATTGAGTACATGCAAAAACAAAAACAGCGCTGCCGGCCAGTGGGACATCCCATTGGCTGGCATTGCCTTACCCAGTTTTACCGACTTTTTCCCGGAATTTTCCATTCCCGCAAAATACATTTTTTTCCAACCATCACAGCGGTTGTCAAATGGGAAAAAACGTGGTATGCTTTTCTCCAGCAAAGATACTTCGACAAGAAATGACAAATTGACGGGAGAAATCGCATGGCTAAAGGAAAAGAATTTTTGAAAAATCTGCGGCGCTATTGGTTTTTAAGCCCTCTTCTTGGTCTTTCCAGCTTTTGGGTGTTAGACGTCTCCTTCCGCTTCTTTTACCAGTTTCACGGCTCTACTCCCGTCTTTTCTGCTTATCCCCTTTGGTTTGGAATTGGCTGGTCCGTATTCTTCATTGGCATAACCGCGCTTCTGCCCAGGCTCCTTCGCCAAATCGCCATGGGAATTCTAATGCTGTTGTTTTCTGTTCTCACTTTGGTTCATGGGGCCATGTACAAAATTTTCGGCAACTTCTTTTCTTTTGCCGACATGAACTTTGCCGGAGACGGCGCTAAATTTTTTAGTTGGAGTTATCTGAACTTTCGAAAAGGCTTTCTTTTGTGTCTGGTACTTTCCTTGTGCTTGATGGGCTTGGCCATTTATTTAGTTCCGCCAAAGTTCGAAAACAGGAAATGGCGCCTTGCCGGCAAAGGAGTGGCTGCCTTTCTTGCCCTCCTTGCCTTCGTACCCATCTGCTGGGCCCACGGTTCCCTATCTTCCTCAGATACTGTTTGGTGGGGGACTGTCTATGACCCAAATGCCGACGACTCTATTTATTCCGAATTTACCAATACCAACCGCGCCTTTATGCTCACAGGACTTTACCAGTACACCTTTCGCAATTTTACCGTATCCTTTGGCTTGGGAACCCGCGGCCCGGAAAAGGGCGAGCTGGACGCCTATTACGAATCCCGGGAGGTCAGCGGCAGCCATGAGCTCACCGGCGTTTTAAAAGACAAAAATCTTCTCATGGTCATGCTGGAATCTATAGACACCTGGCTGTTGACCGAGGACTACATGCCAAACCTGTACCGCTTGCAGCAGCAAAGCGTTGATTTTGTACACCACTACACACCCCTGTACCTTTCTGCAAGCACCTTCAATACCGAGATCGCTTCTCTCACCGGGCTGGTGCCTGCGCCGGCCGGTTTGCCCGTCAGTGCCTATTTCACCAACGATTTCCCGCTGGCGCTTCCCAATTTGTTCCGGGAAGCCGGCTATTCGGCCAATTCTTTCCATTCCTCTTACCCCAGCATTTACAGCCGTGGGAGCATACATGCCAACCTGGGCTTTGAGGCCTACCACAGCTTTTTGGACATGGGCATGGAAGACCACATGCTGGACAGCCAAATGATAGCAGGGTACCCCAAAATGACGGAAGGCGAAAAGTTCTATTCCTTCCTCATCACCTATTCCGGTCATGGCCCTTACACAGAGGAATCCCAAAACATTTCCGGCCCTCATTACCAGGCGGCAAAGGCAGCGGTGGCCAAATCTGGCGTCACCGGCAGCGAGGCAAACATGGAGGAATACACCTTAGCCGTAGCTCACGCCATGGAAACAGACGCTTTCATTGGACAGTTGTGGGAACAGCTCCAAGCCGACGGCCACTACAAAGACACCGTCCTGGTGTTCTACGCCGACCATTATGGGAAATACATGTCGGACACCGAATTCCTGTGCCAAATAAAGGGTGTGCAGAGTGGCAGCCCTGACTTGTACCGGACGCCCTTTTTCCTTTATGCAGAGAACCTAAAGCCCCAAAAGGTAGAAAAATATACCTCGACGGTAGATATCGCTCCCACATTGGTCAGCCTGTTCGGGCTGGAGGCGGACCGGCGCTACTACGCGGGAGACGACATTTTTGGGGATTTGGGCGGCGTAGTCATTTTCCCAAACTACAGCTGGTACGATGGAACCACCTATTATTCCGAAGACTATCGAGGAGACATAAGCCCCGAAGTGGAAAACTGTTCCGCTTCGGTGAGAGAGCGGAACAACGCTTCCTGGGATTCCCTGCGCAGCAACTACTTTTCCTTTCTTCCTTAAAATTGAGAAGGAGCCGGGCCAATGCCCGGCTCCTCGTTTGTTCGAGTAGAGCTTTTGGAAGAATGGCTCATTTGAGCCCTCTCCGTCACGGCTGCGCCCAAGGCTCCCTTGTGTAAAGGGAGCTGTCAGCGAAGCTGACTGAGGGATTGTTTTCCCTGAGCTTTTTCTAAGAAAAACAGGGAAAGTTCTCCTCAATAAAATTCACTTTACGGTGAATTTCTTTAGTTGAAATTTCGAAGGAATTTCAACTTGGGAAACTTATCGGATCCCGATTTCCCTTTTAGATCACCAATTTTGACTTGACTGCAGTTAGCGAGACTGAGAGGGCTTTTTAAGCGCCCTCCCTGAGGGAGCTCTCTTTTAAAATAGGAAAAGGGCGGGCAAAAGCCCGCCCCCGTTCGTTGGAACAAGTAAACTAGTAGAAAAATGGAACTTACTGTAAGAGCTGCAGAACACCCTGGGGAACCTGGTTCGCCTGAGCCAGCATGGCTTGGGCGGACTGGATGAGGATGTTGTTCT
>CANSKS010000065.1 GCA_947647615.1 uncultured Neglectibacter sp.
GCGTCGGTGACGCGAAACCGCATTTTTCTCAGCTGGGAGCGATTCTGGCAGCTTTGTATTTTCGTACCGAAAAGCCTCACGGAAAAATGCTCGCGTACCATAGGGGAAGGTCCGCATTTCGCGTCGGTGACGCGAAACCGCATTTTTCTCAGCTGGGAGCGATTCTGGCAGCTTTCGCATTTTCGTGCCGAAAAGCCTCACAGAAGAATGCTTGGAGTCACAGGTGTCATGGGGAGGGAAAATGAATGTTTCGGTTATATAAAAAATATTTTGCCATTCATATAAAAAGTATTATGCAGTATAAAGCCTCTTTTTTTCTCACTGCAGTGGGACAATTTTTAACGTCTTTTAATGTGTTTTTAGGAATCTTTTTTATGTTCCAGCGTTTCCATTCAGTGGCGGGGTTTACCTACAGCGAAGTGCTGCTGTGCTTTTCCGTGATGCTTTTAGAATTTTCTTTGGCGGAGGCTTTTGCCAGAGGGTTTGACACTTTCCCCTCTATGATTGCCAACGGGGAATTCGATCGCATTATGGTTCGGCCTAGAAACGAGATTTTCCAAGTGTTGGCCACCAAAATAGAGTTTACCCGTGTGGCCAGAATGCTGCAGGCTGTTGTAACATTTATCTATGGCATAGTGGCCAGTGGAGTGGAATGGAATTTTTTGCGGGTACTCACCGTGGTATTCATGCTTCTGGGAGGTGTTCTGGTATTTTCCGGCCTTTTCCTGGTCTATGCGGCAATTTCCTTCTTTACGCTGGAAGGGTTGGAAGTCATGAATATTTTCACCGATGGTGCCAGGGAACATGGCCGCTACCCCCTTGTGATCTACGGGAAACGTGTTCTGCAATTTTGTACTTTTGTAGTGCCTTACGCACTAATCCAGTATTATCCTCTCACTTACCTTTTGGGAAAGACAGATTCTCTCTTCTGTGTCTTTTTGCCGCTTTTGGCTTCTCTGTTTGTAATACCTTGCTGGCTGCTTTGGCGGTTAGGCGTTCGGCGGTACAAATCGACGGGCTCTTGACCATCATGAGGTTTTGTGGTTTTTCACTGGGGAAGAGCTGGAAATATTTTTTTCTTTTCGGCTTGACAGGTACAAAATAGAGTGGTATATTATACTTAAGTTAGCTTTGGCTAACTTATCTTTAAGTCATCGGTTAGTTTTAGCTAACAAAAGGGAAAGGAAGCGGTCTTGTGATCCCATTAAGTATTGCGGGGACAGGCGAGAAAAAAAGTATTAAGAAAATCGCTGGAAATACGGAGGTGAAACGGCATCTCGAAAACCTGGGTTTTGTTTCCGGGACGGACGTGGCTGTTGTCACTGTATTGGGCGGGAATGTCATTGTGAACGTAAAAGGCTCGCGAGTGGCCATTAGCAAAGAGATGGCACAAAAAATTTATACCTGAGCGGGAAGTAAGGAGGGAACGCAAATTGAACACCTTAAAAACTGTACAGGTCGGAGACACCGTAAAGGTGCGAAAGCTTCATGGGGAAGGTGCCGTGAAACACAGGATTATGGATATGGGGCTCACAAAGGGGGTAGAGGTGACAGTACGCAAGGTCGCGCCTTTAGGGGACCCTATAGAAATTACAGTCCGCGGGTATGAGCTGTCGATTCGAAAAGCGGACGCAGAAATGGTTGAGTTAGAATAAAAGAAGGTGGAAGGAAGCGGAGATCTTCTCTATTATTTGGCCAATAAGTTAGCTTAAACTAACCAAGAAAGCGAGGAAGGAACATGAATTTGCGCATTGCCCTTGCCGGCAACCCTAATAGCGGGAAAACTACCCTGTTTAATATGCTGACAGGTTCTAACCAGTTTGTTGGGAACTGGCCAGGAGTTACGGTGGAAAAGAAGGAAGGAAAGTTAAAGAAGCACGGAGATGTCACTATCACTGACTTACCCGGCATTTATTCCCTTTCTCCCTATACGCTGGAAGAAGTCGTGGCGAGGAATTACCTGATCGGTGAACGTCCCGACGGCATTTTAAATATTATTGACGGCGCCAATTTAGAGCGAAACCTTTATTTGACAACGCAGCTTACAGAATTGGGGATTCCAGTTGTAGTGGCTATCAACATGATGGATATTGTGAGAAAGAATGGAGATAAGATAGATATTACAGAGCTTTCCCGGGTTTTGGGCTGCAAGGTATTGGAAATATCGGCGTTAAAGGGCGATGGAGTTTTTGAGGCTGCCGAGGCGGCCGTTGAGGCCGCGCAAAAGGAAAAAACAGTTCCAATGCATCTGTTTTCCGGCACAGTGGAACACGCGATTGCCCATATTGAGGAAGCGGTGGTACACGATATGCCGGAGGAGCGTCAGAGATGGTACGCCGTTAAACTGTTTGAACGGGACGATAAGGTGCTAGAACAGCTGAACCTGCCCAAAGAAACGCTGGAGCATATCGAAGCCGATATCCAATCGGCAGAAAAAGAAATGGACGACGACGCAGAATCCATCATTACCAACGAGAGGTACCTTTTTATTGAGGAAATAATAAAAAGCTGTTACCAAAAAAAGGACGGCGGGAGGCTCAGCACTTCGGATAAGATCGATAAGATTGTGACAAACCGCTGGCTGGGGCTGCCAATATTTGCGGTAATCATGTTTTTGGTGTATTATATCTCTATGGTCACAGTGGGCACTGCTGCTACCGATTGGGCGAATGATGGGCTTTTTGGCGATGGCTTCCACCTTCTCGGCATTGGCTCTGCCGCATACGAAAAGGCGGCGGAAGAATATGGGGCTGCCTCCTTGGTTATAGAGGGCTATGAAAATTACCTGGAAGAGAACGGCACGGCTCCAACAGAAAGTTTCCCCTATTCGGTGGAGGACGAAGAAACCCTTGAGGTGACGGAAGAAACGGCAACCCTTTCCAATTACGAGGAAGCGCTGGCGGTCATGGAGAAATATGAGGAAGAGCCGAACCCCGCCGCCTATGGAGTTTGGGTATATGGGATTCCCGTTTTGGTGAGCAATGGCCTCGCGCAAATTGGTGCGGCGGATTGGCTGAGCGGGCTTCTGGTAGACGGAATTGTAGCCGGCGTGGGGGCAGTGCTTGGATTTGTGCCGCAGATGCTGGTTTTGTTCTTGCTCCTGGCAATATTGGAAGCCTGCGGTTACATGGCGCGCATCGCTTTTGTATTGGACCGTATTTTCCGGAAATTTGGGTTGTCAGGAAAGTCCTTTATTCCTATGCTGGTAGGTACCGGCTGCGGAATTCCAGGCATTATGGCCTCCAGGACCATAGAAAACGAGCGCGACCGCCGTATGACAATTATGACTACTACCTTCATTCCCTGCGGGGCAAAGGTTCCCTTCATTTCCATGATTGCCGGCGCCGTTTTTGGAGGCTCTGCCTGGGTGGCCACTTCTGCCTATTTTGTTGGTATGGCAGCCATTGTCCTTTCTGGGATCATGCTGAAAAAAACCAAAATGTTCTCCGGGGAACCGGCACCCTTTGTAATGGAACTCCCGGCGTATCATTTGCCTACTGCGGGAAATGTCCTACGGTCTATGTGGGAACGGGGCTGGTCGTTTATTAAAAAGGCGGGTACTATTATTTTGCTTTCCACCATTTTGGTATGGTTCACCACTTACTTTGGATTTACAGCGGAAGGCTTCCGTATGCTGGGGGAAGAAGAAATGGACCTGTCCATTCTGGCGGCCATAGGAAATGGGATTGCGTGGCTATTCGTTCCGCTGGGCTGGGGAAGTTGGCAGGCGGCTGTGGCCTCTATCACCGGTTTGGTGGCAAAGGAAAACATTGTGGGCACTATGGGCATATTATATGCAGGCGGCTGGCCTGAGATCGCGGCGAATTTCAGCGCTCTCGCAGGGTACTCGTTCTTGGTGTTCAACCTGCTTTGCGCCCCCTGCTTTGCAGCGATTGGAGCGATCAAACGCGAGATGAACTCTGCCAAGTGGACCTGGTTTGCCATAGGCTACCAATGCCTGTTTGCCTATGCGGTGGCATTCATGGTTTATCAATTCGGATCGGCGATTATGGGTATGCCCAATATAATCGGTTTTCTGGGCGCTGTTGCGGTGTTGGCGCTTATGCTGTATCTGCTTTTCAGGCCCTATCGGGAAGCGACAAAGCTGACGAAAACGGTTGAGCTGGCAAAATAAATTTTCAAAGCTGGAGGAATCGATATGTTTACATGGATAGCGGAGAACGTGGCGACAATTATAGTTTCTGCCGTGCTAGTAGCCATTCTAGCCGCCGTAGTGGCCATTATGGTACGTAACGGGAAAAACGGGAAATCTCCCTGTGGCTGTAACTGTGGTAGCTGTGCTATGAGTGGGGCTTGCCATGGGAAGAAAAGGCAAACCGGGACAGGAAAATAAGAGACGAAATCATAGATTTAGGGGAAGGGCCGTAAGCGAGATGCTTACGGCCCCTTTTATCTGGTCAGAGAGAAGTTGTTCTGGGTTTACATAACTTGAGAGTCAAAAAAAGAGCAAGTGGACATCCGGGAATGCTTATGATATGATGGTAAAAAAGAGGAGGAATGACGTTGACAACTATCTATTTTGTGCGCCATGCCGAGCCAAATTATGAGAACCACAACGATTTTTCCCGGGAACTTTCAGCAAAGGGCTGGAAAGACAGAGAATTGGTAGTGGATTATTTTTCCGGTGTCCCGGTAGACGCGGTTTTTTCCAGCCCTTTTAAGCGGGCATGGGATACAATACAAGCTTTTGCAGACGCTCGCGGCCTTGCAATCAAGCCGGTGTATTCCTTTCGGGAACGAAAGGTGGGCAGCTGGATTGACCATTTTGGCAGCTTTGCTAAAAAGCAATGGGAGGATTTCGAATATAAGCTGCCAGGCGGAGAAAGCCTTCGCGAAGTTCAGAACAGGAATGTTTCCGCATTGAAAAAGATTTTAGACGAATATTGCGGAAAAACAGTAGTAATAGGCTCTCACGGGACGGCGCTGAGCACGGTGATTCATTATTTTCGAAGAGAGTTTGCCTATGAGGACTTTGAAGCGATTCGGAACTTGATGCCTTGGGTGGTGCGATTCCAGTTTGAAGGGGAGGAATGTGTGGGAATTTATTCCTACGATCTTTTCCAAAAGCTGGAAAAAGCCTTTTGAAAAACGCCCCGGGAGCTTTTTATAGCAAAGGGAGAATTTAAGATGACGGGAAATGAATATCAGAAGCTTGCTATGGCAACTCTGAACCCAAGCTTGGAAAAGAAAGATATCTTGATCAACGGCGTAATGGGACTGTGCGGTGAGGCAGGCGAAGCCATAGACATTGTAAAGAAATGGTTGGCACAGGGGCATGAATTGGAAAGGGAGAAGCTGTTAAAGGAACTTGGAGATGTTGCTTGGTACTTGGCAGAGACGGCTACAGCCCTGGAAACTCCCTTGGAAGATATTTTGCAAGCCAATCTGGAAAAATTGAAGAGAAGGTACCCGGAAGGGTTTGACGTTCAGAAATCCTTAACGAGAGAAGAAGGAGATCGTTAAAAGCCCAATTCCATAAAAGCTTACTCTTCGAGGGGAGAGAGGAGAATAAAAAATGGAGCAGCAGGAACTGGATGGGCTTATGAAATCAATTTGGGATGACCTGCAAGGTTTGGGAATTCCCGTATCGGAAAATATAGTTTCCAACGTATTGGTAAACACCAGAGCAAAGAGGCGGCTGGGATGCAGCATTTTGCGGGAGGGCGTTTATACCATTGAGGTTTCTTCCAGAATTTTAGACCGGCCGGAGCTTTTAAGGCAAACGCTGATCCATGAGCTTTTGCACACCTGCCGGGGCTGCCGGGATCATGGAACTCGTTGGAAGGCTTATGCACAGAGGGTAAATGACGCCTGGGGCCTTTCCATTGAGCGTACGGTAAAAGCCCAGGAGGCGCTCGCGCCTCTTCGGGAAGAGAAGGTACGATATATATTGGAGTGTACGGTCTGCGGGGCGAAATACCCTCGTTCCCGCATGTCTAAAGCTGTGAAGCTGCCGCAGCGGTACCAGTGCCGCTGCGGCGGCAAGCTGCAAAGAATCCTATAAAAGTGATGTGGGAACATGAGATGGCAGACTGTTGCGCACTTGTGTTTTTTTCGTTTGTTTGGTAAAATAGAATAGGAAATGTAATCAAAATCCAGCAAGGGCAGCGGCTCAAATAGGGTAGAACGCTGATCTTTGGCAGAAAAAAGTTTCGAATGCAGAGAGGTTGGTATTATTTCATGGAAGCAAAATTAGCCGGCATTAAAGAGAATATTGGAAAAGTGATCATTGGCCAGGAAACTACCGTGACCTACTTGTTGACGGCCCTTTTGGCCGGGGGACATGTTTTGGTAGAGGATGTGCCCGGCATGGGAAAAACCGTGCTGGCAAGGTCATTGGCGAAGTCGGTGTCCGCTGTTTTCGGCCGGGTACAGTTCACCCCCGATTTGCTTCCCTCCGACGTGACAGGACTCAATTTCTTTGATCAAAAAAAGGGAGAGTTTGTGTTCAGCCCTGGCCCTGTTTTTTGCAACATCCTTTTGGCCGACGAAATCAACCGGGCAACGCCCCGCACCCAGTCCAGCCTTTTGGAATGTATGGCGGAGGGCCAGGTGACGGTAGACGGCGTCACCCGGGAACTGGGAGCTCCCTTTTTTGTGATCGCCACCCAAAACCCGGTAGAAACGCTGGGCACTTATCCCCTGCCAGAAGCCCAACTGGACCGCTTTCTCATGCGCATTTCCATGGAGCCTCCTACTAAGGCCCAGGAGGTCGCTATTTTGGAACGGTTCCGGGATGCGGAACCTCTAAAGGAGTTGGAGCCAGTATGTGACGGAAAAGAGATCTGCCGGCTGCGGGAAGAGGCGCGAAAAATTTATGTGCATCCGGTATTGATGGAATACCTGGCAGGTCTTTCCCAGGCTTCTCGTGGCTTACGCAACGTGGAGCTGGGGGTAAGCCCTCGGGGCACTTTGGCGATGCTCCGTGCTTCCCAGGCCTATGCCATGGTGGCGGGAAGGGAATATGTGACTCCGGAAGATATCAAGGCAGTGGCACATCCGGTTTTGGCTCACCGCCTTTCGGTAAGCGGCGCCGCGAATTCTGGAACTGCCCAGCGCCAGGCCGTGGAAGACTTGCTGCAGGCTACAGAGGTCCCTACGGAAGATTGGACGAAATAAGCTATGATGGTATTGTTTGTTTTGGGGCTGCTTTGCCTGCTCTACCTGTTGCAGGCTTTCCTATACGATAAGTTTTGGACTCGGGGGCTGGATGTACAGGTTCACTTTCAAGAGGAATACTTGTTGGAGGGAGAAATAGCCCGTCTGGTGGAAGTGGTGACAAACGATAAGCTGTTGCCTCTGCCGGTGGTAGAGATCGATTTTCACATGGATAAACGCCTGCAGTTTACCGATGAGGTGAACAACTCTGTCAGCGACCGAACTTACCGCCGGGATGTATTCGCCTTGGCGCCCAGACAAAAGATCACCCGGACGCTGGAGATCAAATGCCTGCACCGGGGATATTTCCAAATTACTCAAACCGGTATCACTGCCCAGAATATTTTTCTTACGAAGAAATACTTGACCAATACCACCCAGAATACCGATTTTTATGTGCTGCCGAGGCCCTTGCCTGTATGGCAGGTGAACATCCCTTTTTCCCGCATTATGGGTTCTGTTCTCAGCCGAAAAAAGGTGTATGACGATCCTTTTGAGTTTGCAGGCCTTCGGGAGTATTCCCGGAGTGATCCCATGAAATATATCAACTGGAAAGCCACCGCCAGAACAGGGGAAATGCTCACCAACATCCACGAATCCACCCTTTCCCAAAGGGTGGTGTTCCTGCTGGATATGGAGGGCTCGGGACTTCAGCAGGCCGATGTGCTTAACGAAGTGGCGGTTCGGGTCGTGGCAGCCTTGTGCGAACGGCTGCTTTTTTCGGGGATAGAGGTAGACGTCCTTAGCAATGGCAAAGATGTGCTCACAGGAAAGCCGCTGGCTTTGTCCGGCATAGCGGGTTCGGGCAGTATTTTGTTTTTAAAAAAGGCACTCTCCAGGGTGGAAGCGGAAAATGGCCTTGCGCCCATCTGCTCCTTTTTCCCGAAGGAGCAGAAAGAGGGAGAGGACCTTTATGTGCTGGTATCCCGCAGCCAGGAACAACAGGGGATGGAGGACTTTTCCCGGTTTACCGGAAAAGGAAAAAACCTGCGCGTCATCCCCTATTTGGGAGAGAAGAAAGAGCTGGTATCGCCCGGCAATGTCGAGACACTTTGGATGGAGGTTTAGCAGGCGGCAGGACTCGGCATACTTTGGCCTTACAGGAGGAAAACAGGCGTATGGATCAAAAAATTTTAAACTTTTTTGGGGCGAAAAGCAAAAGAGTGCTGCTTTTGCGGCTGCTGGGAAGGCTTCACTGCGCTATGCCGGTAGCAATTTTATATGCTATGGTATGGAGCCTTTTTCAAGGGGAAGAAGCTGTGCTGCCCGCGTTTCTCCATGGAATCCTGTTTGCCATTCCGGTGGCGCTGAGCTATTACGCCGGGGAACGGCTGCCGGGACTGTGGCAGTTTTTGCTGGCCTCGCTGGCAATTTCCGGCCTGTCCTGGCTGTTTTTGGGGAATGTAGCAGGCCTGTTTTTAGGGGCTGCCGTCTGCTTTTTTAGGGGAAGGGCCAGGCTGCAGGAAGTAAAAGTGGAATCTGCCTTTGATGTGCCTCATGTGCTCGTGGTGTTGTTGTTTTTATTTCCTTTTGGACTCAGTGCGGCATTGGGGCTCCCCCTTCTGCAAAAACTTTCCGTGTTTTGCGCCGCCTTCTATTTGCTGTTATGGCTGTGCTTCTTGGGAGTGCGCCGCATAGAAGATTATATCGAATTGAACCAGGGAATCAGCAACCTGCCTGCCAAGCGCATTGGCCGTACAGGCGGTGCGGCATTGGCTGTCTTTTTCCTCTTGGCCTCCGCGTTGCTGCTGCCCGCTGCCTGGAACAGCTTCGGGGATGTGCGTATCGATTTAGAAAAATGGAACCAGCGCCCTCAGGTCGCTTATGAAATGAAGGGGCTGGCGCCTCAAACAGATATGGGGACAGACTTTTCTGAGCTTTTGGGGTTGGAAAACACCGAACCCCTTTTTCAAATTCCTCCCTTTGTCTCTTACCTTTTCTATGCCTTATGCTTAGGCGGCGTGGCAGCTCTGGCCCTTTACGGCATTTACCGTATTTTCCGGAGTTTTCGTTCCTCTTTTACCGATAGCCGGGACGTGGTGCAGTTTCTTTCCGGCCGGGATGAAGACGAAAAGGAACCTGCTTCGGAAAAGAGGAGGGGAAAACGCCCAGCCTTTTTGGATCATTCTCCCAATGCGTTGGTGCGCCGCCGTTACCGCCGGACCATATTAAAGGCAGCGAGGGAACGGCCAAAAGGTTGGAATACACCTCGGGAAATCGAGCAGGAGGCCGGTGTTTCCCAGCAGGAGCTACACGAACTCTACGAAAAAGCCCGCTACAGCCCGGAAGGCTGCTCCCAAGCAGACGTTCGCGCCCTGAAAAACCTGTAAAAAAGCTTTGCCGTTAGTTTATGACATTCACTGTGGAAAAAAGGAAAACATTATGAGACAGCAAACATTTTTTGAACCGGAGCCGCAAGATACTCCCATTGCCGCCCGGATGCGCCCGGAAACCTTAGAGGAGTTCGCAGGCCAGCGGCATTTGTTGGGGGAAGGAAAGGTGTTGCGCCAGCTGATCGATCAAGATAAAATATCTTCCATGATTTTTTGGGGGCCACCGGGTGTGGGAAAAACCACCCTTGCCCGCATTATCGCCGGAAGGACCCAATCGAATTTTATCAATTTCAGCGCTGTCACCAGCGGGATCAAGGAGATCAAAGAGGTGATGCAGCAGGCGGAGCAAAGCCGTCTTATGGGGGAACGGACTATCTTGTTTGTAGATGAGATTCACCGGTTCAACAAGGCCCAACAAGACGCTTTCCTGCCTTTCGTGGAAAAGGGCAGCATTGTATTGATAGGCGCCACGACGGAAAACCCTTCGTTTGAGGTAAATTCCGCCCTTTTGTCCCGGTGCAAGGTATTCGTGCTGGAGGCCCTTTCCACCGAAGAGTTGGCAGGCCTTTTGCGCCGGGCCTTGGAGGATCCCAGAGGCTTTGGCGGGCAGCAGGTCCAAATATCGGAAGAGCTTTTAGAGCTTATCGCTAATTTTGCCAATGGCGATGCCCGTACGGCTTTGGGTACCTTGGAGATGGTGGTGCTCAATGGACGCCGGGAAGGGGAAACTACGGTGGTTACCCGGGAAATATTGGAGCAGTGCATCAGCAGGAAATCTTTGCTCTACGATAAAAAAGGGGAAGAGCATTATAACATAATTTCTGCCCTGCATAAGTCCATGCGCAACAGCGACCCCGACGCTGCCGTCTATTGGCTGGCGCGTATGCTGGAGGCTGGGGAAGACCCTCTCTATGTGGCCAGAAGGCTCATCCGCTTTGCCAGTGAAGATATTGGGTTGGCAGACAGCCGGGCCTTAGAGGTGGCCACCGCCGCTTACCAGGCCAGTCATTTTATTGGGATGCCGGAGTGTACGGTGAACTTGGCCCATGCGGTGGTATACCTTTCTCTCGCTCCAAAATCCAATGCGCTTTACCGGGCCTATGAAGCGGCAAAGGCCGACGCACAAAAAATGCTGGCCGAGCCGGTACCGCTGATCATTCGAAACGCGCCTACCAGGCTTATGCAAGAGCTCCACTATGGGGAAGGCTACCAGTATGCTCATAATACAGAAGAAAAGTTGACGGCTATGTATTGCTTACCCGATTCTTTGCGCGACAGGAAATATTATGTGCCGACAAAGGAAGGCAGCGAGCTAAGGTTTGGGGAACGCCTGCGGCAGATTGAGGCTTGGAAGGCAGAAAAGAGGAAGGAAGAGGCTTCCCCAAAATAAGGGGGACGCCGCAGCCTTCTTTAAAAATGCGCGGAGCCAAGCCCGGCAGCATTTTACAAGGTTCTTCTTTTTCCGGCCGGTTTTGTCAGAGATTTGTAAAAAAGAGTTTTTGGAAAATACAGGTTTTCTTCAAAGGCTCTTCACAATTCTTCGGTATGCTATAGACACAGCAAAGGAACTTGCTTTTACATAGATCAGAACCACTTTCTCTACCTCTCTTTTTTCTCTTTTGATTCCCGGGAGCCAATTTTTTGGTATCTCGGGAATTTTTATGGGCGTTTTTCTTTGCTTGTGGTATAATATCCCAGGTATTTATTTCCCAGGGAGTGGATGTGATTTGAATAAGAATTTTGTCAGAGGGATGCGGGACGGGATTCCCATTGCTTTAGGGTACCTTTCCGTGTCCTTTGGGTTTGGAATTTTGGCAGTGGGGTTGGGGCTTTCGGTGGCGGAAGCCGTGGGGATTTCCGTTACAAACCTCACCTCCGCAGGCCAGGCGGCCGGAGTAGGCATTATTGCTGCGGGCGGCTCTCTTCTGGAAATGGCTCTAACTCAGCTGGTGATTAACATTCGGTATTCCCTAATGGGGCTGTCCCTTTCCCAAAAACTGGACGAGAGCTTTTCTACGCCTCACCGGGTGTTGGCTGCCTTTGGAATTACCGATGAAATATTTGCCGTGGCCTATGCGCGGGAGGAAAAAATAAAACCGGCTTACCTTTATGGGCTCATCACTGTTTCTATGGCCGGGTGGACCTTGGGCACTTATTTGGGAGCCGCCGCAGGGCAGATCCTGCCGGAAAGGCTTAACTCCGCTATGGGGATTGTGCTTTATGGGATGTTTTTGGCTATCTGTCTTCCCCCCGCTAAGAAGAGCAAGGGCGTGTTGTTGGCGGTGCTTGTGGCCGCTTTGTGCAGTACGGTATTCCACTATGCGGTTCCCGGAATTTCCGGAGGGTTTTCGGTGGTGATCAGCGCGGTGACAGCGGCGGTGCTGTGTTCTTTGCTTTTTCCCCTGCCGGAGGTGGAACCATGAGATTATTTTGGTATGTTGCGGTAATGGCGGGAGTCACCTATTTGATTAGGCTGCTTCCCTTTCTGTTCCGGAAAAAGGTGCATTCCCGGTTTTTTCGCAGCTTTCTCCATTACGTACCCTATGCAGTGCTCAGCGCCATGACCATTCCCGCCATTTTTTATTCCACAAACAGCGTGCCCACCGCTTTGGTGGGCACGACAGTGGCAATGGTGCTGGCCTATTTGGAAAAACCTCTAGTCGTAGTGGCGCTGGCTGCGGCGGCCTCGGTGTTTGCCGCCGGTTTTTTCTTTTAATCGGTTTCTGCTCCGGTGTAGCTTCGGATGAATTTGATGTAAAACAGGAGGGAAAGCACTGTGGCGATCACCCAGCCGATGGGCCAGGAAATCCATATGCCGGTGGTGCCAAGGCTGGTGGAGGAAAGCAGAACAGCCAGTGCCACCCGCAGGATCAAGTCGGTAAAGGTGGTGATCACAAAGGGCTTCATTCGGCCGGCGCCCCGCAGAGTACCGTCTGCCACCAGCTTTGCGGACACCACAAAATAGAAGGGGGAGACAATGCGCAGGAACATGACGCCCACGTCTACCGCTTGGCCGGTAGGGCTGTCGAGAAACAGATAAACAAGCTGCTTCCCTGCGAGAAAATAGAGGGGCACCACAAAAATACAGATTCCCCAAACCAGCTGCAGGCCCGCCTTAAACCCTGATTTAATACGGCCGTACTTTCGCGCTCCATGGTTCTGTGCTGTGAAATTGGAAATGCCATTTCCCAGCGTAGACATAGAGGTGATGACCATGTTATTCAGCTTGATGGAAGCGGAATACCCGGCAATTACGGCAGATCCAAAACTGTTGATGACGCTTTGGATCATGATATTTCCCACAGAAACAAAGCTTTGCTGTAAAATGCTGGGGATTGTTACCACAGCGATCCGCTTAAGCAAAGACCAAGAAAATATTTTTACAGGCCCTTCTGTTTTGATGTTGCGGAACCGGCGGAACACAAACAGTATGGCCAGTACGCAGCTGACGCCCTGACACAGGAAAGTGGCCCATGCCACGCCGGAAACGCCCATTTGAAATCCGGCCACAAACAGAATATCCACCGCGATGTTGGAAAGAGAAGAGCAGACCAGGAAAATAAAAGGCGTTTTGGAATCTCCCAGGGCAGAGAAAATACCTGTGGCCACATTATAGTAAAAGACAAAGGGAAGACCTAGTATGTAAATATCCAGGTAAAGCTTGGAGCTGTCAAAAATATCCGAGGGTGTGTTAATAAGCCCTAGCAGGCCGTCGCAGAACAAAACGCCAAAAAGCATCAGCACCAGGCAAAGCACGCCACTGGCGATGAGGGTAGTGTATACGGCCGTTTTCAAGTCTTTATGCCGCCCTGCGCCGAACAGCTGGGAAACGATAACAGAACACCCGATGTTGCACCCAAAGGCAAAAGCGATAAAGATCAGCGTGATCTCATAGCTGTTGCCCACCGCCGCCAAGGCGGTATTGTTGATAAATTTTCCGGCCACAAAGCTATCGGCAATATTATAGAGTTGCTGAAAGAGTATGCTGCCAAAAAGCGGCAGACAAAATTTCCACAATACGTTGCTCGGT
>CANSKS010000066.1 GCA_947647615.1 uncultured Neglectibacter sp.
AGCGAAAAGCGACCGTTCCCGGAATGAATTGATGTGCATGGCTCTGCGCTATGCCCTGGAGCATTTGGAGTTTATCCCGGAAGCCGGAGAGTAAGGAACCCGGCTTCCTTTTTCCGGTGCGGGCAAAAGGGAACCGGTGGGGGAGAGGCCTTGACAGGCGATAGGCCGTTTTTTATAATATAAAAAACGGTCGCGCCCTTTTGGGGGATGCGCCAAGAAAACGGATTCTAAAGAATAGGGAGGCGCTTAAAGAACGCTATGGAAAAATCCATCAACATGGAGCAGATCACCCTGGGAGTGTGCTACTACCCGGAGCATTGGCCGGAAGCCATGTGGGAGCAGGACCTGACCAGAATGCTGGAAGCAGGCATTAAGGTGTGCCGGGTGGCGGAATTTGCCTGGAGTAAGTTCGAAAAAACAGAGGGCGTTTTTACCTTCGATTTCTTCGACAGGTTTTTGGACCTGGCCCAGCAAAAGGGCATGAAGGTGATCTTTTGCACGCCTACGGCCACGCCGCCCGCTTGGCTTACAGAAAAATACCCCGAGGCCCTCAACGCGCTTCCCAACGGTATTTTGGTGCGCCACGGCATGCGCTGCCACTGCAACCATACCTCCCCGGTGTTCCGGCAGCTTTGCGCCCGGCTGGTAGAGCAAATCGCCTCCCACTACGGCGGGCACCCGGCCATTATCGGCTGGCAGATCGATAACGAATTTAACTGCGAAACCAACATGTTCTATTCCGAAAGCGATTCCGTCGCTTTCCGGGCCTATTTAAAGCAGAAGTTTGGAACCCTGGACAAGCTGAACGAGGCCATGGGCACCGTGTTCTGGAACCAGGAATATACCGCCTGGGACGAAATTTATGTGGCGCGGCCCACGCTGGGGAACGCCTCCAACCCCCATTTGCTTTTGGAGCAAAAGAAGTTCGTTTCCCAGTCTACCATTGAGTTTTGCAAGCTCCAGGCCGATATTTTAAAAAAGTACCGGAAGCCTGGGGACTTTATTACCACCAACGGCATTTTTGGCCATTTGGATTACCAGGAAATGAACGCCCAGGCCCTGGATTTTATCACCTTTGACAGCTACCCCAACTTCGCCTATTCCGTAGGGGGCGGCGTGAACGCCAATGCCGGCGCCGCCGGAAAGCTGAAAGATAGGGCCAGCGGCCTTTCCCTGGCCAGGACCCGCTCTATTTCCCCGGTTTTCGGCATTATGGAGCAGCAGTCCGGCGCCGGAGGCTGGCAGACGGCCATGGCTCAACAGGCCCCCCGTCCGGGCCAGCTGAGGCTTTGGGCCCTCCAATCCATTGCCCATGGGGCCGACTACGTGAGCTTCTTCCGTTGGCGCACCTGTACCGTGGGAACCGAAATTTACTGGAACGGTATTTTGGGTTGGGATAACCGGGATACCCGCCAGCTGGAGGAGGTAAAAACCCTAAAGGATGAGGTGGCGGGCCTTGCCCAGGTCACCGGAAGCCATTACCGGGCCAAGGTGGCGGTGTGCTACCACTATTACAGCGATTGGGACGGGGAAGGGGATATTTTCTATGGTCCCCTGAGCGGCCCCTCGGTGATGAACTGGTTTTCGGCCTGCCAGGAGGCCCACGCTCCCATGGATCTCCTTTGCCTTCGGGAGGGCATGGAGCTTGCCGGTCTGCTGCCCTATGAGCTTTTGGTGCTGCCCCATATTGGCCTGCTCTCCAATGAGCTTTGCCGGCTGCTGTCCCGGTATGTGGAACAGGGCGGAAGGGTGGTCTTCGGCGCCCGTACCGGCTTTAAAGATGAGTTTGGCCGCTGCCCCATGCGTCCGGCTCCCGGCGGAGCGGCGGAGCTGGTAGGGGGAACGGTGCGGGAATACACCTTGCTTCCCCAGAAGAAACAGGTGACCGCCACCCTTTGGGGCCGTTCCGTAGCCCTGCCCCTTGTGAATGAGGTGTTGGAGGCGGAAGCCGGAGGAGAGGTGCTGGCCTGCTACGAAGGGGAATATTATGCGGGTAGGCCCGCGGTGCTCCGGAAAAAGCTGGGCGCCGGGGAAGCCCTTTATGTGGGGGCGGCTTTCAGCCAGGAGCTGGCGGCGCTGCTGCTGGAAAGGGCCGGCCTGGCCGAAGCCTGCCGGGAGGAGCTCGCGTTGCCTCCGGAATTGGAATATGCCCTGCGGGAAAAGGACGGGCAGCGGTTCCGCTTCCTTTTGAACTATACCGAAGCCCCGCAAAGCTTTTTTTGCAAAAAGCCCTTTACCGACCTGCTCACAAAAAAGCACCTGGAGGGCCAGGCCCAGCTCCCCCCTTACGGAGTGGCGGTTTTGACGGACTGATACAGGAAAATTGTTATAAAAAAGTCGCGCCCGGCCTAAGGGAGGCCCCGGCGCAAAACAGGCAGCAAGGGAGTTGTTCCTTGCTGCCTGTAATGTCTTTACAAAAGCTGTGAACTTGGGCCGCCCAATCCTGTTTTTTCTTTTGCTTTCCGTGTTATCTGGTTTGCCGGCCTTGGGATGCGGCTTCAAAAAAGGCTTGGATTCCCTTCGGCGAAGCGGAAGGGGAAAGATCGCATCCGGTAGAAAGTCTCCAGTTTTCAAAAGCCGAGTATTTTTCCGTTAGAGAACGTACGGAAGCTTCTATTTCCGAACCCTCTGTTCCCAGGAAGCTTCTGGGGTCCACATTTCCCATCACCAAACGGTCATTTCCGGTCAGCTCCAGGGCTTTGCACAAATCTACGTCACTTCCAAAATGAAAGCCATGAGCGGGCAGGGCGGCGATCACTTCCAAATGAGCAGTTACGTTGCCGCAGTTGTGATACAGTACGGAAAAATGATCGTCCTGCAAGGCGGAGATGATCTTTTCCAAATAACTGTTGGAAAACTCCTCCATCATAGCCGGTGAAATCATTGCCGCCGAAGGTTCTGCGATCATGACTGCGGAAGCCCCCGCGGCTTTATAGGCGGAAATATATTCCACAAGAAAGCCGGTAATTTTTACCAGGAGCTTTTCTGCGGCTTCCGGATCTGCCAGACAGTTCATCATAAAATTCTCCGAGCCGTTTAAGACGGATCCAAGCGTATAGGGGCCGGTAACTCCCACAATCAGCGGCTTTTTTATCCGCGGTGCTGCCAAACGGACAGCTTCGATCATCGAACGGAGAGGCTCGGAATCCAAAGCGGGAACCTGAAGGGCTTCGAACTCCTCCGGTTCCGAAACCAGAGGCTGCCCCAGGCTGGGAAAATCGTCTTCTCCAATTTTACATTCCATGCCAAAAGCGGCCGCTTCACACCAAAGCTCCGTCATGCGCACTACCGCGCCCGACGGGACCTCTTCACCGATTTCAAAAAGCAAATCTGCCTGTTTTTGGCTGTCCAATAATATTTCGGCCACAGATAGGTTTTTCTTCTTGATAATAGGGTAAAACAGGCAGGGAACCGGCGCGCCATCGTTTTTCAATTTTTCCATAATGAAGTTCATACAAAGAATCTCCCTACTTAGTCAAGTGTTTTTTCTTGTTTTTCCAGGAATTTCCAGTTTCCTATCTCAAAGAAACGAGCCCAAAAGATGGGCATTCCTCTGGACCCGGTAAGAAAACAGAGGGTTTGGCATATCCGAGACAAACCCCCTCCGCTTTTTTACCGGCGATATTTTTACCAGTATAGCACGGAAAATCAAAGGATACAAGAAGAATTCCTGCACAATAGCGCAGAAGCAGGGGAACCAAAGGACGACCATGAAAAAGGGCCGGTTTCCCTTAAAAAGGGTTTGGGAAGCTTGCCCGGCCGGATATTTGTGGCGGGAAATGGACTGAATCTCGGGAATTTCTCATAAGTATCAGAACAGAGGAGGCTGGTACCATTGAGAAAGCGAGAAGCGGCAGGAAGGGGCAAAAAAGCCCCGCAAAGCTTTTTTCAAGGCGCTCTGGTGCTGACAGCGGGAATGGCCGTGGTCAAGGTGATAGGCGCTTTGTTCAAGATCCCTTTAAAACGGGTAATTGGAGAATATGGCATGGGGCTTTTTAATGTAGCCTATAATTTTTACGGCCCTGTTTTCAGCCTGGCCACGGCCGGGTTCCCCATAGCCATAGCCCGTATGGTTTCCGAAAACAGGTCTCTGGGCCGGTGGAAAGATATAAAACGGGTAAGGCAGGTGTCGTTCCCGGCCTTTTTGCTGCTTGGCCTGTTGGGCATGGGGGCCATGACTCTTTTCGCCCCCCTTTACTGTGAAGCCGTATCCGGGAACCGGCACGCTTTGGCGCCTATGCTGGCCTTGGCTCCGGCTATTCTTTTCGCCTGCGGCGCTTCGGTGTTCCGGGGCTATTACGAGGGCCTGCGCGATATGACGCCTACAGCGGTTTCCGAAGTGGTGGAGGCCGGAGCGAAGCTTTTGATCGGCCTTTCCGCCGCCTGCGTTCTGGTATCCTGGGGCACAAAGGAATATGCCGCTTCGGGGACGGTCTTTTCGCTAAGGCCCGCCTCCCCCCAGGAAGCTATGTTCCTGACACTCTCCTTCGCGGCGGCGGGGGCGGTGTTCGGGGTGACCTGCGGCTCCGTGTTTTCTTTTCTTTACCTTTGGCTGCACCACCGGTTCCGAGGCGACGGGATCACCCCGGAAATGTACCAAGGCGCCCCGGAACCGGCGGGAAAAAGGGAGCTCCGGGGCAGGCTGCTGCGCATTACCCTGCCTGTGGCTTTGGGTTCCCTGGCCACGAACCTTGCCGGGCTTATCGACGCTACCCTGCTGCAAAACAGGATTGGCGAAGCCATGAAAACAGCGCCGGAAAGGCTCCTTTCTCATTACGAGGGAATGATCCCGGCGCTCTACCTGGAAAATCCCGGCTCCATTCCCACCTTTCTCTACGGCTGCTATACCTTGGCGATGACGGTCTACCTGCTGGTGCCCTCGGTAACTCAGGCGTTCGGGGTGAGCGCGCTGCCCAGTGTGACGGAGGCCTGGACGAAAGGGGGGAAGGAGCGGCTCAAATCCAGTATAGAGACGGTGGCCCGTCTTTCGTCCCTGTTTTGTTTTCCGGCAGGGTTGGGGCTCTGCGCTCTGGCGGAGCCTGTTACCCAGGTCCTTTACGGCAGGGAGGCCTCTTCTCCTATTATTTCCGAGGCTCTGTTCCTGCTGGGGCTGGCCTCCCTGGCCACAGCCATGTGTACCCCCATGGCCAGCATGCTCCAGGCAGTGGGAAGGCTGGACCTTCCCGTGAAGCTGCTGGCGGCCGCCATGGTGCTCAAGGTGGCGGTGAGCTATTGGCTGTGTGGAATTCCGGAGCTGGCTCTTTCCGGCGCGGCGGTGGGTACCCTTTGCTGTTACCTTTTCCTGTTTTTCTCCCAGTTCTGGTGTTTAAGGCGTGCTGCGGGCATTGAGATTTCCCTCTTTGTCTTCGGCAAGCCCTTGGTTTGCTCGGTGCTGTGCGGGCTTTCGGCCCGCCTGGCCTACCGGCTGCTTTCCGGGTTTTTGTATCCCGGCGTGCTGCTGCCCCTGCTGGGGGCGGTAGCCTGCGGCGCTGTGGTGTACCTTGCCGGCCTGCTTTTTTTGGGAGGAATTGAAAAGAGCGACCTTTTTGCCCTGCCAAAAGGACAAAAAATTGCGAAAATGCTTGAAAAACATGAGTGGATATGATATCATTGCAAATGTTGTAAGCTTTCTTGGGAAAAATAGAAGTGAAAGCGAATGACTTGGCGGCGCAAAGACCGTAAAGAAAGGGATGCCGCAGAAAAAATTTTTGGAGGTTTCGAAAACAATGAATAAATCTGAACTGATTGCTGCTGTCGCGAGCAAGGCTGAAATTGCGAAGAAAGATGCGGACGCGGCTGTCAATGCGACGATTGACGCTATCACCGAGGCTTTAAAAAATGGCGATAAAATCCAGTTGGTTGGTTTTGGCACATTTGAGGTCCGTGAGCGGGGCGCCCGTACTGGCCGTGACCCCAGAACCAACAAAGAAATTGCGATTCCTGCTTCTAAAGCTCCCGCTTTTAAGGCCGGCAAAGCTTTAAAAGATATAGTGAACGGGAAATAATTTTCCGGCACATTTTGTTTTACAGGCTCGGAGCGTTCCGGGCCTGTAAATTTGTATTTTGGAGGAAACAAAAATGCGGCTCGATAAATATTTGAAGGTGTCCCGTATTATCAAGCGGCGGACTGTGGCCAACGAGGCCTGCGATGCCGGCAAGGTGCTGGTAAACGGGAAACAGGCAAGAGCTTCCTATGAGGTAAAGGAAAACGATATTTTGGAGCTCACTTTGGGAGAACGGGTGTTAAAGGCCAAGGTGCTCAGCGTTTCCGAATATGCGAAAAAGGAAGACGCCTCCGGCATGTATGAGGTCTTAAAGGCATAAGTTTTTCCCTTGGGGCATATATTGTGATGATCACAGCAAAGGGGAATCCGGTTATGCCTGAACAGCAAAAAAACTTGGGAAAACACGAATTGCGCATTTCGGCCAGGGAAAAGCTTACTGCCTCCGGAATTCGGCAGGTAGATTTTTTCAGCGATGAGCTGATCACCGCGCAGACAGAGCTGGGCCAGCTGAACATAAAGGGGGAGTCTCTGCACATCGAGTCCCTCAATTCCGAAACAGGGGATATGCTGGTGGTGGGGAAGGTGACTGCCTTGTCCTACACGGAAAGCAGTCCTGCTCTTTCTTTCTTCGGCAGGCTTTTCAAATGAGCCCGTGGATGCTGCGGTGCGTCTTTTTCTGTTTGTTTTCGGGGATGGCTCTGGGCGGGCTGTTCCTGCTTTTTAAAATGCTGCGCCTGCTTTTTGGCCTTGGAAAATGGTCTGTGGCCCTTTTAGATTTCCTTTATTGCTGCCTCTGCGCCCTTGCGGTGTTCCTTTGCGCGCTGGCGGTGGATAAAGGCAGGCTGCGGTTTTTGCAGGCAGGGCTCCAGCTGGCAGGTTGGTTGGGTGTGGTGTTTGCCTTTGACCCCTTCCTTTCCGGCGCTGCCCGTTGCCTTTACCGAGGCGGCAAACGCCTTGGGAGCTTCTTTTCCCGGCAGAGGGCTTTGGCGCGGCGGTGTGTTTTAAGCTGGGCCAAAAGGGGGAGAGCGCGGAAAAAACTTCGGCAAAACAGAAAAAGGGCTTGAAAAACTTATGTAGACTAGTATATAATAAAGGAACACATTGGAAAACTGCGGAAACGATTCCGGAAACCGGTCAGGAGGTGGCCCTGTGAAGGAAAAGGAAAAATATAAGGGCAGCCTGATTTTAAAAATTGCGGTGCTATGCTGCGCGGCTTTCTTTTTGGTATCTCTCATAGGGCAGCAGGTCCGCATTAAGGAAAAGCAGGAAGAGTTGGAAGTTCTCCAAACACAGCTTAAGACACAACAGATCAAGAACGAAGAGCTGAAGAATTCTTTGGAACAGGACGATGACTTGGCGGATTACGCAGAAAAGGTAGCCCGGCGAGACCTGGATTACGCTAAGCCGGAGGAACGTGTGTTCATCGATGTCGGCGGGAGTGACTGATCTGTTTTATTACATTCGGCACAGCCGAGGAGGTTTTTGCTTTTTATGCAGCTTGAGGTTGGAGAAATCTATGAGGGAAAGGTGACGGGGATCACCAAATTCGGCGCCTTTGTCAGTTTTGAGAATGGCCAGACCGGTATGGTACATATTTCCGAAATCGCACCGACATTCGTCAATGAGATCAAGGATTTCGTCACAGAGGGTCAAACGGTAAAAGTAAAGGTATTGGGGATTAGTGAGGAAGGGAAAATAAGCCTTTCCATGAAGAAGGCTTTGCCGGAAGAACAGCGCAGGCCGGAACGCCGTGGCGAGAATACGCGCCGTGACCGTTCCCGTTCGCCCCGACAGCCTCGTCCCGCGCCTCAGCCGGGGCCTGCCCGTCCTGGGGATTTCGAATGGCAGAGCAGAAAAAACGACAGCGGCAGTTTTGAAGATATGATGTCTCGCTTCAAGCAGGCCAGCGATGAAAAAATTTCAGACCTTAAGCGCGGAAACGAAACACGGCGTGGGTACTCTCGCCGCGGCCAGCAAAAATAGTATGCTTTCCCCCCCAGGCCGGCGTGCCATGCCGCCGCTTGGGGGGTGTTATTTTAATTTTTCCGGCGTCAGAAAGGGGATAGGAATATGAGGACGATCTTGGCAGAAGAAATTACCGATGCGGTCAAAGCCCTTTGCATAGAAGCTAACCGGGAGCTTCCTTGGGGCTTGGAAAAACGGCTGCGGGATAGTTTGGAGCTGGAGGAGCAGCCCACGGCCAGGGCCGTGCTGGGGGATCTTTGCGAAAACCTGGATGCGGCCCGGCAAATGGGACTGCCTATTTGCCAGGACACCGGTATGGCAGTGGTGTTTGCGGAGGTTGGCCAGGAGGTTTACATTCAGGGGAATTTTGAAGAGGCAATAAACCAGGGCGTCCGGGAGGGGTACCTGCAGGGGTTGCTGCGCTGCTCTGTGGTCAGCGACCCTCTTCGCCGGGAAAACAGCGGCGACAACACGCCGGCTGTGCTTCATACCCGGCTGGTGCCGGGGGACAAGCTTTGTCTGACAGTGGCTCCCAAGGGCTTTGGAAGCGAAAATATGAGCCGCGTGAAGATGTTTACCCCTTCGGCCACTGCCGCCGATCTGGTGGCGTTTGTGGCAGAAACTATGGAAATCGCGGGAGGGAACCCTTGCCCTCCGGTAGTGCTGGGGGTAGGGATCGGCGGCGATTTTGAGCTTTGCGCCTATTTGGCGAAAAAGGCTTTGTGCCGGGACGTCACCCAGGAAAACAGCGACCCTTACTATGCCCGGCTGGAACAGGAAATGCTGGAGGCTGTCAACCGTACCGGGATAGGCCCTCAGGGTTTTGGAGGCCGGGTCACTGCTTTGGCGGTAAATATCGAAGCCTATGCCACCCACATCGCTGGGCTGCCTGTGGCGGTGAATGTGGGATGTCATGTCACCCGCCACCGCCGGGCAGTGCTGTAAGTTCTTTTGAAAGGTTTCGTTTTATTTTCTAAAAGATAAAAAAGCTATTGATTTATTTTGTCCTTTGCGCTACAATAAGAATACAGAACAGGTTCCAAAAATCTGACGAAAGGAAGGGCCTGCGCATCAGGGAAGGTCCTTGGAAGCAGGCGGGTGTGTACCATGAAAATTACCGTAGTCGGAAGAAAAGTGAATTTGCGGGACAATTTCAAAGGGCTGGTAGAAAAGAAGCTTTCAAAATTCGACCGTATTTTCGATGAGGACGCCGAAGCTACTGTCACCGTCACAGTAGAACGGAACCGCCAAACTGTAGAAATCACCATAAAGCAGCGGGGGCTGATTTACCGTGCCGAAGAAACCGCTCCGGAAATGAACGATGCTTTGGACGGTGTAGTGGCTGCTCTTGGCAGACAAATCCGCCGGAATAAGACTCGTTTGGAGAAATCGAAAAAAGTACAGCCCAATTTTGACTTGGCAGATACCTACTTCGAAGAGCCCGATGAAGAGATCAACGTGGTGAAAACAAAGAGCTTTTTCGTGGAGGTCATGACCCCGGAAGAGGCCATTTTGCAAATGAACCTTTTGAACCACCAGTTTTTCCTGTTCCGGGAAGATGAAGACGGGGAAATCAATGTGGTATACCGGCGCAGAGATGGCAATTATGGCCTTTTGAAGCCTCAGAACAAATAAAGCGAGAACGCCCGCGATAAGTCAAAAGACTTGTCGCGGGCGTTTTGTGTTTTGTTCTTAGAACCGGGAAATTTAGAGTTACTTATACTCTTTCATGTAATCGCCGTGGGCTTCGATGAGATCATCACACAGGGCTACAATCTCGTCTACAGAAAGCTCTGCGGCAGTGTGGGGGTCCAGCATGGCGGCCTGGTAAATGCTTTCCCGCTTTTTTGTAACAGCGGCCTCAATGGTCATCAGCTGGGGGTTAATATTTGTCATGTTCATGGCGGCCAGCTGTACGGGCAGACGGCCGATCTTGCAGGGGTGAACGCCCATATTGTCTACCAAACAGGGCACTTCCACGCAGGCGTCGGCGGGCAGGTTGGAGATCAGCCCTTCGTTGAGCACGTTGCCGCCGATTTTATAGGGGTTGCCGGTGAGAATGGCTTCCATGATGTAGGAGGCATATTCTCTGGAACGCTCGTGAGTCACCTTGCCGTCGTTCAAAATATCGTTCTTTTCCTTTTCCCAGCCGGCAATTTGGTTGACGCAGCGGCGGGGATATTCATCCAGGGGAATGTTGAACTGGTCGATCAGCTCCGGCAGCCGGGACTTGATAAACCAGGGGTTGTATTCCGCGTTATGTTCGCTGGATTCCGTGCAGTAATAGCCCAGCCGGCGAATGTATTCGTAGCGCACCATGTCGTTGTGCTTTTCGGTACGGTTCTTTTCCGCGGCCCGCTTTTTGATTTCGGGGTACAGGTCCTTGCCGTCTTTGTCATAAATTTCCAAAAGCCAAGCCATGTGATTGATGCCGGCGATGGTTTCTTTCCGCCCTTCCAGGGAGGCTTCCATACCCAGGTCCTTTAACAGATGCTCGGAACAAACCTGGACGCTGTGGCACAGGCCCACAGTTTTCACATGGGTGTACCGCTGCATGTAGCCGGAAAGCATGGCCATGGGGTTGGTGTAGTTCAGGAACCAGGCGTTGGGGCAAACTTCTTCCATGTCCTGGGCAAAGTCCCGCAGTACGGGAATGGTGCGCAGGGCGCGCATGATGCCGCCAATTCCTAAAGTGTCGCCAATGGTCTGGCGCAGGCCGTACTTCTTGGGGACTTCAAAGTCGGTGATGGTGCAGGGGTCGTAAAGCCCCACCTGAATGGCATTCACAACAAAATCGGCGCCTCGCAGGGCCTCCTTCCGGTTTTCTACGCCCAGGTAGGTCTTGATAACAGCCCGGCCCTCGTTTGTGTTTTTGTTGATGGCGCTTAAAATGATCTCGGATTCCTGGAGGCGCTTGGCGTCGATGTCGTAAAGGGCGATCTCGCTTTCCCGCAGGGAGGGAGTGCACATACAGTCGCCCAGCACATTCCTGGCAAACACGGTGCTTCCGGCGCCCATAAAAGTAATTTTCGGCATTTTGTTTCTCCTTCACAGTAAAGTTCCCAAAAGGGTTTTCTTATCTGCTATTATAAGGTCCTCAAAACCTATTTACTAGGCCTTTTGTTTCAAAAAATAGCAAAAATGTTGTCTTTGAAAAAAGAATCCCAAATCCGGTCCCATTGCCGGTTAAAAGACGGGGAACAGGGCATATAAATTTTTTGACTTTGTGAATAAACACTATTGTATAATAGAAAATAATTTGGTAAAATAGGCTTAAAATGAATTTCTGATGTAAAGGAGTTGCGACGATCATGGCAAAAAAATTCGTTTGTTCCAAAACGGAACCGGTGGTGCAGACAAAGGCCGGCAAGCTTCGCGGTTTTCTTTTAGACAGCACCTATACCTTTCATGGCATAAAATACTGCGATGCCAAACGGTTCCAAATGCCCACAGAGGTGGAACCCTGGGAGGGGGTTAAGGATGCCCTTTCCTACGGCTTTGTGGCCCCACTGATGAACCAGGAAACCCCCAGCGGCGAGGTGATGATCCCCCACCGGTACTGGCCTATGGATGAAAATTGCCAATATCTCAATGTGTGGACGCAATCTCTGGACCCAAAGGCCAAAAAGCCGGTGCTGGTATGGCTCCATGGCGGCGGCTTCGCGGCCGGTTCCTCCATCGAGCATGTGGCCTATGACGGGAATAATATGAGCCAATATGGCGACGTGGTGGTGGTATCTCTGAACCACCGTTTGAATATTTTAGGCTATTTGGACCTTTCGCCCTTCGGTGAAAAATACGCGAATTCCGGCAACGCGGGCAGCGCCGACATGGTGGCGGCTCTTCAATGGATTCACGAAAATATCGAAAACTTTGGCGGCGACCCGGAAAACGTCACTCTGTTTGGCCAGTCCGGCGGCGGTATGAAGGTTTGGACGCTGATGCAGACCCCTGCAGCCGACGGACTCTTCCACAAGGGTGTGGTACAAAGCGGCGTGATCGATCACTTTAATGACGATACCAAATCGGATGGCACAAAAATCGTGAAGGCTCTCCTTTCTCAGCTGGGCTTCGGCGAAGACCAGGTGGAGAAGCTGGAAACCGTTCCTTATCCCCAATTGGTAGAGGCTTACCGCCAGGTGGCTCCCGCTTTGGAAAAGGCCGGGGAGTATGTAGGCGGAAACCCCATGCCCAACGATTACTACCTGGGCGATCCCCGCATTGTGGGCTTCCGGGATCACGCGAAGACCATTCCGTTAATGGTGGGCACAGTGTTTGGAGAGTTCGCCTTTGGTCCTGCCATTGCAGATAAATGGACGCTGCCCCAAGAAGAGAAGGTGGCGATGCTGCAAAAGAAGTACGGGGAGCACACCCAAACCCTTTTGGACCTGTTCCAAAAGGCTTACCCGGAAAAAGACATTTCCGACCTGCTGTTTCTCGATTCCCTCTTCAGGGCTCCTTCCCGGGATTTCATAGAAAAGAAAGCGGCTTATCCGGAGGCGCCTACCTATTCCTACCTTTTCAGCTATGAGTTTCCCTTTGACGACGGTCACGTGGCCTGGCACTGCGCAGAGATCCCTTATGTGTTTCACAACGTGGAGCTGGTTCCTGTGTGCAACAAGCCCGGCGTTTCCGACCGGTTGGAGGATCAAATCTTTGGCGCCTGGATCAATTTCGCCCGTTATGGCGACCCGAATTATGCGGCCTTGCCCCAGTGGCCCTCTTGCAAGCCTGGCGACGAGGCGGTTATGCTGTTCGACGAGGTGTGCCAGGTCAAGCATAATTTCGACGCAGAGCTGGTGGCTCTGCACGATAAAATTACTCCCAGTTTTCTGGGAGAAGAGCCGGAAGCCCCCATTCAGCACTAATCTTTCAAAAATCACCGGCAGGCGTTCCCAAAGCGGGAGCGCCTGCTTTTCCCGGTTCAAAGCGCCCTGCGTTTAGATCTTTGGTACGGGTTTCGGCTCTTTTTCCTGCTCGGGAATCCTGCTAAAAAATTCCGCGTAACGCAGCAGCTCATGGTTGCTGGTCACCAAGCTGTCGTGCCGGTGCAGCTGCATTTGTGTGCGGGAAGGGAGAGCGTAAAAGTATTCCCTACTTTCTTTGTGCCGGTCAATCAAATCCTGTAAGTCACGGTATTCCATAAAGTATCACCCGCTGTTTAGGATGCACCTTTTTCCGGCGGGCATGCAAAAAGTTTTTTGAAGAGAGAAAGAATATTTTTAAAATTACCTATTGACTTTTTGGGATTTTTACGTATAATAAATATTGCTGTTCGGTAAGTCCGGCAGATAAAGCGGTATTGTGTAATGGTAGCACAGCAGACTCTGACTCTGTTCGTCTGGGTTCAAATCCTGGTACCGCTGCCAATGGCCTCGGTTTTCGAACCCGAGGCCGTTTTTACGAGGTGTGGCTCAGTTTGGTAGAGCGCTACGTTCGGGACGTAGAAGTCGCAGGT
>CANSKS010000067.1 GCA_947647615.1 uncultured Neglectibacter sp.
TCAATGGCGGTACCTTCACCGGCGGCAAATTTGCAGTGAAAAACGACGGAGAGGGCGAATGCCAGCTGACCATTAATGGTGGTGACTTTACCAGTTCCTATGATGCTGCAATCCAGAACTGGGATAAGACAGAGATCAACGGCGGCACCTTTACAGCCGGTAGTCCCGGGGCACCAGCTGTGGTAAATTGGTACAACACAGATCGAACAAATAATCACTGCGCAGGCGAGCTTGTGATCACCAATGGTACATTTAACGCCGGTGAAGGCGCAGCTCTTGCTGTCAAAAATGACAATTATGGTGAGCTCGCTGAGGATGATGAGGGGGCCACTGCCAACATTTCCGGCGGTACCTATACTGCGCCTGTGGAAGCTGAGTATCTGGACAAGACCGTGCAGTTCCAGGTCAACTACGGCGAGGGAGAGAAGTTCAGCTATCACAAGACTTATGAAGAAGCCCAAGAAGCAGCCAAAGCAGGCGGCGGCACACTTGAACCAAAACCCAACGCGAACGGCGATCTGGCAATCGTAGACGCAGAAACTGATATTTCACTATATGCCAAGGTTACAGTTTCCGGCATGATAGCGGAAAAGACTTATGCGGTTCGTTTTGCCCAGAGTGATACACAACAGACGAACATGACCATTATCATCCTCGAAGGCGAAACAACACACGATTTCTACACCCAAGACGGGCAGCTGATCTGGGTTTTCGAGCTTGATGATAAGGGAGATTTAATTCCCGGAGAAGATGGCACACTGCATTACACCAGCCTGGTTGAGCATACCGCTGAAAAGGTAATGCCTTAAATTTAGGAGGGAAATATCATGAAAAAACGGACCCTTTCCCTGCTGTTGGCTTTTGTCCTATGCTTTAGCGTCATAGGCACAGCCTCCGCCCGTTGGGTTATTGACGAGAACGGAAATATCTACGAAGTAGATGACACTTCGCCCACTCCTCCCCCTGTTATTCCCTCAAGCCCCACCTATTCTGTGGGGAACGGCTCTGGCAGCACAGAGGATGGCTCTTGGACCTGTGACCGTTCCAACGCAAAAGAAGGTGCCACCGTCACCATCACTGCCCAGCCCAAGGAAGGTTACGAGGTGGGTACAGTCACCGTTAAAGATAAAAACGGCAAGACCATAACAGTCACAAAGACAACGGAGGGCAAATACACCTTCGTGATGCCCAAGGGCGATGTAAGCGTCAGCGTGACATTCGCCCCTGTTGCCCCCGTAAATCCCTTTGTAGATGTAAAAGAGGGCGATTGGTTCTTTGAGGTGGTGTGCACCGCCGCGGAAAAAGGCTGGGTCAACGGTACAGACGCCACCCACTTCAACCCCAACAGCTCCATGAAGCGTGGCGATTTCGCCGTGCTCATGGCCAATATTAAGAAAGTGGACCTCACCAACTACAAGACCTCCACCTTCTCCGATGTGCCTGCCAATAAGTATTACAGCAAGGCCATTGCCTACTGCGCCGACATGGGGTACCTGGACGGCGTGGGCAATAACAAATTCGCCCCGGAAAGCACCATCACCCGGGAGCAGATGGCCAAGCTTGTGGCCAATGTAAAAGGCCTGACCCAGGTTACCACCCCCCAAAAGCCCTTCGCAGACGACGAGAAGATCTCTTCCTGGGCCAAGGGGTATGTTTACGCCTGCGCCAAGGCGGGGATTGTTTTGGGAGACGATAAGAACAACGCGAATCCCAAAACCGCCGCCAAACGCAAAGACGCCGCCGCCATGGTAGTGCGCGCCTTCGCGTAAGGTTATTTGCCGGAACCGTTAGGCAGAGGGTTATTCTCTGCCGGCGTTTCCCCTAGATTCTTCCTCATTCCCCAAGGGCACGTAAAAAAAAACAAAAGTGATCTCCTTACCGATACTGGCCCAAGGGGAGCCAAAGGCCACCGCTAACGACCCGGTGGCCTTTGGCCTTTTTTGCTCTAAGCTGCTGCTCCAAGCCCTGCTTTGGCAAATTTTATTGCGGCAGCTTGCCCTAAGAAACCCTCTCAGTCTCGCTAACTGCAATCAAGGCAAAATTGGTTATCCAAAGGGGAAATCGGTGATCCAAAGTCAAAATTGGGATCCAATTTTGACTAAGAAGTTTTCGTTCCGAAAACTTTATGGAAGAGGGCAAGTGAAAGATCTAATTTCCTCCATTTCCCCTAAGAAATTCCAACTCGGGAAACTTATTGGATCCCAAGTTCTTTTTCGTAATGGGGAGGCTGGCAAAAAGCCTCCTGCCATTTTAAAAAGTGAGACAAGCTCCGGAAAGGAAGGAGGTGTCCGAAAAATGCAGACCTGTAAAAACAGCGATTCCGCTAGAAAGGGAATAGTTCCTTTTCCAGAACGCTATCCAGAGTTCGCTTCTGTTATGGCCGAAATAGGTAACGACATTTTTTCGCAGAGGATCTCACAAAAGCTTACGCAAAAGCAATTATCCAGTAAAACGTCTGTAAGCCCTGCCATTATAAGGAGTGCCGAACATGGGCAAGCCAATCTCTCGTTGAATGTTTTATGCCGCCTGGCTTCCGGGCTAAAAGCACCAGAGCATCGGAACATTTGGCTGGAAAGCAAAATCATAAAAAGCATACCCGAAGAGGTCTCCGTAAACATTAAAAACAATATTAGGCAATACAGGAAGACTGTAAGGGAGTCTCAAGCGAAATTTGCGAAACATTGCGGTGTTAGCCTCGGGAATATCCAGAGAGCGGAAAACGGAAACGATCTCACCATTGCCACAGTCTGTAAAATCGCGAGCCACATGAAAATAAATTGGATTGAGCTTCTCAACCCTAAGGCGGAAAATTAGACATCCAAGACGGTCCGCCTGGAATAAAAACGCACCGCGAGGACTCTTTCCCGGCATGTTGGTTCTGGCAGGCTGTTCCGCTCTGAAAAGCTCAAGGGGCGCAGCATTTGCTGCGCCCCTTGAGCTTTTATCAATAGGAGGAGTAAAAAAAGCTTCCAGATCTCTAGTTATAATCTTTTTTTAAGGTTTTTGGAACACCTTCAGCCCCTGAGGCCCTTGGGAAGGTTTCCAGCTTTCGCCATTTATTTGGGCGGCGTCTACCTCCGGGGGCAGCCAAACTGCCAAAGCCTGTAAAGGCATAGAGGTTTCCAGGGTAAGAGTTTGGCCGGAGAGGTTTACCCGCAGGGTATACTCTGCCCCGTCGTCCCAGAAGGTCTGTTCAAAGGGACCGTTGACGTTCAAAAGCAGGGTAAGGCCCTGGAAGACCTCCTCCTTCAGGAACTGCACATCCTCACTTTGAAGTGGCACTGCGGAATTTTCCCGCAAATACACCGGAATATTCTCTAAGGTGATCTCTTGCTTTACCCAACGGCCGCCTTCCTGCACCGCTCCGGTATGCAGGCAAGTCCACTTGCCTTCCGGCAGGTAAACCCGGAAATCGTCCTGGTCAAATACCGGGGCTACCAGCAGGGAGGAACCCAGCATATATTCCAAGCCCACCGTGCGGGCCGTGATATCGTCGGGGTATTCCAGCAGTAAGGGGCGCAGAATGGGCACACCGGTGTTGTGGGCCTCATAGGCCGTGGAATACAGATAAGGTACAAGGCGATAACGGAGCCTGTCGTAAGCGCCGAAGATCTCCTGGGCCTTTTCGCTGAAGTTCCAAGGTTCCCGGGGCGTTTTGCCGTGGCAGCGGCTCAAAGGGCTTAAAAGGCCGAACTGGGCGCTGCGGATGTATTGGTTTTCCGTGGGCGGGCACTCGTAGCCGTCGCTATCGGTATTATAAAAACCGCCGATATCGTGGCCCCAGAAGGGCACTGCGGAAATTCCAATAGAAAGCCCGCCTTGGAGAATATAGGCAAGGTTATTTTCGTGGGTAGAAGAGTCTCCCGCCCAGTTTCCGGGATAATTCTGGCTGCCTGCGTACCCGCTGCGTCCCCAAAGCATGGGCCGTTCTCCATTGGGCAGCTTGATATCACGGCAGGCCTCATAGATGGTCTTGGCATAAAGCAAGGGCAGCTTGTTGTGGCCCTGGAGGCCGTTAGAGCCGTCGTGGTACACCGCATCCAGAGGTACCGCCTCGGAGAAATCGGTTTTTATGACACCCACGCCATCCTTTACCACATTCTGCACCAGTCCCCGGTACCATTCCACCATTTCCGGGTTGGTGAAATCCAGGGCCGCCACATAGTGGCTTTGGGTGGCCGCGGCGTGGAACGTGGCGGGGACACCTTTTTCGTTCATTACCAGGAAGCCCTTTTCCAGCGCCTCGTAATAGCCGGGAATTCCCACCGGCACATAAGGCCACATCCAAAGACTCAGATGGATGTTCATCTCCTTTAAAGTCTTGATCATCCCTTTTGGGTCGGGGAAGCGTTCCAGGTCCCAGCCCCACAGGCCGTAAGCCGCCCGGCTCTGCCAGCCGTCGATGTGAATCACATCCACCGGAATCTTCTTCTCCCGCAGGGTGCGGGCCACCGTTTCTACCTCTTCCTGGGTGCGATAGCTGCATTTGGACATCCAAAGGCCAAATGCCCACTTGGGAATCATGGGGGAGCGGCCGGTAAGGGATGTGTAATCGGCAATCAAGCCCTTGTAATCCCGGTTGCAGAACATGATGTAATCCAGCATGGAATCTTCCACTTCCATGCCATAGGAAACACCGGAACCCACCCCCATGTCAAAGACGTTTTCTGTGTAGGTATTCAAAAGCACGGAATAGCCCCGGCTGCTCATAAAATAGGGGATGTTTTTATAGGAGCGCTCACTGTTGGTAGAAAGGGCATCGCTTTGGTGGCAATGGATCACCTGGCCCCGCTTGTTGAAGCCGGTGAATTTTTCCCCGAAGCCATAGAAGGTTTCATCGGAATACAGGTACATCGTTTCCCGCACCTTCACCACATTGCCCTTTTCGTCGCAATCGAAGCCGATAGGCAGGTATTTACACATGTTATCTACATTAGAATCACACACGTTTTCTTTGGTGAGAAGCTTCCCATCCAACAATACAGAAAGCTCCCAGGGGCGCTTTTGCAGCCGCAGGGTCACTCTTCCGGCAGAAACCGAAAGGAAGCCCTCCTCCTCTTTCAGTTGGACCGGCACCTTTCCTTCCAGGGGAAACACGGCGTTCTCATAAACCTCGGTTTGCCCATAAGGGTACATCCGGAACCGGAAAGCCTCTCCTGTCAGGAAATCGATACGCACTTTAGCGGTCTTTTTCTGGTAAGTGCCCACAGTGAGCTCCAAATAAGTGCCGCTGTTCTGGTAATCACGGATCTCCGTCAGGAAATCGAAAGGATGGTCGAATATGGTTTTCAGGTACCCAAGCTGGGGATTATAGGTGACTTCTACTTTTTTCTCCACAAAAAAACCTCCCATTATTTCATAATTTTATGCGGTTAAGTCTATTTTATTATACCGTATCCGGCCCGGCTTTTTTAGAACCCATCTTACTTCTTCCATATGAATATTTTGATTTTTTTCCTTTCCCACGCCGGGGCCGAAGCATCTCTTCTCCGGGAATAACGGGGCAGCGGCAAAAAATATGCCCCGCGCGGGCCTTTTGGCTTGCGCAGGGCACAGGGTATTTGCTGAACAGATTAGGAAAGCTCCAGCACCATGGCGGAGTAAGGGGCCAAGGGAACCGCAGCCTCCCCCTGCGCTCCGGCATATTGCCTTCCGCTAAGCAGGTCTATACAGCAGCCGCAGGAAACTCCATAGTTCTGGAGCTCCTCCGTATTGTTGATGAGCACCAGCAGCCGCTCTCCCTCCAAAGCCCTTTCCATGGCGAAAACCCTTTCTGTAGAGCAGAAACGCACGGCTCCTCTTTGCAAGGCTTTTCTTTCCTTTCGCAAAGCGATGAGCTTCTTGTAGTAGGCCAGCAGCTCCTGGTTCCAATTTTCCTGGTTCCAATCAAAGGTCTTGCGGCAATCGGGGTCGTTATCGCCCGTCATGCCAATTTCGGTGCCATAGTAGGTGCAGGGCATTCCCACATAGGTATACTGGAAGGCAGCGGCGTTTTTCAGCCTGCCCACGTTCCCCCCGCAGGTGTTTACAAAGCGGGCGGTATCGTGACTGTCCAACAGGTTCAGCATGGAATCGTTGGCTTGGTCGGTATAGCGCATCAAATATTCCGTTAGGCTTTCTTCAAAGGCCTTAGGGCCCATGCGGTCCTCGGCGAAATACAGCACGCTGGAACGCTGTACGGCATAGTTCATCACGCCGTCAAACTGGTCTCCCCGCAACCAGGGCTGGGCGTTCCACCAGTTTTCCCCAATGATGATGGCGTCGGGGTTGATCCCTCGAACGGTTTCGCGGAAATCCCGCCAGAAGTGGGCGTCTACCTCGTCGGCCACGTCCAAACGCCAGCCGTCAATGCCCGTTTTGGTCCATTTGGCCACGGCGCCCAACAGGTATTCCTTCACCTCCGGGTTTTCCGTATTCAATTTTGGCATACAGAAGCTTTTCAGCATCTCCGGGGGGAATTCCTTTGTGATCTCCGGCCTGGGCTGGAAGGCCGTGCTGCCAAAGCCCTCGAAGTTGAGAGGGTCAAAGGAAACCGGGAAGCTGTGGATGTGAAACCAATCTTTGTAGGGCGAAGCCGCCCCGTGGGCCACCACATCCTGGAACTGGCGGAAGCAGCCGCCGCAGTGGTTGAACACTCCATCCAGCATGATGCGGATTCCCTTTTCATGGGCCCGCTGCACCAGCTCTACCAGGGTGCTTTCGTCGCCGAAATGGGGGTCGATGCGGGTGTAATCGATGGTGTCGTACTTATGGTTGGAAAGGGCCTCGAAAATGGGGGTGAGATACAAGGCGTTTACTCCCAGCTCCGCCAGGTAGGGCAGCTTCTGAATAATCCCCTTCAGGTCGCCGCCAAAATAGTTCCGGCGGTCCGGCTTTTCTCCCCAGGGCGTGATATTTTCCGGGGAGAGAGAAGGGTCGCCATTGCAAAAGCGCTCCGGGAAGATCTGGTAAAACACAGTCTCGTTTACCCAAGAAGGCTTTTTATGCACATCAATCCCGTTGATAAAAGGAAATTGGAAATGAACAAAGCCAATTCTGTCGTGGTCGATATCCACAGAGCCCGGCGTCAAAAAGCCGTTTTCTGTGTAGATAAGCTCTTCCCCGCCCTGGTTCAGCAGGAAATAATAGCCCAGGCGAGTATCGGTACAATGATATTCCACTTCGTAATAATCGAACAGGGCGTCGGAGCCAAACTTTTCCATTTCAAACTCCTGCCGGGTATTCCACAAATACTGGTTGCCAATCACCAGACGCACCCTGTCCAAATCCCCTTTTCCGGATCGGAGCCGCACACGAAAATCCTGTTTGGATACGGGGAAAGCGTAATTGCTTTTTGGGATGTGCAAAATTGCTTGTCGGTTCATATCAATTCTCCTTTTCAAATTTTTTCAAAGAGGAAGAGTGCACTGCCTTGGCAGTGCCCGGCGCCGGATATGCAAAAAGAACCAGACAGGCCTTTCGCCCATCTCGCCCTTTATTCTGGGATCCCCCCAACTGGCTGGGAAATCCCCTGTACACGGTGCATTTCTTCTGCCACAGGCAGCCTAAAAGCGCCGCTCTCTGCTTTTCCGTAAGGGAAACGCCCCGGGCCGGCTCTCCGGCCCGGACTGTCGTTCCCAAAACTCCCCAAAAGCAACCTTCAGCCCTTTGCCAAAGGAGCCGGACTGCTTTCCCTTTCTCGCCGCTTTTTTATTTTTCCCGGAAAAGCCTTTCTAAAAACTTCTCCTCACCAGGAAAAGGAAGGAAAAAGCATAAGAAAAAAGGAAATCACCCCGTTCTTTTCTACATTCTTACTATACCGGTTTCTGTTTGGAAAAAGAATGGACGATAGAGCTTTTTCTTTTACATTTCCGACTTTCCCTTTCTTTTTTCCAGAACTCCCCCTTCCTTTTCAAAAGAGGAAGCGAAGAAAAAAGCCCGGCGTTTTTTACGCCGAGCTTTTTAAAAGAAAATTCATCGGGAAAGACATTCAGGATCTTTTTCTATTTTTAAGTTTTCAGCATGGAAGCGCAAAAACAGAAAAGTAAGGGCAAACGCGGAAAGTCTCAGCTCCAAAAAAGCCCTTTGACGGGCCTCGTTCCCTGCCCCTCTCGGAAATTCCTGTTTTCCTGCCTCCGATTCCGACCCCCAGCCTCAAGGGCGTAAAAAGCGTTGCTCCAGGCTTTTCTTTTTCAAGGATTTTCCCGGCCTTTCTCGCTTTCTTACGAGAAAAGTCGAAAATGTGCAAATCAAAAAGGTTTTTTGCCTCTTTTCCCCCGCAGGCAATCATCTTTGAAGTTTCCCTATCCCTTCTTTTTCTCGAAAAAGGCGGCCAATTCTGCCTTTCCCTGTTCCGTCACGGGCTTAATCCACTTCCCGCTGTACATGTGGCGCTGCATCAGGCAGAAGCGTATGGGCTCGTCGATGTAGCAGCAGAGGAAGGTGATCAAAAAGGGCAGCTTAAAAACGAGGCCGCTGAGGCAGACACAGGGCAGCAGCAGGCAATACATAAAGACGATCTCTAAAATAGTTCCATAGGCGGCGTCCCCTGCGGAACGGTAGGTATCGTTCTGAATCCAGTTACTCATGCGCAATACCGCCACTATGCAATATACGGAAAGCACTTGTACACCAATACGGTAGGACTCCCCCTTCAGGCTCATAGCCGTGAGAATGGGCCTGTGAAGAGCCATGAGAGCCAGCACCAGGCAAAAAATGGTGACGCCGCAAACCAGCACCAGCCGTTTTGCCCGCTGGTAGGCAACATTCAGTTCTCCTGCGCCCACGCATTTTCCCACCAGCACGGAAGCAGCGTTAGAAAAGCCAGCGAAAAACCCGATTACAAGCCCTTCCAGCACCCGAAACACAGCGATGGCCGCAATGGCCTGCTCCGATTGCCTGCCAAGCACAATATTGATCACCATATTCCCCACCCCGATCAAAAGCTCGTTGCAGAGGATGGGGAAACACTTCACGAAATATTCCTTTAGCCAGGGGAGGCTCCAGCGGAAATGGAAACGAAGCTGGAACAGGTAGGGGTAGCCCACCCTTTTTGCCAGCAGCAAAATGACTCCCACATTTACAAGGCCCGCGCAGGAGGTGGCCAGGGCAGCGCCTCGCACCCCCATGGCGGGAAGGCCCAGCTTCCCATAGATAAAAACCCAGTTCAAAAACACGTTGGAGCTCACAGAACAAATGGCCGCCACCAACGGGATTTTCACTCGCTCCGTAGACCGCAGCAGAGCGCTCATGCCTGTGGCGAATACGGTGGCCAAGTAAGAGATTCCCATAATGCTAAGATATTCTGTGCCAATTTCCTGGATCACCGCTTTGTCGGTATACACCCTCATGATGAGCCCTGGCCCAAAGGTAGCCGCCGAAGCGAACAAGACTCCCACCGAAACCAGACATACCATGGTAGTGCCATAGGCCCTGTTGATGCTGCCTTCGTCTTTCGCGCCCCAATATTGGGAGAAGAACAGCATACCACCCCCTACAAAGCCCCAATAGCTCGAAAACATTAAGGAAGAAAACTGAGCGCACAGCCCTACCGCTCCCACCACATTTTCCCCCAAGGGAGCGATCATCATGGTATCGATCATACTGCCCGTGGTGGTGAGCAGGTTTTGCAGGGCCACCGGTACCGCGATTACCGCCAGCTCTTTTAAAAATTTTTTCCAGTTGAACCTCTCTTGTTTAGACCTCATTCCGTTGTTTTCCTCCCACGAGGGTTACCCCTTTGATGTATCTGTGCCTTTCTTGCCTTTCCGCCAAAACAGGACAAACGAGGGGCAGAGAAAAGCGGACTCCCTCTTCGGTTTTTTCAAAGCCCGAATAAGGTACCTTCCTTTTCGCTTTGCCGGAAGCCCGGCCATGACGCCGTTATTCCTGCTTTTCTTCCGTCCAGGAAAGCAGCTGGCAGAGCTTTTGAGAAAGTTCCTTCGCGGCCAGCACATGAGCCTCACGGCCCGGATGGTTTCGCGCTCCCCTGTGCCGGACGTCATCCTGCAGCCGACAATAGAAAGCCTTTCGATCTCCTGTTTCCTCGGCATATTCCGCTACAGCGGCCGAGATCGTTTCGGAAAGCTCTTCGCCCAGCATGCCATAAACCCACAGCAGCAGGGCCTTGGGATTTTTGCCGCGCAGCACCCGCAAAAAGCACTTCACGCCCTTTTGAAGCCGTAGCAGGTCCTCCGGCTCAAAGCTGCCGTCTTCCCTGGTTCTATTGGCGAACAGTTCCCCTGTTTCCGGGTTTTGGAAGGGTGGCTGAGAAAAAGCTCCGCAATCGTTGGTACCCAAATTGATAATTACCGCGTCCGGCTGCCAGGCAGAAAAGTCATTTTCCTGCTGGGCACCCAAGGCCTGGTTCCGCTCCCCCGTCAAAAGCCCGCAAACCTGTGTGTAATAGGGAGGCAGCGCTGCGGAAGGATCGTTGTTCCAGCCGCACACCACGCCCCATCCGCTTTGGGAAATCACCCGGAGGTCGGCATGCAGTCGGTCCGCCGTCATGACGGCGTAATTGTTTTCCGCGCTAAAGAGCATAGGGACCCAGTCTTCTTCCCGTATCGCGCCAATAGCGCCTTCTCCCGAGGTGATGCTGTCGCCAATGAACTCCAGCCTTCTTTCCCGGGGCGAAACAGGCAAAAATTCTCCATCGCACCGGAAAGCGCGGACCTGCAAAAGGCACTTGGGGTCTTGGGCCATGGCCTGGGTGTCTTTCCACAACCGCACTTCTTTGACCTCTTTCGGGTTCCGCCCCCGGAACAGGCAAAGCCACTGCCTTCCTCTATTCAACATTTGCCGGCTAATCCAGGCGCCGTTTACCCTGGTGCTCACCCAAATTTCGGCGGAATCGTCACTGTAGTCCGTCTCTAACTCCACCCAAAGTTCGGCACTTTTGGCCCGCAGCTCAAAGCCGGAGGCTGTCCAGAACAAGGTGAGAGGATCACGCTGCCCGGCAGTCCTGCCGTGTACCAGCAGAGGGACCTGGGAGCAGGCGTATTCCTTTAACATGCCCATCCCTTCTTTCCAAAATTTTCTTTAGCGTAGCACGTTCCAAAGCCCATGTCAAGCCAGGTCTTTCTTATGCCATGCCGCAGGTAATGCTCAAATATTCATCTAGCCGCTGCTCTTCCAAGCCGGCCAGCATTTCGGCAAAAGGCTCCAAGTCCCCTGATGCCCCATAGGCGTCCAAGGCTTCAAAATATTCCAGCCGGTTTTCTTTCGCGATAGACGCAGGCAGGAACCCTCCCGCCATGAGCTGATAATTCATAAGCATCCGGGAAGTACGGCCGTTGCCATCCGAAAAAGGATGGAGGCGCACAAATTCCCCATGGGTCCAGGCAGCCAATTCTATTCTGTTCCGTTCTGTTTTTTGGGGAAGAAGGGCAAAAAACTCTTTGATTTGCCGGTACATCTCGCTGGGATACGGAGGTTTATGGCCGGCGCCGGTAATGCGTACCTCCATATTCCGGTAAACGCCGCCTATTTGAATGTTTTCCATAAGCCTCGCATGGATTTCCTTTACAATGTCTTCTCCCAGCGGGGAACCGGAAGCAACACAGCTTTTCACATAGCCGAAGGCCCGGGCATGGTTGGCAACTTCGTAGATTTCCCGCAGTGTCTTGCCGCCTACCGAAAGGCCGTCTTCTAAAATAACCTTGGTTTGCACCAAAGTAAGAGTATTGCCCTCAATGGCGGTGGAGTTGTGGGTGTATTCTACTTCAAAGCTCTTTTCAAAAGTGCTCATAATATCTTCCGGTATACGGGCACATGCCTTTTGCAGGCGATCCCTTTTCTCGCAAAGCCGTTGGTAATCCATATGACCGGCCTCCTTTCATAACGGCTCCATTATACCATGAAGCCCTGGCGGAAGCTATCCCTTTTTGAGGCGGCGGTATGGCCGTAAAAAAGAAAAACCATATGCCAAGAGGCATATGGTTACGGTGCACCGGGCCTTTGCCGTTCCTCAAGCTCTTCCAGTGCCCGCAGCTTCTCTATTGTTGTGACATATTGTTCTTGCGGAAAAGCGGAAAGTTGTTTTATCATATCCTCTTGCTGCCGTTTCGCCTCTTCTACTAATTCGCACATGGTTTCCGGCTCAAAGCCCATCAACAGCATTTCTGTGATCTCCCGCATCACTCTACTGTGGTTTTCTTTACTCAGCTTGGAGGTCAAGACCAAGATCTCTCCCGCGATAAGGGAAACCACTGCTTCGGGGTCTTCGCAAATAAAGCGCTCCATGAGCCTATCTACCACTTCACCAATAGACATCCCATATTCTTCCGACATTTTTCGCAGGTCGCTTGCTGTGCTTTTTATTACTGTGATTTGCAGATCTTCCAAAAGAGATTCACTCATATAACTCACGCTCCTTTTTCAGCCGAAATTCTTCTACCAACTGTTTTTCCTCTGTGGTAAGCTCGCCAATGCACTGGGGGTCGGGCAGAGCGCAGGGCTCGCTTCTCATTTTTACCCTGCCTATCTCCATACCGGCATATTCCTCCGGGCTCAGGAAAGCTGCGACAGGAATCCGGTACAAGGCTGCCAGCCTGCGGAGGGCCCGCAAATCCGGGCTGGTTCTGCCACTTTCGTAATAGGTATAGGTAGACCGGTTCACCTCTAACACCTTGGCCACCTCGCCCTGGGTAAAACCACAGGCCAGGCGGACATTGCGGAGCATTTTTTGTAGATCGGTTTTGAAGCTTGCCACATCGCACACCCTTTCTTTTTTCACCGGAACCGCCGCTCATTTCGAAGGGGCTGTTGGGAGCTCGTTGTACATCGCCATGTTATCACAAAATCCTCGTTTTATATTCTAATTTGAATATCTATTTTAGAATATATCAATACTATATCAAAAAGAATATAATTTTGTCAAGAGGAGGGAGGGTATCATGCCGAAATTTATTCCGAAAAAGCCGGAAAAGGATGTTATATCTATGCGCATATCAATCGATACCCTACGGGAAGTTGACGAAAGGGCAGTTGAGTTTGGCCTTAGCCGAAATGAGTTACTAAACCAGATGATCGAGTATGCTTTAGCAAATATGGAAAAATGCTCCTCTTAAAGAAAAATTAAAAGGTGGTACCTAGCGGTATCACCTTTCTTGTTTTATTTCTATTCGTTCAGCTCACTAAAATGAAAATCGAGGCCCTACTTTTCATCTAGCACTTTTACCAAAACAGGTAACTTGCTTTTGTAGGAACCCTCTCCGTCACGGCAACGCCCAAGGCTCCCTTGTGCAAAGGGAGCTGTCAGCAAAGCTGACTGAGGGATTGTTTTCCATGGGCTTTACCCCACCTTTTCCATTACGCAAAACATAATTTCTGCCTTTGCCAGGAGCTGCTGCTTTTTGCGTTTTTATTTTTTCTTTGTAAAAGGGGCTTCGCCCCTTTGTAACCCCCACGTTTCCAGTTAGCTTCCCGCAATAA
>CANSKS010000068.1 GCA_947647615.1 uncultured Neglectibacter sp.
GCAATTCCCATTTCTGCAAACGCCTCAATATTATGGCCGGTCAGGGAGCCGGAGGTCATCCCGCTAAAGGACTCTGACAATTCCCGCCCTGTTTTCTGCATCTCCAGAAGCTGAGAAATAGAAACCTCACCGCCGCCCACACTCAGAGTGGTCTTTACCTTGCTCAAATCCGGCGATCCGCCGTCCTTAATCTGCTGGGCCAGTTCCCGAACCACCGCCGTCATCTGATCCTGCACACGGTTCACATCCGCCTGGGTGTAATTCCCGTCAGTGAAGAAGTCCAGCGTGTCCCGAACAAAGTTCACATCGTCGATGTTGCGATGGCGGAACACCTCGTTTTCGCCAAGGGCGGTGTATTCTTGAGCGGCGCTGAACAGGAAATCTGTCTTGCGGTAGAAGAAGCCATGAGTGGCCTCGCCGGAGGCCGCAGACTTGTTTGCATCCTCCGCAGTAAAAACACCGGGCTGGATCGTTTCGATAATAAGCCCCATGCCCTTGTTTTCTACGACCTTTTTGCCATCATAGGAATCGACCCTCTTGCTGCTGAAACGTCCAGAGAGATCGATCACGCTGTCCTGATTCTCAAGCCAGATTTTGTTGTCCTTTTCCGCCGCCGTACCACCGTGGACTTTTGCGCCGGGTTCGCCTATGGCTGTGGACGTACTACTGTCAACTTACTTAACAAAGGGACCGTTAAACAGATTCGGATGGAGCTGGCCCGAAGGCAAAATAGTTGGCATAGACATAATAAAACCCTCCCTTAAGATAACGAAATAAAACAAATGAAATCAAGACATCCCGTATTGGCATTCTTACAAAACTATATCCTGGTATCTACACCCTGCCGGTAGCTGTCCAGAATGCTGGTATCAAAGGGCTTACCCCAATCCCAGTTTGGATCTTGCTGGTGAACAAACTCTCCCAGCCGAGTGGCCTCGCTATGGAATATCTCATTCAGCGTCCATGACGCACTCAACCGCTTTTCAGGGGCCAGGGACAGGGTATAGTCCCGGATAACCTTGCTGATGTCCTCGCCATCGCTGATCCCGTAACCGTTCTTCATGTGGTCGAAGGCAATCTGCTTGACCTGCTGCACCACGTCCCCGTCCACGGGGACAATCTTGTGGTAGTCGCCGGCATCGTTCAAGCTCATGCCGGGTGTGCCGTAGGGATTGACATGAGGCTTGCCCTGCCGCTTCTGGGCCAGCTCACCAATGCGTTGCTGCTGTTGGTTCTGTACCATCTGTGTGATTGTCATAGAAGTTACCCCCCTTTGCCTTTGCGGAAATGTAGAAAGGCGCATTACACCTGCGGCAAACCGCAGGCACAACACGCCCGGTAAAGCAATATTTTCAGCGGCAAGACAGCACAAAAAGGCAGACTTACCTTACCTTATCTGTCTGTCTGTCTGTCTGTCTGTCTGTCTGTCTGTCTGTCTGTCGCAAGTATATTGCGGTAACCATAGCTTGTCAAGCTCTCTTTCTATAGCTTTTATTTTATAATCGGCATATGCGGTCAAAAATTAAGGCAGATAAAGAGAATCGTTTTGGCCCCCTTTATTTTTAGCAGAAATTCGCGTATCACACAGGAAGAGAAAAGCGCTGCCATAAGATAGGAGCTGCAAACTAAGACGAGGTAAGCCAGCGCCACCACGAAAACGGTAACGCTGCCTTACCTCGTCAAAACACGGACCGCTGTAACCCACTCTGAACATCTCATTGGATACGAGATCAGAAGCAAGACTAGGCGCGCAAATTTTATGGCCTCGCCGCGCTCACTGGGCCTTGCCGTCCAAAGTCACTCTTCTGCCCTCTCTGGCGGAGCTGTAAACAGCCAGCATGGTTTCGGCAGTATTTTTCACGCTTTCGATGTCGTTCTGGTAGGGCAATCCTCTGTCAACAGCCTCATAAAAATCGGCAATACACACCTCATGGCTCACGCCCCAATAAGCCTTGCCCTGAGCAACTGGCTGTTCAAAAGAAATTCTTTCTTTTTGTCCATCCTTCCACAGGCAGGTCACTTCGCTTTCTTCCATACGCAAAGTAACGTTTTCACAGACCAGCTCCAAAAGCACCGGAGAATCGGCACAATAGGCAGTGGTGGCGTAAAACAGACCGTCGGCCCCCGGAAACTCAAGATAAGCTTCCAGGGTGTCTTCCACCTCAATTACACCCTTTAAATGGCGGTTTGCCATGGAAGCCTCTACAGCCTGGGGCCTTCCCAAAAACCGGACCATCAAGTCCAGGGTATGGATCGATTGGTTGATCAACACTCCACCGCCTTCGGTGGTCAAAGAGCCTCTCCAACCGCTTTCCGTGTAATAGGGGACGTTGCGGTTCCAAGTGACAAACGCACGAGCCCCTAAAATTTTTCCCGGTTTCCCCGAAGCCAACAGATTTTCTAAGTACCGCACGCTGCGGTTATACCTGTTTTGAAAACATACGCCTACCCGAATTTTTTCCTGTTCCAAGGTCAAAAATTCCATCCACTGTTCCCAAGAAATGACGGGAGGTTTTTCCGTAAAAACATGAATCCCCTTTTTCGCTGCCAGCTTCGCCATAGGCGTGTGCAAATAGTGGGGCGTACAGATATGCAGCACCTCTATGGGTTCCTTTTCCAGCATTTCCTCTAAAGAGGGATAGGCGTTCATTGGGCCATATTGCCGCGCCATAGCTTCGCTCCGTTCCGGGCGGATATCCGCGCAGGCGATGAGCTCCGCAAAATCACTTCCCGCCAAAGCCTTGGCATGGACCTGGGCAATACCCCCGCATCCCACAATACCGGCTTTCTTCTTTCTCATGGTGATCCCCTTTTTTCTCTATGATTATTTCCAATGGCATGGTTTTAAAAAACGGCTTAACCTATGGTTTTCAAAAGCTCCTGTAAGGAACTCAAGGCCAGCCCCCAGGCACTTTTTCCGTCTAACCGGCTTTCCCGCTTATTCGGGTCCTGCTCCAAAGAGCCCAGCCCGGAAAAATCCACCAAATGGGGCTCCAAAGAAAGGAAACCCTGGTACCCGCTCTGAACCAGGTCGCGCAAAATTTCCGCCACATGGCCATCGCCTTTCCCGGCGGGAACGATCTTTTTCCCCTCCTTCAGCGCATCTTTTACATGCACATACTTGATGTAAGGCTTTAACAGTTCATAGGCCTCAAGGGTATCTTGGCCACATTCCACAAAGTTGGCAAAATCGAACACTGCCTGGAAGTTTGGGCCGGAAAACCTTTCCATCAGTTGGAGACAGCGGGGAGCCAAATCGCCATAAATTCCTTTTTCATTTTCGTGGAGCAAGACCATATTTTCCCGCTGGGCCAGCTCCACCATTTTTTCCATACGGAAAAACACTTGATCCCGGTATTTTTCCGGCTCATCCTCTTTGGGATAATAGAAGCTGAACATACGGAGGTAAGGAGCTTCCAGCTGTTGGGCAATGGATATGGTGCGGCGAAGCTTTTCCAGATGGGAGGCAAAATCGTCACCGATACCTATTTTTCCAATGGGGGAACCAATGGAAGAAACTGCTATTCCGGCAGCGCAAAGTTTTTTTTGAATTTCTTTCAGCTTTTCTTCTGTAAAATCGGAGACATTCACGCCATCGGCGCCCCGCAGCTCAATGTGAGAAAGGCCAAACTCCTTCATAGCCGCCAGCTGTCCGTCAAATTCCTCGCAGACTTCATCGGAAAAGCCAGAAAGAATGATATTTTCCATAGTTTAATAAGTCCCTTCCGTAGAAAATGTGAGGTCCTGCCCGGTCTTTTTCCGGGAATTCTGGCGGCGTTTATCCAGTTCCGCCAAGAATAGATCTTCATCAAAGGGGATTTCCACCGGCCGCTTTAACCAGCTGGAAAGGTGCATAGCGTTGGAAAGAGTGAGCCCGCGAATTCCCTCTCTGCCATCGGCTACCAGCGGTTCTCCCCGCAGAATATTTCCGGCAAAGGCATTCAAAACGCCTATATGCTGGAGGTTTTGCCCATCGGTTTCCACGATAAGCTTTTCACAGGCCGGCATGGCAAAGCCCTCTTTTGAAGAGCGGCAGAACTCCCGCTCGTTTTGGGAAAGCTTCCAAAAAGTGAGCGTATCGTTTTCGCAAACCAGCTTTCCCAGTTCACCGGTAACCTCAAACCGATTGGTGCCGGGAGCATCACCGGTGGTGGTGACAAATACGCCGGTGGCACCGTTTTCAAATTCCAAATAGGCGGTCACGTCGTCTTCCACCTCAATGTCGTGCCATTTTCCTTCCTGGCAAAAGGCCTGTACCGTTTTGGGCAGCCCGCAAATCCACTGCAGCAGGTCCAACTGGTGCGGGCATTGGTTCAGCAACACGCCGCCTTCTCCATCCCAGGTAGCCCGCCAATCGCCGGAATCGTAATAGATTTGCGTGCGGTACCAATCGGTGATAATCCAGTTTACTCGTTTTAGAGCACCCAACTGGCCGGTAGACACCATTTCGTGCATTTTCCGGTAAACGCAGTTGGTACGCTGGTTGAACATCATGGCGAAGACCTTCCCGCTCTTTTCGGCAGCCTCATTCATTTCCCTTACCGCCTTGGTGTAGACGCCGGCAGGCTTTTCACACATCACATGAAGGCCCTTGGCAAAGGCTTCCTTTGCCAGCACCGGATGCTGGTAATGCGGCACCGCAATGAGCACTGCATCGCAGAGGCCGCATTCGATTAGCTGAGTACCCTCTTCAAAAATTTTCACATTTTCCGGTACTGTTTCCTTTACCCAGACCCTGCGCACTCCCCGGCGGTCCGCTACGGCCACCAGTTCAATTTCCGGAGTCTTCCCTGCCAAAATATTGGAGATGTGGCCGCTGCCCATATTGCCCGCGCCAATTATTCCAAGCTTTACTTTTTCCATAATCTTGTATCGCCTTTCTGCTTTTTGGTTTTTTGTGCTTCGAAACGTGGATCCTTTGGTGACTGCCTATTACCTCAAACCCAGGGAGCAAAGGTTTTGATAACTTTTTTCCAGGCAGTCAAAGGGGCTGCCCTGGCAAACATCCTGTTCCACCAAAACATATTTTGTTTTTCCTGTCTTCTTTAAGGTCTCAATCACCTTTTTGAAGTTGATATTCCCCTCCATCACCGGAGCCATAATGGGTTCCATACCCTGCACCGCCATATCCTTCAAATGTACGCAAGGGATTCTGTCGCCCAAACGGCAAATCCAATCGCACACATCGGCTCCTCCCATTTGTACCCAGTAGGTATCTAAGGTGAACCCCATTTCCTGAGGGGCAAAGCTTTCCATTAAGGTCTCCATAACCAGCTTTCCATGAAACTTCTGGAATTCCAAATTGTGATTATGGTACATCAGGAGCTTACCTGCCGCGGCGATCTTTTTTGCCGGTTCCAAATAATCCTTGGCAAAATGCTCCAGCCATTCGGGGTTCCGGTACTTCGGGGGCATCATACCAATGCCAATATAATCACAGCCCATGATATCGTGTTCGCGAATCACTGCTTCGGTGTCGTTTAAAATGCGGTTCGGGTCGGTGTGGGTTAAAACGATCTTTAAGGAATGCTTTTCACAAATTTCCCGCACCTGTTCCGCCGGAATGGGGCCAATCGCCGAGATCTGCACGGTGGTATAGCCCATTTCTTCCACCTTTGCCAGGGAAAAGTCCAGGTCGGCCGCCGTTTGTGTGTACTCCCGCAAAGTAAAAAGCTGAGCGCCCAATACCATTTCCATGGTGAATCCTCCTTGCCTTCCAAAAAAGTATAAATCGCCGGGGCCCGAAAACGCCCCATTTGGCAACTGCCCACAGTATAACACCTCTTACCAAATTTTACTATGGCAAAATTCAAATTTAATAACAATTTTTTTAGAATTGCTTTCTTTTTCTGTCCCTGAAGCCGCCATGACTTTTCCCGGCCGCCAAGCTGCTTAAAAAGGACGTGACATGAAAGTACCGCCAACCAGAAATCATGGCTGGCGGTAAGAGAAATTTCGGGAGTGTCTACTTGGCAAAGGCTTTCAGAACGCCCCGGTAGTTTTTTGAAGCATCATTCCAAAATTTTACCCAGCGTTTCCAACAGTTTTTCTATATTGATTGGTTTTGCGATATGCGCGTTCATGCCACAGGAGAGGGCCACCTGCCGATCTTCCTCAAAAGCGTTGGCCGTCATGGCAATGATAGGAATAGAGGACAGCTCAGGATCCTCCAGGGCGCGAATGGCTTTGGTAGCTGCGTAGCCATCCATAACCGGCATTTGCACATCCATCAAGACTACCCGGTAACAGCCAGGCCCCGACTCCTGCAGCATATCTATGGCGATTTTCCCGTTGCCCGCCACATCCGTTTGGAAACCGGCCTCGTCCAAAATAGCGGTGGCAATTTCCTGGTTTAGTTCGTTATCTTCCACCAACAAAATACGCCCTGTGTAAAGATCTGTCCTCTTAGGCCGAACCGCAGCGTTATCTTCCTTCGTCACAATGGAATTTAAACAATCCCTGAGTTCCGATAAAAACAGCGGTTTGCTGCAAAAAGCGGTGACGCCGGCCTCCCGGGCCTCCTCTTCGATATCGGACCAATCGTAAGCGGTAAGGACAATAATGGGCACATCCGCATCAGATTCCTTCCGAATTCTGCGCACCACCTCTATGCCGTTCATATCGGGCATAAGCCAGTCTATCACATAAACCTGGTAATCGTCCTTGCGCATCACGGCCTGACGGGTTCGCAAAACCGCCTCTTTGCCGGAAAGAGTCCACTCTGCCCGCAGCCCGATCTGCTGCAGCATATAGGAGACACTGTCGCAGGTATTAAAATCGTCATCCACCACCAGCGCACGACAATCCTTCAACGTAGAGATCTCCTGAAAGCTCTTGGGTTCGGCATTCAGACGGAGCGTCAAAGAAACCGTGACTTCGGTGCCAACGTTTTGCTCGCTTTTCACCTCAATGGTGCCGTGCATCATATCTACGATATTCCTGGTGATGGCCATTCCAAGGCCGGTGCCCTGTATACCGCTGACTGTAGAATTCCGCTCCCTCTCAAAGGGCTCGAAAATATGGCTGACAAACTCCTGACTCATACCAACACCGGTATCTTTTATTTGAAACCTATAATTGGCATAGCCCGTAGGCGCTCCCGGCAGCTCGGCGATCCGCATGCTGACAGATCCGCCGGGGGCGGTATATTTGATGGCATTGCTCAGAAGATTCAAAAGCACCTGGTTTAAGCGAAGCTTATCGCAATAGATTTCCTCGTCCAAAACATTTACCGTATCTATATAAAAATCCAGCTGTTTGGAGCGCAGATCCGCCTGTACAATACTGTTTAGCCCATGGAGAATATCCGGCAGGCTGCACAGCGTTTCTTCCAGGTGCATTTTTCCGCTTTCTATCCGGCTCATGTCCAGCACATCGTTGATCAGGCTGACCAAATGGTTGCCGGAAGTGAGAATCTTCTTCAGGTATTCCTTTACCTGCTCCTTATGATCCACATGATTGATGGCAAGGTTTGTAAAACCGACAATAGCGTTCATGGGAGTACGTATGTCATGAGACATGTTGGAAAGGAATGTGCTTTTCGCCTTGTTGGCCCGGTTTGCTTGGAGGAGCGCGTCTTCCAGCAGTCTCTGCTTTTCCAGATCCGCGCGCATTTCGCTGTCCACATCTCGGAACCCCAAAACAACACCCCGGTGGCCATCCCAAATACCAGCTCGTACCGCTTTTATTTGGTAATACTTTACTTCGCCATCCAAAACAGCACGGTAATTGATGTAATAAGTTTTCTTTTGAGAAAGCCTCTGCCGAAGCTCATCCAGGGAACAAGTTTTTCGGAGTACCTCTTTGTCTTCCGCATATACCGCGCTTTGTATGTAGCTTTCCATGCTGTCTTGAAAGGAAATCTCTCCGGCGAAAACGGAGGTGAAAACATCTTTTGAATCATCATCGCAGCGCAAGGTCGTACCCATGCCGGTATCGAGATCAAAAAAGCATACCAGGCTATAATCAATGCTCAGAGCGTGCATCAGCTCTGTTTGGCGCCTTTCTGCTTCCACGCGTTCCCGCTCTTCTTCCAGTTTCCTGGCAGTGATATCCAAAAGGAACCGCTGGTAAAACAGTTCTCCGTTTTCCTGTACCAGCTTGATATTGCCCAAAACGTGCAGGAGGCTGCCGTCTTTATGTTGAACACGGTATTCCACATTTACGCTGTCGTTTACACTTTTCAGGGATCGAATACGCTGCCTGAGCAGAATTTTATCTTCTTCTACCACAGAGGCAGCCACCATATGAAAACCATCGGCTACCATTTCCTCCTGGTTTTCATAACCCAAGATTTTCAAAGCGGCCCTGTTTATTCTGATAATACGAGAGCCATCGATGGTATGATAGATCACGCCACAGTCCATAGTGGTAAAAATCCGTTCCAGCGTTTGATTTTTCCGTGTGATCTCCTGCTCATAAGCCCGTTCTTGGGTCACGTCTATGGCTACACCCACTGTACCCATAACACTGCCATCCAAATCGTACAAAGGGGATTTATAGGTGGTGAGCAGTCTTTCCCCTTCACCCGTCTGGATGGATTCTTCCGAGATACAGGTCTTTCCGCTCCCCATGACTTCCAAGTCAGATTCTATACATGCCGGATCCTCCGCCTCTACATTCCAAATATAGGCGTGACCTTGACCCTCTACCTGCTCTTTTGCCTTTCCAACAGTTTTACAAAAGCTGTCATTGACCATTTCATGAATGCCGTCTTTACGCTTATACCAAACCAAATTGGGAACACTGTTGATGGTAGCGTCAAGAAAATGCCGCGTTTGCCAAAGTTCTTTTTCTGTTTTGCAGTTCTGCTGCCAGCGTGCGAAGCGGAACCGAAGCTCCTCTTCCGAAAGAGGACACACCCAAATATCGCTCAACTCCGGCAGCAAGTCCGGCCAAAGATCACACTCCCCCTGCCCGGTGAGCAAAATAAGCTGGGCGCTCTGTTTTTTCGCAGCCAACAGGGTACTCAAAATTTCCCGCCCTTGGCCCTCCGGCGGCATTGCCAGTATGACATCGGCTTCGGCAGCCAAAAGAGCATCTGCTCCGTCGCTTTGGGTGAATTCATGGAAAAAGCACGCAAGAGGAGGCATCTCTTTTAAAATATCGAATTCTTTACAGGGCCGTCCCGAAAAATAGAAACGGAGGCTGCAATGATACATATACATTCCCTTCCTGAATCCTAATTTGTCAATCGCGCGGCTTCCTGCCGATCAAATGCCTGTGGCAACACAGTTTTCCACCCTTTTGGTTAGACACCGGCACTGTTCGGGAAGACACAACCTATTTTAGTAAGTATATCACAAAAGGCTGTTTGGCGCAATGCGTTTCCACTACTTTAGCATGATATCTCCTTCCCGAATGCAGATGTGAAGACCCACAGTTACCGAACTGTGTATGCTGAAAAGGAAAGATAAACCTGTACCATTCAGGTAATAAAAAGGAACAGGAGAATGCTCGTAACAAACGCAGAAACGGATGGCGTTCATGCTTCGGTAGACCCCCGGACGCACAAGGCCAACACAGCGGCGGCTATGGCGCCCAAAGCCTTTCCGCAAAGGACAGGGGCCAGCATGTCCGGCTCCGTACTGACAACAAAGCCCATATGGGCTGCCAAAAGGCTGGTGCCGCTGACCAGAAACGCCCCTGCCGCCACCTTGCCTCGGCTGTCCATGTCTTCAAACATGGACAAGGCGGGCATTGCGCTTACCAGGCTTACCAGCATGGCGGTCAAGCTTTGAGGGTTCATACCCAGCAAGCTTCCTAAGCGGGCAAAGGGCCTGCTCAGTCCCCGGCGGAGCAGCTCTGCCATGGGCAGGCTGCCCAGCATTACCACACCGATAGAGGCTACCACAGCCATTGCATCTTCAATAGGGGCCAGGCCCTTTATGGGCTGCCATCCGGTTAGGGAGCCTACCGCCGCCAACACCAGCCCTATTGTGACCAGGACACGTATACCCTCGGCCAGCAGGCAGAAGCCCTTTACCATTTTGCCGGGCGCCCGCCACAAGCCCAAAAGAAGGAGCAGCGCCAAAGCGAATATGGGCAGATTCTGGTGCAGGCAGGCCGCAAAGCTCAAGCCTGTCAGTAAACCGCCTGCCACCAGCCCCAGAGGCATAGCGGCCAGGCCCAGCATAATCCCTTTCGCAAAAAGGGGGCGGTCTGCTTTTGGAATCATCCCCATACCAACGGGAATGGTGAACACCAGTGTGCAGCCAAACACCGACGAGACCACTAACCCCGCATAGCTGCCTATGAGAGGGTCAGCAGCCAGCTCTTTTGCCAGTTGGTAACCACCCATGTCAACAGCCAGCAGGCTGCCGAACATAGCAGGGTCTACCCCTATTATCCGGTACAGCGGTACCACCACTCGCCCCAACAGATCTGCCAATACCGGACTTAGGCAAATCATACCGGCCATAGAAAGAGCCATGGGCCCTAAAAGCATAAAACCGGATTCAAACTTATCGCCGAACCCCCATTTGTTGCCCCGTATGCGGTCTACGCCCCCCAACACAGCCCCCACCGCCATGACTACCATCAACACTTCGTTCATTTTTGTCGGTTCCCCCGATTTAGCAGCCTTGCCGCATAGTAGCCTCTACCTGCTCTATGGTGCGGGGGGTGAGGGCAGACAGATTCTCGCAGCCGCCTTCTGTCACCAGGCAGTTATCTTCCAGCCGAAAGCCGATGCCCCACTCTTCGTGGTAAATGCCCACGTCCACACAAAACACCATGCCCGGGGCTACCGTCTCCGGCGCTTCCACCGCGTCGTGCACGTCAAAGCCTACGTGGTGGGCCCCACCGTGCCACATGTAGGTGCCAATATCTGCCAGGTCGTCCAACACCCCGGCCTCTTTCAGGAGCAGGGCATTGTAGCGCCGGATTTCCCCGTCTACCTCCTTCATGGGCATGCCAGGCCTTATCATGGAAAACATATGGTCTGAGGTGGCCAGGGCGCAGGAATACAGCAGGCGCTGCCGGTCGCTGAATTTCCCGTTACAGGGCCACCCGCGGGATACATCTGTCATGAGGCTGTCGTGCCAGGCGCCTACGTCGTTGAGGACCATGTCGCCATCCAGAGCCTGGCCTTTATAACCGTAATAGTGGATACAAAAATTATTCCGCCCCGCCGAAATAATGGAAGGAAACGCCGGACCCTGCGGGCCGTACTGGCCCAGGACGTAGTCGAACTCGGCTTTGTACTGGTATTCGTACATGCCGGGCTTGGAGGCCCTCATCATGGCAGTGATGCCTGCACAGGTGATTTTCTCCGCCTGGCGAATGGCTTCGATCTCACAGGGCTGTTTGACGGTGCGCAGGCGGCGGATGAGAGCGTTGGCATTCGCTATTTTTAAGTAGGGGTAATCCGCCCGTACCCGCTGTAGCAGGCGGTGGGCAGGTTCATCCCGGTCGGCAGGGGAAGCCCGGAACAGGTCCAGGTAAAGACTTTCATAATTGCCGGTGGTGATAAAGCGATGCAGTTCCCCTTCGAACTCTTTTACAAAGCCCACGCACTCCACACCCGAGATATCCGCCGCCTCCTGGGGAGTGATGCGGGCCCCTGTCCAGCGCTCGGTCAAAAGATCCGGCGGCAAAAGATAGGCTTTCTCCTCCACCCGGCCCTCTTTATCCTTGCGGGCGATGAAGGCCAGCTCCTTTTGGTCCAGGCCGGTGAGGTAGAGGAAGTCCCGGTTGGTGTAAAACGGGTAGAATTCATCGTTGGTTTTGCGTACTTCCGTACCGGAAAACAGTACCAGCAGGGAATTTTTCGCCATCTGCCCGTAGAGCCGTTGGCGGTTGCCCAGGTAAAAATCTTTTGTCATATGCGTTCCCTTTCTGCCGCCGTGTCCAGGCGGTGTTTTTTATTTCGAGATGAGTATACTACCTGCAGCGGGTAAATGCAAGGGACGCAAGCGGAGGAAAGGGCTTTCTGCATTGCAATGGAAATGTCTGCGCTGTGAACCGGCTGAGCCGGGACACATTACCCTAACACGGCCCCCTTCCTTTGCATAGAATACTTATAAAAGCTTTTTGAGAAAGGAGCGTTCCTCATATGGACCCTATGCCTAATCTCCACCTTCTTCCCACATTGCGCGGCAGGCCCCAAGCCCAGGCCAACATCACGGGCAGCGAAAGCTTTCCCAACATAACCGGATGGGTACGGTTTTACCAGACAAACGAAGGCGTGATCGCCTATGCCGAAATCGGAGGCCTTCCTCTTTCCAGCCAACCCTGCCAAGATAGAATTTTCGGGTTCCACATTCATCAAGGAACCGACTGCGAGGACAGCGGAGAGGAGCCCTTCCCCCACGCTATGTCCCACTACAACCCAAAGGGCTGTGCGCATCCCTACCATGCAGGCGACCTGCCGCCGCTGTTTGGGAACAACGGCCTCGGGGTATCCGCTTTTTTGACCAACCGATTCTTTGTAGACGATATCATTGGGAAAGTCGTCATTCTGCATGATCACCCGGACGATTTCACCACACAGCCCTCCGGCAGCTCAGGTACAAAAATCGCCTGCGGGGTGATTCGGAGGATAGAATAAAGTAGGTTCGCTATCTATTCTGTATCATTTAAACCCATGCCACTGCTTACTGGAGGCAATTTAGAGCGGCAAATGGCGAGACACGGTTTTCCCGTGCCCCGCCATTTTTCTTAACTATGTCTTTTTTCCGGGCCGGAAGCAAAGGCTCGGCAATACAATAACCGCTTATCCTTGAAGGGGTGTGGCAGACTTCAGGACTCCGCAGATCCCTTTATTTGCTTAAATACCGCATAAGCATAACCGCCACCTCGGCGCGGGTGGCTTTCCCCTTGGGGT
>CANSKS010000069.1 GCA_947647615.1 uncultured Neglectibacter sp.
GTGAAAATCCCAAGCATAAGCAGCGCCAGGGTTAAGCCCTTGCCAAATCTATGGAGGTGTAAGAATGGCTCGTATATCCGGTATTGATTTACCCAGAGATAAGCGAATCGAGATTGCTCTTACCTATATTTTCGGGATCGGACGCAAAACGGCGTCTACAATCTGCGCCGAGACCGGCGTAAACCCCGACATTCGGGTGAGAGATCTCACAGAAGACGATACTGCGAAGCTGAGAGATTATATCGATAAGAACTGCCATGTAGAAGGCGACCTCCGCCGGGATGTGGCCTTTGACATTAAGAGATTGATAGAAATTGGCTGCTACCGTGGCGTTCGTCACCGCAAGGGCCTTCCCGTAAGGGGCCAGCGTACCAAAACCAATGCCAGGACCCGTAAGGGCCCCCGCAAGACGATGGCTAACAAGAAGAAGTAAGGAGGGACTTAGAAATGGCAGCACAAAAGGGCACTAAAGGTGTGACCCGTCGGCGCCGCGAGCGCAAGAATATTGAACGCGGGGCAGCCCATATTCAGTCTACATTCAACAATACAATTGTCACGATTACCGACACCCAGGGCAACGCGATCTCCTGGGCCAGCTCTGGAGAGCTGGGCTTCCGCGGCTCCAGGAAATCCACTCCCTTCGCCGCCCAGACAGCCGCAGAAACAGCGGCCCGCTTGGCCATGGAGCACGGCATGAAGTCGGTTGAAGTTTATGTAAAGGGCCCCGGCGCGGGCCGTGAAGCCGCCATCCGCGCCCTGCAGGCAGCCGGCCTGGATGTCAGCATGATCAAAGACGTGACGCCCATTCCCCACAACGGATGCCGTCCTCCCAAAAGAAGACGCGTGTAAGGAATACCGATAACTAGGAGGTTTCAAAAATGGCAAGATATACCGAGGCTGTGTGCAAGCTCTGCCGCCGCGAGGGCCAAAAGCTGTTCTTAAAGGGCGAAAGATGCTACACAGATAAGTGCGCGATCACCCGTAGGGCGTATGCCCCCGGCCAGCATGGCCAGGGCCGCAAAAAGACTTCCGAATACGGTATGCAGCTTCGCGCCAAGCAAATGGCAAGACGCTTCTATGGCGTATTGGAGAACCAGTTCCGCCATTATTATGAAATGGCCACTAAAATGCCCGGTAAGGCCGGCGACAACCTGCTGATCTTACTGGAAAGCCGCCTGGATAATGTGGTTTACCGCTGCGGTTGGGCCAGCTCTCGGGCAGAGGCCCGCCAGTTGGTGGTACACGGTCATTTCACCGTAAACGGCAAAAAGGTAGATATCCCCTCTTACCTGCTGGCTGTTGGCGAAACAGTAGCCATCAAAGATGGCAGCCGCCAAAGCGAAAAGTTCAAGGCGGTTTTGGAGGCCAATTCCGCCAGACCCCGGCCCAAGTGGCTGGATGTGGACACCGCCAACGCTCAGGCAAAGGTTGCTGAAATGCCTACCCGTGAAGAGATCGATTTGGAAGTTGACGAAACGCTCATCGTCGAATTGTACTCCAAGTAATGCTCCCAGTGTGGATAGAAAGAACCGTTTTGGCAAGCTTTGTTATGTGTAAAAGGAGGATCGCGGATGATTGAGATAGAAAGGCCCAAAATAGAAATCGAGGAAATTTCCGAAGACGGCACCTATGGCAAATTCGTGGTAGAACCCTTGGAAAGGGGGTTTGGCACCACGTTGGGAAACAGCCTGCGCAGGGTTTTGCTTTCCAGCCTGCCGGGCACTGCTGTAAAATCTATCAAGATCGATGGGGTGCTGCACGAGTTTTCCACGATTCCCGGCGTCAAGGAAGACGTTACCGAGATCATACTCAACATCAAGGGTCTGGTGGCCAAGCTGCATTGCGACGGCGCCAAGACCGTTGAAATTTCTGCCGAGGGGCCCTGCGAAGTGACAGCCAGCGCCATTAAGGGCGACAGCGAGGTTGAAGTATTGAACCCCGAGCTGCACATCGCCACGTTGGGAGAGGGCGCCAAGCTCTATATGGAGCTTACCATGGATAAGGGCAGGGGTTATGTCTCCAATGAACGCAATAAGGCAAACATGACAGACAGCGTTATTGGGGAAATTGCGGTCGATTCAATTTACACACCTGTACTCAAAGTCAATTTCAACGTGGAGAACACCCGTGTGGGCCAGAGTATCGATTACGATAAGCTTTCCCTGGAAGTCTGGACCAACGGCGTGATCAACGCCCAGGAAGCTGTTTCTCTTGCGGCAAAAGTGCTTACGGACCACCTGAACCTCTTTGTAGACCTTTCCGATAAGGGAAAGAGCACAGAGGTGCTGGTGGAAAAAGACGAGGGCGGCAAGGAAAAGGTACTGGAGATGACCATTGAGGAGCTGGACCTTTCTGTCCGTTCCTTCAACTGCCTGAAACGGGCTGGCATCAATACGGTGGAAGACCTCATCAACAAGACAGAGGAAGATATGATGAAGGTTCGGAACCTGGGCCGCAAGTCCCTGGAAGAAGTCGTGTGGAAACTGGCTTCCTTGGGCTTCAACCTGCGGAAAGATGACGAATAATAACCTACTTTGAAATGTTAGGAGTGAATATCTATGCCGGGAACCAGAAAGCTCGGAAGAGATACTGCCCATAGAACCGCCATGCTGCGGGGGCTTGTGACTTTCTTCCTGGAGAATGGCAAGATCGAAACTACCGCTACCCGCGCCAAAGAGGTGCGTTCCATGGCGGAAAAAATGATCACCATTGCCAAAGAAGATAACCTGCACAACAAGCGCCTGGTCATGAGCTTCCTCACCAAGGAATCGGTGGCCAACAAGCTGTTTACAGAAATTGCTCCCAAATATGCGGAGCGCAATGGCGGTTATACCCGTGTGACCAAGCTTGGTCCGCGGAGAGGCGACGCTGCGGAAATGGCAGTCTTGGAGCTGCTTTAAGTTCGACCGTCAAATAGAAAAACAGTACCCCCTCCCGGCATTTGGGAGGGGGATTTGTTTTCCCTTTTTTCGGAGCAAATGGGCTGAAGGTCTATGAGCAGAAGGGGCATCCCTTCCGCCTCTCGAACCGGAGAAAAGCCCTGGTGTTTTATTGTTCCCAATACATTTTCGTTTTCAGGCTGGCCTCTCCTTCTCTTAAGGTAAAAGTGCGCTCCCGGAAAAGAGGATCTGCCAAACCGCCTGCCAGGGGAACGGTGGAATCGGCAGTGAGAAACAGCTTTTGGCCCTGGAAGCGGAATAAAAAGCGGTGACCACTGACCAGACGAGTATTGCGCAGCTCTATTTCCAAGATGTTGGCGGCCCGCCAGCGGCCAATGGCGCCATAGGAAACGCCATTCCACTCGGTGAGCAGGAAGTGGCCTTCCATACCGATTTTCAGGTCAAAGGTCCCGGTATCCTGCAGGCAAAGCAGACGGACGTCGTCATTGCCAACGAAATGGAAGCGGAGCTCCTGCAAAACGCCTCCGGTAGGCTGGAATTTTCCTGCGCCGCCAATGAGGTCTTCCATAGAAGGCGTTTCGGCATCGGGGAGATAAACTGCCCCATGTAAAGACGCTTCCGCTCCGGGATTTCGCGTGCTCAACATAGTGGCAAGCTCCAGGTTCTTCAGCCGGTGAGAAAGCACATGATAGTGAGCCTGGTCTTCCGGCAAAGTGCCTTCTCCCATTTGTGGCAGCAGCTTTTCCCAAACAGCGGTAAGTACCGCCTGCAGCCGCGAGGAAGCGGATGTAATGACCAGAACGGCGTCCTGGTCCGGGAATACAATGCCGTACTGGCCAAAAGCACCGTCGCCCCGGAACACGTTTTTCGGCTGGCAGCGCCAGAACTGGAAGCAATAGCCCTGCTGCCAATCGGGGTCGCCATCCCAGCCGGCTCCGCGGTTTTCGATTTGTTTGCTGGTGGCCTGGGCAAACCATTCTTCGGAAAGGAGCTGCTTTCCTTCCCAATTGCCCCGGTTGGCCACAAAGGTAATAAAGCGAGCCATGTCTTCGGTGGTGAGGGAATAGCCGGCGCCCCCCATTTCCGTACCGTCGGGCAAGGCCTGGCAGCGGATATCGGTCATGCCCAAGGGCTCTATGAGGCGAGGACGAAGGAATTCAGTGAGCTGCTTTCCGGTTTTTTTCTTTAAAATGGCGCAAAGCAGGTTGGTACCTGCGGTATTATACAGGAATTTTGTGCCGGGCTCATAGACAAAGGGATGATGCAGGAAAGCGGCGATCCAATCGGGTTCTCCTCTTCCCAGGTCGGGGATTTCGGTTTCATGGCCGCATCCCATCATCAAAAGATGGCGCACCGTGGCCTTTTGCAAATTTTCGCTGGGATTTTCCGGGAGTTTATCGGGGAAAAGATCTACCAGCCGGTCGTCTAAGGAAAGCAGACCCTCTTGAACGGCAAAACCAATGGCCGTGGAGGTAAGGCTCTTGCTAAAGGAAAACATAATATGGGGGATCTGGGGTCCATAGGGCTTCCACCAGCCCTCGGCGCACACTTTTCCGTGGCGCAGCAGCATAAAGCTGTGCATTTCGATGCCATAACGGTACAGCTCGTCTAACAAATCCAGAACAGCTTGGGAGGGGATGCCTACACTTTCCGGAGTAACACGGGAAAATTCCATAATATTCAACACAATCCTTTCCAAAAAAATGCCAAAGCTAGAGGTTTTGATCTCTTGCTTTTCATTCTACCACGGTTTTTTTGGCTTCGCAATATGAAAATTCCGGAGCAGCCCGGCAAAAGAGAAAACAAAGGGCCGGTACAAAACAGTACCGGCCGGAGTGTTATTCAATTTCTAAGGTTTTCGGTTCGGGCAAGACGTTTTCCCGTTTCGGCAAGGTAAGCTGCAAAACCCCGTTCTCGTATTTGGCCTTGATCTGCTCGGTGTTGATGCCGGAAACGTCAAACTGCCTGCTATAGGAACCGTAGGAGCGTTCCATGCGGATGACCTTGTCTTTTTGATCTTTCTCTTCCATTTTGCTGTGGCGTTCCGCATGGATGGTAAGGGTATCGCCGCTGAGGTCCAGGTGGATATCTTTCTTTTCAAATCCGGGAAGGTCGGCCTCTAACAAGTAATGGTCCCCCTCGTCGGTGACATCGGTTTTGAACTCAGCCAGGTCCTGCATGCCAAAGAAGCTGCCAAAGGGGTTGGAAAAGAAACTGCGTTCCAATTCTTCCATTTCCCGGAAGGGATTGTAATTTTGCATTTGATGATGGTTATTTCTGCGGGATAATTCAAACATAATCCATACCTCCAAACATTTGTGTCATTTTAAACGGTACTTTTTTTGAGCTTTACCTTTTGCCCCCAATTATTTTTTGAGCGGCGATTTATGGTAGTACATCGGGACCATCTCTTTTCTTTACGACTATAGTATGCCCCCAAGTTTTTGCAGTTTTATGATATTTTTGTGAACGCATTGTAAATATTAGCACTGTAATTAAGAGAGTGCTAATATTAACGAAAGAATGTTGCGACTGCTAATATTGGAACAAAAGAGAAAGTCTGCCAAAAGTAAAGTTCAATAAAAAAAACACCTGCCAAAAAGCATCCGCTTCACGGCAGGCGTTGGTTTCTTTATGATAAGCCGCCCAAGTACGGCCAGCGTTTTTAATGGGGTGATACTTTGCCTCTTCAAGGCTGATTTCCTATCTCGTCCTTTGAGGGCAGCGCGGGCGAAAGCTGGCTTCTTTTTTCTTCGATTACCGCAGTCAACCGGTCCAAAATTTCAGGATCCTTAACATCCTCAATCAAAGAAGTCACCAGGTTAGGGATGGAATCCGCCTGAAAGCCGGAACGGCTTTTGATTTGCATCACGGAGTATTCATCGGAAGTGAGCGTGGGAACAAAGGTACGGGCATAATTCTTGGTGCTCTGGACGAATCCGGCTACTTTAATGGCGTCTTTGCTGAGCATAGAATTGAGCAGGATATGAATGGAGCCTGGTTTCCAGCTTCGGTCTTGGGAAAGGGCAATAATTTCTGACCTGGATAGAGGCTGGTTCTGCTGCCACATGAGCTCCATAATTTCGGTTTCACTTCTGGTAAGCTTGAAACTTTTTTTCTTCATTATATGAATCACTCCTTTTATGAAAAATATCGTTTACAAATCCAATATATCATAAGGCAGAAAAATAGAAAAGTCAATGGAAAAACGGGGAGAAAAAAGAATTTGACAAACGGAGAAGAACAGACTAAAATCTTCCTAAGTACTTAAAAAAAGGAGGAGATGTTGTGAACAAAGTTCATCGAGAACCAAATTTTGAAAACATCTTAAAAGTACTTCGCCGGGAAAAACCGGACCGCCCTACGCTGTTTGAGTTTTTCATGAACGGCAACGTGTACCGGGAGGTAGCGGGGCCCGAGCCCCAGGGCAAAGGTCTGTTGGAGAACACGGCCTACCTGGCGAAAGCCTACGCCGCCTGCGGCTACGATTATGTGAACAGTTACGGATGTCAAATCTCGTTTAACTCTACGAAGCAGGAACGGAAAAACACCATTTCCCTTAACGGACATGTGTGTATCGACAGCTGGGAGACCTTTGAGAAGTTCCAGTGGCCCCACATTCCATCCTTGGATTTTTCTATGTTGGAAAAAATAGGACCGTACCTGCCTGGAAATATGAAGATTATGCTTTCCGGTCCCGGTGGGGTGCTGGAAAACGTGATTGACCTGGTGGGGTATGACAATTTGTGTATGCTGCTTTATGACGACCCCGAGCTGGCTGCCGCGGTATTTGACAAGGTGGGGTCCATTTTGACAGAATACTACGAAACCGGCGCTCAATACGACTCTGTGGGAATTGTCATGTCTAACGATGACTGGGGCTTTAAAAACCAGACCATGCTTTCTCCGGAGGATATGAGAAAATATGTGTTCCCCTGGCATAAGAAGATCGTAGAGGCTGCCCATAAAAACGGGAAGCCCGCTGTCCTCCACTCCTGCGGCAACCTGGAGGCCGTAATGGAAGACATTATTGAGGATATGAAATTCGACGGAAAGCATTCCTACGAGGATGTGATCCTGCCGGTGGAAGAGGCCTACCGCCGCTGGAGTGGGAGAATCGCCATTTTAGGGGGGATCGACGTAGATTTCCTTATCCGCTCGGAGCCGGAGGAGGTTATCCGGAGAAGCAGAGCCATGCTGGAGCTGGCCGAGGAAAAGGGGGGCTATGCCCTGGGTTCCGGGAACAGCATTCCGGAGTATATTCCCAACGAAAAATATTTTGCCATGACCTCTGCCGTAGCGGAGTAAGCACCTCCCAGTAATAGGAAAAGGGTGCCGGAGCCGAACAGAAGCTTCCGACGTCCTTTCTTCTTTTTTCTTCTAAAAGGGGCAGGAAGCTTCCTTTTCTCCGGTAAGACAGGAAGGCTCCTGTTCGTGAAAAAAGCCCTGGCCATCCAAAACCAGGTTCAAGCTGCCGGGGCGGCTTTCCGAAAGGGCCCGTCGGACATTTACCCCGTCGCCGGTGCGGTAAAAGGCTTCCGCCTCCTCCCGCCGAAGACCTCCCTGCATCTTTCGCAGGATGAGCCGCTCCCTCAGGAGCTCCTCCTGGGCCCGGATGAAAATAGTGAAATCCGCCAGGGGAAAAAGGCTGCTCCAGGGCTCCTGGGAAAGCAGCAGCCAATTCCCCTCTACGATCACCACAGGGGCAGAAACAGGAAGCCGGTCCTCTACCACATCATGGAGGCGGCGGTCGTACACCGGCCAAAGGGGGGCGCCGTTTTTCAAGGCTTCCAGCTTTTTCCGGAAATGGGGCAGGTTATAGGTTTCCGGGCTGCCTTTCACCTGTGCCATGGGAAGAGTCCTGCCGTCCGGAAGGCAGACTTCATGAGACAGAATATAGGATTGCGGGTAATGGAACCCGTCCAGTCCCAGAGCCTGAAAGGGGCCAAGTCCCCCTTCTTTTGCCAAATGGCAAAGAAAGGCCGCCAGGGTAGATTTTCCCGCCCCGGGCGGGGCCGCAAGGAACACCAAAAGCCGCCCGCCCTTTTCCTGCCTCATACCATGAAGATGCCGGACCAGGGGCAAAAAAAGCTCCCGAATGTTTTCTTCCCTGTAAACCGCGTCTACAGGGAAGCCGTTTACGGAAAAGGTAATTTTGCGCTGCCGCACCATAAACTGCCCTCTTTTCTTTGGTACCGGCGGCTTAAAGGAACCCCAGATGTTCCAACAGGATCTTTAAGCCAATGAGAATTAAAATAATACCTCCGATGAGTTCGGCCTTGCTTTTGTACCGCAGGCCAAACAGATTGCCTATTTTTACCCCTGCCGCAGAAAGCAGGAAGGTGGTCACCCCAATGAACGACACGGCGGGGACAATTTCTACCTTCAAAAAGGCGAAGCTCACGCCGACGGCCAAAGCATCAATGCTGGTGGCCACTGCCATGGGAAACAGAGAACGGGCAGAAAGAGAGCCGTTGCTCGTTTCTCCTTCATTCTCCTCTCCCTTGGAAAGGGCTTCCCGGATCATGTTGGCGCCGATGAGCCCCAACAGGATAAAGGCAATCCAGTGGTCAAAGGCAGTGATACGGTCCCGGAACTGCACGCCCACCAGGTAGCCGATGAGAGGCATCAAGGCCTGAAACCCCCCGAACCACAGCCCCACAAGGGCCATACCGGCGGGAGTGGCCTTTTTTAGAGCCAGACCTTTACACACTGCCACGGCAAAGGCATCCATGGAAAGGCCTACTGCCAAAGTGAATAGTTCAAAGAAGCCCATGAAACATCACATCCTTTTTTTTCTGCGGCCGGAAAAAGAGGCTTGGCCCGCCGGAAGAAAAAGACCTGCGGAAAACAGCCCTTTTGTTTTCCGCAGGTCTCGTTATTTCAGGCAAAACCAGATTTTCATCAATATGTTGGCAATGCCGCGGTATCCCGCCAACTACTCCCCTGTATTTAGTAACTTATTTTAACCAATTTCAAAGAGATTGTCAAGAGGAAAAAGGCGCGGCGAAGGACAACTTCTTACTTACCAAATACCGTTGGTGATCCAATAGGGCAAAAGGGAGGCGCTGTCCAACATGGCCATCAGCTTGAGCAGCAGGCCAATGGTGGAAATGACAATGCCGGCTACCGCCAGGCCCTTGGTGCGGTCACCTCGGAAGCCCAGGAGGGAGGTGATAAAGCCCAGAGGCAGCAACAGGATGCTGGCCCAGAAGTAGCCTATCACAGAAGAGGTGAAACCCAGTACCGTGCAGATATCTGCCCAGGAAAAGGGCCTTTGCCGGGGAAGGGCTCCCTGGGGCAGCCCGGAAACCCAACGGGGTGCCAGCGCAGGGGGCGCGGCGGGGGGCATGGGTGGCGCCGGGTTCGCAGGCACGCCCTCTTGGGGAGAGGGAACGGCTTGGGAAAAGCCAAAGCCGCAGTTTTGGCAAAAGGGTTCTTGATCCGGCAGCAGGACGCCGCAGCGGGGACATTGTTTCATCACGGAGACTCCTTTCAAAATGAGATTTCATAGACAGTACTGTTATTACAGCTTAGTGAGCCTGGCGAAATTGGCGAAGAGTTTTTTGGTGCCCGCCTTTTCAAAGGCAATTTCCAGCAGAGTGTCGTTGGCCATGGGGGTAGCGGTGAGGATTAAGCCCACTCCAAAGGTCTTGTGCTCTACGGAATCTCCAACCCGGTAGGTGCCCGGAGGGGCAGGCTTTACCGGATTGGGCCGGTAAACCTGGGCGGCATAATCGGAACCCTTGGAAGTGCCGGAGGAGGAAGGGGTGTTATTCCGGCCGGCACCAAAGGAGGGCAGGGTGACAGCCCGGTAAGCATATTCTCGGGAACGGCTGTGCTCTACCAGCTCCGTTGGAATCTCCTCGGCAAAGCGGGAAATTCGGTTATGGCTGGTGGAACCGAAGAGCATCCGGGACTCCGCGTGGTAAAGGGAAAGCTCTTCCTTGGCCCGGGTAATGGCCACATAGGCCAGCCGCCGTTCCTCTTCCACCTCCCCGGGGTCGTACAGCACGGCGTTTCCGGGGAAGACCCCTTCTTCCCAACCTGGCAGGAATACCGCAGGGAATTCCAGGCCCTTGGCGGAATGTATGGTCATAAGCACCACAGAATCGGCCTCGGTGTCATAGTTGTCGATATCGGTAAACAGGGCCACCTCCTCCAAAAAGCCCGAAAGGCTGGCTTCCTCTCCGGCCTCCTCTTCGTAGCGCAGCAGCATGGAGGAAAGCTCCTGGACGTTCTCTATGCGGTCCTCCGCCTTTTCCGGTTCCTCTGTCCGCAGAAAATCCAGGTAGCCAATCCCTTCCAACAGCTCCCCGTACAGCTGGCTGGGAAGAAAGGCTTCCGTTTGTTCTTTTTTTATGTATTCCCCCATGGCCTTGGAAAACTGGGTGAATTTGCCCGCTGCCCGGGAAAGGGCGGGAAAATCGGAAGCGTGGGAGATCACTTCAAATAGAGTTTCACCGGTCTGCTGGCCGATCTGCGCGGCAGTATCGATACTTTTTTCCCCAATGCCCCGCTTGGGCGTGTTCAAAATACGCCGCAGACGGATTTCATCGTCCGGGTTGTTGATCACGCTGAGGTAGGCGATCATATCTCGGATCTCCTTACGGTCGAAAAAGCGGGTTCCGCCAATAATTCGGTGAGGCACGCCCTGCTTTGCGAACATGCGTTCAAACATGAGCGACTGGGAATTCATGCGGTAAAGCACCGCATAATCGGAAAACTTCCGGCCGGCGGAAACCCCATCCAGAATGGTCCGGGCAATGCGGTCGGCTTCGTCCTGCTCGTTTTCCGCCGTATGCAGCACCAGCTTTCGGCCGGGCCCGGCGGCAGTCCACAAGTTCTTTCCCTTTCTCTCCACATTGTGGGAGATCACCGCGTTGGCCGCATCCAAAATATTTTGGGTGGAACGGTAATTTTGTTCCAGCCGCACCACCTTGGCGCCGGGAAAATCCTGCTCGAAATTCAGAATGTTTTCGATGGTGGCGCCCCGGAACTTGTAAATGCTTTGATCATCGTCGCCTACTACGCACAGGTTGCCGCTTTTTTGGGCCAACAGGTTGACGAACTCGTATTGGGCATGGTTGGTATCCTGGTATTCGTCTACCATAATATATCGGAACTTATCCTGGTAATATTCCAGCACTTCGGGGCATTTGCGGAACAGACGCACCGTGTTGCCGATAAGGTCGTCGAAATCCATGGCGTCGGAATCGGCCAGGCGGCGCTGGTACAGCCGGTAGGCCCTGGCCACCAGCTTTAAGCGGAAGTCGCTGCCGGCGCCGCTTTCGTAATCCTCCGGGGAAGTGAGCTCGTCCTTGGCCCGGGAGATCTCCTGGAGAATGGCCTTGGGGGAAAGGCTCCGCTCCGAAATATCCAGCTCCCGCATGACCTCTTTCATGAGCCTGCGGCTGTCGTCGGTGTCGTAAATGGTAAAATGTGGAGTGTAGCCCAGGCGTTCCCCATCTCTGCGAAGGATACGGGCGCAGCTGGAATGGAAGGTGGAGGCCCAAATGTCCCTTCCCGCTTCCCCCAGCATTTGACAAAGGCGCTCCTTCAGTTCTCCCGCCGCCTTGTTGGTGAAGGTAATGGCCAGCACCCGCCAGGGCTGGCAGGCGGAAACAGAAAGCCTGGCCCGAGTGATGTCGGAAAGGGGAGCGCCCTGCAAATAGCCTTCACAGGCGGCAAAATCTTCTTCCGTGAAGGTTTCCTGCAGGAAGCCGCTGTGATAGGCTTTTCCATAACGTACCAAATTGGCAATACGGTTGCAGAGTACCGTGGTTTTGCCGCTGCCGGCCCCAGCCAGCACCAGCAAGGGCCCTTCCGTACAAAAAACAGCTTGCTGCTGGCGGCTGTTCATACGGGAGAAATCTTTTTGAAGTACCTTTTTTCGAAGCTCCAAAACAGTTTCTTTGGAGAAATCCATAACTGTGATCCCTTTCTTTTATAAAAACCCAAATCTGTGTTATTCCCACGAAAGGGCAAAAATTTTATGTCGTTTCTTGTATTATACTTGATTTGGGCCCATAACGCAATGAGGAAAGAAACAGGGTAGCATTTTTCGTCCTCCGGTGATAGAATAATAGAGAAAAACCGGGCTGCTGGAAGCGGCGGCCTCCGGCAGGCCCGAAGCAAAATTGACCGGTGAAACTTGGAAAAGCGAGGAAGAAGCATTGGAACACGCGCAAGAAAGAATTGGCCGCTGGGCCGGAGAGGGCCGGGAAAGGGAGTTCCCAAAATGGGAGGAGCTTCCCCAGATCCCCCTTTACATGGACCAGGTGATCCTCTATTTGGGAGAAGGACTTTCCCTGTTTCAAAGGGAAGAGGACGCCCCTTTGCTCACCAATTCCATGATCAATAATTATGTGAAAAACGGGGTGCTGCCCCACCCGGAAAAGAAAAAGTACAGCCGGGTCCACCTGGCCGGGCTTTTGATGATCTGCATGCTGAAGCCCCAGCTTTCCCTGCAGGACATTAAAACCCTGTTTTCCGGAGAAGAGATTTCGGAGGAGCTGTTCCGGTTTTTTTGGGAAGCCCATACTCAGGCCATGGAAGAGGTCTGCCGCTCTTTAGAAGAGGACCTGGCCGGGGACGAGCCTCTCTGCCGCAAAGCCCTGCGGTTGGCGGCGGAGGCCAACGCCAAGCGGGCGGCGGCAGAACGGATCCTCTGCGAGCTTGGAAAGGAAAAGGAAAAATAGCGGAAGCGCAGGGGCCTTGGTTTGCTCACCGGTCAGGGCGGCAGGCCTTGGTTTGCACATAATAGAGCCGTAAGTCTTGGCTTGTACATAATCTCCCAAGGGGAGATTCAGCACCTTGCTCACCAGTCAGGGCGGCAGGCCTTG
>CANSKS010000070.1 GCA_947647615.1 uncultured Neglectibacter sp.
CATAAAGCCCTTCAACACACCGGAGTTCGGGGTGAAGATGGAAGAGTCCAAAAGCATACCCAGACTGTCGTCTGCACCGTCACCATCGGGATCCTGGTCTTTAAAGGCTTTCATAATCGTCTCCAGATCGGCAAAGCTTGCCGGTTCCTTTAAGTTCAATTTGTCCAGCCAATCTTTCCGAATATAGATCACACGGGTGTCGTCAGTCATATTCAAAAAGTAAGGGATTCCATACAGCTTGCCGTCTCTGGAACAAGCCTGCAAAGCGGTCTCGGAGCCCGGCCTGGTCATAACGTCCTTCATGAAATCACCGGCATATTCGTCATAAGCAGCGGTGATATCTTCCAGCATGCCGGCCTGATACAACTGTTCAAACTGCACTTGATCTACCCGGAACACATCGGGAAGCTCGCTGGAGGCGATTGCCAAGTTCAGCTTTTCCTTTCCCTGTTCGGCATTGGCAGCCCAAAGGTTCGTAACTTCTATACCCAACTCATCCCGGTAGGCTCTTAGCCACACATTGTCGTCGGGGTTTTCGGTATCGGTCTGTTTTACGGTAGCATCCAAAGAACCCAAAGCGGAAACCAGCTGTATGGGCGGGTCATATTTTCCCAGAGGACCGGGAGCCACATTCTCTTCCTGTGTATTTGGCTCTTCCCCGGTGCTTTGGGATTTCGTTTCACCTTCCCCAGAGCCTTGGGAAGCAGAGTTTCCGCTGGGACCTCCGCAGGCGGAAAGAACCAGTAAAAAGGCCAGCAGCAAACATAAAACGCTTATTTTTTTCACTTTCATCACGATAACTCCTTTCATATCGGATATTTCTTATTTTTCCTCCAGCAGATCCCGGATGCCTTCTTTGGTAAGCTGCCCCGCGTATCCGCCGAAACAGGAAACATTGTGAGTACCGCAGAGGATGCCCAAACGCAGGGCCTTTTCCAAAGGCCACCCCCGCAGAAATCCATAAAGGAACCCTCCGTCGAAACTGTCGCCCGCGCCTACGGTGTCCGCTACTTGAGCGGGAGGCGAAGGCAGGCTGAACCTTTGGTCTTTCGAAACTGCTACAGCTCCCTTTTCCCCTCGTTTCATCACCACAACAGGCACCAAGCTTCGAAAGTATTCCAACGCCTCTTCCGGGTCCTTCCGGCCCGAAAGCAGGCATATCTCGTTTTCGTTGGGAAGAAACACATCCACAAGCTTCCACAGCTCCGGAGGAATCTCCCATTTTTCCGAAGGGTCCCAGTTGGTATCGAAACTCACGGTGAGCCCAAGGGCTTTCGCGCGCCGCAGCAGGCTTACCGCCTCGCAGGCCACGCCTTCCAGCAAATAATAGCTTGCCAGGTGCAGGTGTCCTGTCTGGGCCAAAAGCTCGTCGGTGACCATAGAGGCCTTCACTGCTTGAATGGATTGGTCGTAGGTCAAAATAGCGCGGTCCGCTCCCCGGTTCAGGGAAATGCCAAGCCCTGTTTTTACAAAGGGATCTTCTCTCATATGAGAAACATCTACGCCGCTGGAAGCCAGGGTTTCCTTTACCAAGGTGCCAAAAGCATCTTCTCCCAAAACCCCCACGCCTGTGGCGGAAAGCCCCAGCTTGGCGCATTGGGCCGCAAAGATGCAGGCAGAACCTCCCATATAAAGGCCAAAATCCTTCACCAATTTTTCCTTTTGGTCAAATTCGGGCATAGTGCTGCCTAGATCTACAATGAGATCTACACAAGTGTCAAACACTGTGAGTACTTCGTACCTTCTTTGAGCATTGCCGATTCTTCTCACCTCCGTTTTTGGTTGGAACGCCATAGATTTCTGCCGCGGTCACAGTTGGATAAACGGCACCAGATCGCCGGGAGAGTCGGGGTTGCGTCCATGCTTTACCGCTATCCTGCAGGAAATCGACTGTAAACAAAACACAAAATGTAGGGCCGCAATTTCGTCGGAATAATCTTCCTCCAACTGGAAGGTATGAGTTGTCCCCGGCATGGGACCGGTGGAAACCCCGTATACCATATCGGTGTACTGCCTGATTTCGCCCACAATCTTTTCTTCATATTCCTTCGATTTTTTTGAGGAAACCAAAAAAATGGCAGTGTTCTTATCGGTAAGTACAATGGGGCCGTGCCGAAACTCAAAAAGCTGGAAATAATTGGAGGCAAATTCGGCCACCTCAATGACAATGTAGGCGCCCTCAATGCAAACGCCATATTGCACGCCGCTTCCCAGGCAGATGAGCTTTTGAATGTCGTTTTTCTCCACCAGCTCCCGCAGCACGGGGATCTCCCGCTCATAGTATTCCGGCGCCTTTTCCAGGTACCGAGCCGCCTCTTCAAACAGCACATTCTCCCCGGAAATACACTCGGCGATCAAAACACAGGAAAGGTACAGGCAGGAAAAAGATCTTGTTTGGCATACAGACTTTTCATTGGCCCAACTGAGGGAAAGGCAAAGGTCCGATATTTTCTCCAAGGGAGAATCTTGATATTCTACCAGGGAAAGCAGTTTTGCATTGGGGTAATATTTTTTTAACACCTTAATCGCTTCCAGCACTTCCGAAGTGGAACCGGAACGGGAGGGGCAAATAAAAGTGGGGTTAGTAAACCTTCCCTCATATTCCTTTTCCCCCAGCAGAACATCTCCCGCTTTTATGGCATAAGAGTTGCGTCCGGTTTTCAGCTTCATGGTAGATTTCGCGGAAAGGCTTAACCAGTAGCTGGAGCCGCAGGCCACGAACACTACGTCGCCTTTCTCTTCGAAAAAAGCCTTTATGGCATTTCGCTGCTGTTTCAAATAGCTCATAGTCTCTCTTAGCTGAACATACTGGCTGTGGATCTCTTCATAACACAGGTACTTCTGTACAGTTTCCAAAACGGATCCTCCTTTTTATTTTCTCTAAGCAGCACTGCGAGAAGCTGCAAGTCGTGCTGCCAGATTTTCCTATGACTGAGCTTTCGGTGTCAAGGGCTTACTCCCTTCCCTTTTGGGCCGGCTAAACCAAAATCACCTGGACACTGGCCTCCTCAAACTTCCCCAAAGCAGCTTTCGGCAGCCCATTGTCGGTGATGAGGCAATCTACCTTTTCACAGTTGGCCGTTACAGCCAGGCCGCTTTTGCTGTATTTGGAGCTGTCTGCCAGCATCACTACCCTTTTGGCAGATTGAAAACAGTTATTATACAGTTCTACAGAATTTATGTGGTCCGTAAGAAAGCCTCGGCGTTCGCTAAAGGCAGAAGCTCCGGAAAAAAGCCAATCGGCGCCAAGCTGCTGCAGCGTGCTGCTGGTTAGGAAGCCCTGAAGTTCGTCTTCTTCCCGGGAATATTCCCCGCCCAACAAAATGAGCTTGGTTCCAAAGTTTTCCCGCAGCATTTGCCAGACCAGCATGGAATTGGTAATTACGGTGAGACGTCTGCGCTGTAAGAACTTGCACATATTGGCCACTGTGGTGCCGCCCAGCAAAATGATGGTATTTCCCTCTTTTACCATTTCGGCGGCGGCACGGGCAATTTCTGTTTTGGCTTGGGGGTACTTTTCAAACCTCGCATTCACTTTGGTCTGTTCCTTATTTTTTATCACAGTGGCTCCCCCGTGAAAACGGCGGATAAGCCCCCTTTGCTCCAGCCGGTCCAAAGCTCTTCGCACAGTACTCTCACTGATCTGCAGGTCACAGGATATTTTGTCTGTCCTACCAATTTCATGCTGATTGATGTAGTTTAAAACGTCAAATTCCCGCACTGTCACAGGCTTCCCACCTTTCGAAGAAAAGAGCTTTTTTACCGAAAAACGACAAATTATACAATATTTTGTTCCTATCGCGCAGATCAATAGTCATCTTACTTGCACTCAAGCATACTTGGTTAGACAAATCTTTTCAAGAGATTTCGTTCATAAAAATGACCGATATCAGTCATCACATTTCCCAAATCCCAAAATTCCCCTGGAAAATTCCTGGAATACAGATAGTCTTGGATTCAATTTGACTGAAATCAGTCATTTATTTTTAAGTATTCTCCCTTTTTCAAAAAAGTAAGCAGCCATTTCACTCTGTGGGGAAAAATTATAAGGCAGTTCACCACTTAACTTTCCCCTTTCTCTATGCTATACTAGATATATTCTGGTATTGGCGTTGAAAGGAGGGGCTACAGCAGCGTGGCAGAATATATCTCTACCTTTCCAACAGGATTTTCCGAGCTTCTTCCCAGCGTGGCAAAGAAGCTCTTGCCGGGCATTCAGGTATTGTCTGTACTGGATGGCCTGCTCTATTACCGCTTTTCCGGGGAAGAAAAGGAGCTGCGTAAGGTCTTTGTGTTCCATAACAGCTTTCGGGTGATCAGAAAATTCACAGGTCCGGCCTGTGAATTTCCCAAAATGGTCCATGCGGTTCAAAAGCTGAAAATCTTGCCCACCGCCACCGGTTCCTTTCGCATCCGCTATTCCCTTAACAACCAATTCGTTGGGGGAAATAAAAACGAGACCCGACGGCTGGAAGCGAAGATTTCCTCTCTGACCCACTGTCGAGTAGACCGAGTAAACCCGGATACAGAATATTGGTTTTTAGTACGTCGGGAACAGGTGGGGTACTTTTGCCGCCTTTTGGCAAAACGCCAGATTACAGAAAAGGGACTGCATCAGGGAGAACTGCGGCCGGAGCTGGCCTATCTGCTGTGCGCGATGGCTCCTCTGGATTCTTCCTGTCTCGTCTTGGATCCCTTTGCGGGCTACGGGGCTATCCCGGAGCAAATTGTAAAGCATTTCCCCTACAAACGCCTGTATGTCTCCGACCTAAGCCGGGAGATGGTGGACTATTTATCTTCCCGGCAGGCCGCCTGGAAGGCTCCCCATGTGACAGTGAAGCAGCGTGACGCCCTGAATATGGCCGATATCTCCAGCCATTCCTTAGACGCTGTGATTACCGACCCTCCCTGGGGCTATTATGAAGAGCTGGGAGACATTGCCGCCTTCTACCGGCGAATGTTTTCCGAACTGGAACGAGTTCTGAAACCGGAAGGAGTTATTGTGCTGCTTTCCGCCAGAAAGTCCGAGCTGGAGACAGCGGCGCACGCCGGTGGCTTTTCCATAAAAAAGAACATCTCCACCTTGGTAAACGGGAAAAAGGCTGGTGTATATGTACTAAGAAGGGAAGGTAAAATAGAACACCCGCTCCATAAAGAGGCGTAAGCAAAGAAAGGCCCATAAAAGATAGAAAAACGAGCAGACGAAAAATTTCACCTGCTCGTTCTTTTCTTGTCTTTTTCCTCTGCTGTTCTCCGCAAATTACCATGCTGCAAGCAGGCGACTCCCGGAGGTTCTCCTCTCAAACGCTAGGAATTCGTCACGTTACAGCTCTCTTTCTTCTCTTTTTTCCACTACATTTTGTGTTTTTTTCGTTTGTTCACGCTTTATTTACACTAAAGTGAAATTCGTCGACAAATTGTGACAAAAAAATTTATCGCCCTGAAATATAATTACCCTTGTCAGGATGCGGAAGCAATCGTAAGGGTAAGCTTATCGGCAATCATAGCAATAAATTCCGAATTGGTAGGCTTCCCACGGGAACTGTGGATGGTGTACCCAAAGTAAGAATTCAGCACATCTACATTTCCCCTATCCCAAGCCACTTCAATAGCATGCCGTATGGCGCGTTCTACTCGTGAACTGGTAGTGTTGTACTGCTTTGCCACAGTGGGGTATAATATCTTAGTAACACCATTGATGATTTCCGGCTTTTCCACTGTCATCATAATGGAGTCTCTAAGATAATGATAGCCTTTTATATGTGCCGGTACACCAATTTGGTGAAGGATCTCCGTAACCTGTACGCGCAGGGAGGGACTAGCTGGTTCATTATCAAAATGCTTTCCCTTCATGGAATAAAGAGAATACACCCTTTCCACCATTTCTTTTTTGTCGTAAGGCGATACGGCAAAATAAGAGGCGCCATGGGTCAAAACCTCTTTTTCCAAACTGGGCATCGGGCAAGAAGCCGAAACAATGTACATAGGCCTTTCAAGGTTTCCATCTTCAGAAACAGCGTGCATCACACCAAGAGCATCAAGGCCCGGCATGAACATTTCCATAATGACAACTTGAGGTTTTTCTTCTTTGATCCGGCGGATGACCTCTTTGCCATCTCTTTTTGCAAAAGTAGCCGTCCCTCCCTTCTCTTTTATTTTTTGCAGCGCCTCGTGGTTCCATTCGCCATCCTCCCCGCTAATTAGTAATTTTAACTGTTTTTCCATGAAAAGGACCTCCTGGTTTTTTAGTAGTGACACAATTTTACCATAGTTGTCTTCAAGTGACAAGGGGTTTCCTGGAAAAAACCGGAAAAATATCTTGACGAAAGCAGGCGAAAAGCGGGAAAAATACTGGATTTTTAGAGCTTCGAGCTCTTTTGACATTGCAAATTCGACAAGCTTTTTGTGTCTTATCTTTACTCATATACTATATCCTGTGGTTTTTATTTTTCACAATAAAAAAACCAAAAAAAAGGCCCGGCGGTTGAAGCCATATCCGCCGAGCTTCTTTTTTATTCTCCTACGATCTCCCAGCCTTCGGGGGCGCCCTTCCACAAGAGTGCACGAGTGTTGGTGAGCCGTATTTCCGCCTTCAGGGGATTCGTCAGCTTACCCGGCTCTTCCCCCTGGACACAATGCACCGCCAGCTTTGCGGGAAGCAAACCCAGGTTCCCACGCAAATTTTCGGCGAAAATAATACTCCCTGCGCTTACCCCAATTACAAGCCCATTCCTTTGGATGTATTCTTTCAAGGCCTTATGAAAGCCGGTAGTATTCACCCTTTCCAACAGGTATTCCGTACTGCCGCCGCACAGATATACCAGGTCATACCGCTGCAGCTCCTCCGGAGAAATTCCGGTATGCAGGTCATACACCGTAATATTTTCATCGGAGATTCCGCACTTTAACAAATCGTTCCTGCATTTCGGCAACATCGCTATAGCCTCTGGATCAATAGCGGCTGTAGGGATAAAAAGCGCCTTTACCTCAGACATATCTTTGGTAATCAGGCTGAGAAAGCTTTCTTGAAGCGCTTTTGTTTCCAAGCCTGCCGAAGTCAATAGCACTGCCATGCTTTCCCCTCCTTTCCACAAATTTTAAAACACTGAGACTAGCCCTATTCCGGCCAATCCATTTGTCCGTCGAGGACACCCATTTTCCGGCATTCCCCGCACACCCATTCTTTTTCTTTTTGGTTACCGATGGTATATTTCAAAATTTTGTTTTGAAATACAACGTACTTTTCGTTCCCTCCTTTAAAATCTACAAACCAGTTTCCCTCTTGGGCCGAAGAAGGCTTCATGGCCCTTGAAGCCTGTTCCGGGAAATCTTTTCTGTCGCTTGTGAAAAAGAGGGCTGTCCAATATTTGGGGGTTCCGCCGGTATTCCACAACTCTATTTTGTGAACACGGAGCAGGTCGATGATCCTTTCGTCGGCTACACTTTCTTTGACCAAGATCCCCTCATATACTTCGGCCTTCTTTTCCGTAAGGGCGCTATTGCCGCAGCCGGAGGCTTCCTTCACCCCGGAGGCCTCTAACTCGTCTTTCAACAAAACATCCATGGAAACCTGAAAGAGCCTCCCCAGCAGCAAAAGCTTTTCCGTCTCCGGCAGCGCGATTCCCGCTTCCCATTTGGAAACAGACTGCCTGCTTAGGATGCGGGGCGATTTTTCCGCTCTTCCAATTGGCGATGGAAGATTGATGTACCCCAAGGATTTTTGCAAGCCTGTAATTTGTTTCTCCTCGCTCTGCTTGCAGCCGAGCCAGGTTTTCAGATAACATTAAAAAATCACCTCCAAATTAGATTATTCTATTGACAAAATTAGTGGCATGTGATAATCTAATTTTGGGAAAACTAGATTGCAATAAACATCTTATCCAGCCGGTAAATTAGCGGGTGGCTTGATTTTTATTGCTTATCATGCCCCTTATTATACTCCAATTCGGAGTATAAGTCAATAGAAAGTTTAGTAGTTAATACTCCAATTTCGAGTGGTGGTTTTTGTGGATTTTTCATCATTTTTAAATTACGCCATGGATAAAACAGGAATTACAAATTATAAATTGGCAAAAAAACTTGGAGTAAGTCAAACATCAATTTCAAATTGGAGAAGCGGTGAAAGAGTTCCTAGAAAAAAATTAAAAGAAAATGTATTGAAATTATTTGGTGTAACAGAATCCGATTTAAAAGGGGATGATTTTCCGAAAATTTGTTTATGCGATGAGCAAAAAGAAAAACCCCACGCACAAAGCGAGGGGCTAAGCAAAGACCTACAAGAAATTATTGAATTGTATGACAAAGCTTCTCCACAACTTCGCGCGGCGGCTCTGGCTGTGTTAAAATCTGCCGAATCCGCTCAAATAATTCCGGGTGACGGGGAAGAAGACGAATAAATTCTATTTTATCTTTTTCGTTTTTTCCATTGTTAGCACTCCTAAAAGAGTAATTTTTTTGAATAAAAAAAGTTTAGCATATAAAACTAAAAAGCATGTCGAAGTAAATAATATAATTATTTTTAAGAAGGTGTTTTTATGAAAAAGTTTTTCTGTAGCCTTTTGGCAGGAATGTTAATGATTTCCTTTGCCGCTTGTTCCTCTAGCAGCGGAACAAGTTCGGAATCAAAAAATTCTTCTATGCAAAAAAATCCAGAAAGTTCCAGCCAGGTAATTTCTGAATCTCAGCCGGAAAGTTCAAAGGAATCGGAACCCCAAAGCGATTATTATTTTAAAGATAATGTATTGTTAGCCGAAGATGTTAAAATCGAAATTACAGATTGGAAAATTATCCCAGTGGGAGAAACCGGGAATGAATATGGCAGCGCTCCGGTAATTGCTTTCTGGTTTAAAACAACAAATTTAAGCGGAAAAGAACATATTTCTCCCTTGACATCGTGGATGGCTATGTTTACCGCAATCCAAGACAATGATCCTAATGCAATTAACAAATTAAATGTTGGTACTCTCCCAGACAACGCTTATCTCGAAACGCAAATGGCGGAAATAAAAAAAGATGGTACCGTAGAATGCGCGATAGCTTACGAACTTGATGACACTGTTACACCTGTACTTTTAAAAGCAACCAAAGGGCTTCTTGGTGACGATCTAGGGGAACAGACATTTAACATTGCAGAATAAAAACTTCCGCCTGGATATTAACCAGGCGGTTTTTTGTAATGGGGGAAATAAAATGAATTGCATAAAATGCAAAGCAGAGCTTCCGCCTGGTGCCTTGTATTGCCCTACATGCGGGAAAAAGCAAAGCACCGAAAAGCGCAAGGCTTTAAAGCGACCAAACGGAACAGGGACAGTATATAAGCTGCAAGGCCGAAGAAACAGGCCATGGGTAGCCGCTAAGAATAAAACCGTGATCGGCTATTACGAGACAAAAACCGCCGCTTTAGAGGCTTTAAACCGAATTGCGGGGCGTTCTTTTGATGAACGGTATAATATGACCTTCAAGGAAGTTTTTGAATCCTGGAAAGTGGAACATTATAAAGGAATAACAAAAGCGGGAATTTCCTCATATAATCGGGCTTATGATGTGTTTGCACCGCTCCATAATAAAAAGTTCCGGGAATTACGTACGGCAGATTTTCAGGCGGTACTTGATCCATACATGAATCAGTCACATTCCACAATTTCTAAACATAAACAGTTGATAACCCAAATGTCTTCTTGAGCTATCAGAGAAGAACTAATAACAACTAATTTTGTATCATTTGTAAAATTGCCAGAAGCCACAAAAAAAGAGAAAGAAATTTTTTCTGATTCTGATATCGATAGACTTAAGGCAGGCAACAGCGAAACGGCAAAAATTATTTTAATGCTAATTTATACGGGAATGCGCATTGGAGAGCTGTTTTCTTTAACATTGGATAATTACCACAATAATTATGTTGTGGGTGGGGAAAAGACAGAAGCAGGCCGAAATAGGGTGATTCCAATCAGGCCAGAAGGGCGAGAATATTTTGCTTATTTTGTAAGTCATGCCACAGGCCCCCTGCTGCTGTCCGGATATACTGGGCAAAAAGTTTTAGATAATTATCGTAAGCGGGATTATTATCCGCTATTGGATAAGCTGGGAATTGAGCGAAAAACGCCTCACGCTACCCGCCACACTTATGCAAGCCGCGCCAGAAAAGATGGTATGCCTCCTGAAATTTTACAAAAAATTCTAGGCCATGCCGATTACAACACGACGGCCAATATCTATGTGCACACAGATATCAAAGAACTTATAAAGGCAGTCGAGAACAAATAATTGTTAGTAAATTGTTAGTAACCCAGAAAGCATCCAGAAAAACATGGGAGAATAAAACTTGCGAAATCCCTTGAAAATACAGCATAATTCGCCCAAGTGCATCATGATAATTGATCCAATTTTGCTTACCCCGCAGATCTCCGCCAGCTTCTCCTGCGTCAGCCCTCTTCCCTTTCTCAGCTCAATAATTTTTTCCGAAAGTCTTATCGCTCCCACCTCCTAAAGCTATTTTAAAAAATAACGTCAAAAATCTCCACCAATTTACCTGTGCTTTTTCGCAACCACCGGTTGCCCCCAATTTGGGGGCTCACCACTGCCCCCCGCTTTGGGGCGCCCGGCCTCTTTTTTAGGCGTTCAGCCCCACTTCACACAAGAGGCCTGGGGAATAGAGAGCTCCGCAATCGGCCCCTCCAACGCGCCGGAAGCCCGGTCCAGCGCAAACACCACCACGCTGCCGCTGGTTTGGTTGGCGGCTGCCAGGTATTTTCCATCGGGGCTGATATGGAAGCTGCGGGGGTCCTGTCCGCCGCTTGGGAACTCTCCCGCCGGTTCCAACCTCCCCCCTCCTTCCAAAATCCGAAAACAAAAGATTTTATCCAGGCCCCGAACGGAAGTATAAACAAAGTGCTTGTTGGGGCTGATATGAATATCGGCGGCAGTGGCTCCGGAAGGGGCAATGCCTTTTTTCATGGAATGCTCTTCCCGGTATTCCAGCAGGGAGCCTTCCCTGTCATAATGGTACACCAGCAGAGAAAGGTTCAGCTCGGTGACCAGGTACAGCCATTCCCCATTGGGGTGCTGGGCAAAATGCCGGGGGCCCTGGCCGGGCCTTACTTGTACCCAAGGCTGGGCCGCATGGAGCTTGAGTTCCCCAGCCCCGCCAATATCATACTGGAACAATTTATCCAGCCCCAGGTCCGCTACAAACAAATGACGGCCGTCTGCCGTTGGCTGAGCAGAATGGATATGGGCCTTCTCTTGCCGAATGGGATCCTGTCCCTTGCCGGTATGCTCCAAAAAGCAGCACACCGCACCTGTTTCCCTATGGAGCCCGGTGAGGGTGCCGCCCGAATAGCCGGAAGCATAAAGGAAGGAGCCACAGGCGGAAATGTGGCAAAGCCCTGAACCGGGCACCACATACCTCCGATATGTGGGTTCTCCGGGACAAAGCGACACCACCGCGCCCTTTTCTTCCAACTCTTCTACAGCGTAAATACAATGGCCTACAGGCTGCACATAGGAGGGATTCAAAAGCCCATCCCAGCTTTGCTCCACCTGCAGTTTTTCCCCTGTGAAATTCAAGGCAAAAATCCCTTTTCCCGGCTTTCCGCCGGTATAGGCGCCTACCCAAATACGAAAGTTTTCCACCTTTTTCCCTCCACAAACTTTGATTTGTTATTCCGCCTTTTGGAATCCCATATTTCCAAAGATTCTTTCTACTGCCAAATATTCTGAACTTCTGTGCTTTCTTTTGTTTTCCCATTACTGGCCAAAACATGGGCAAATCTTTAGGGAACACCCCACCGCTTTTCCGTCAGGTAGTCGCCCGGCGTCTTTTATAACTTCCTGGCCTTGAACAAAACCGAAATAGGAAGCATTTTTGCTTTTTTCGCTTTGTCACTAATATTTCCCTTTGCCTGCATTGTCGCTTCATCGGTTTGTTCCACCATCTGCTCAATTATAAATCCCGCCTTTGCCAAAGCATTGACATAGGTAGATATTTTTCGGTTACAAAGCAGGATTTCGCTGCCATCCACCGGAAGTTTGAAATAGGACTCGTCAAAATAACTTTTGTTCATCACCAGGTTATTATTTTCAATCACATCTTTCCGCTTGGCACAGGACCAAGCGATGCAGTAATTAAGCGTATGATGCCAGCTGAAAATAAAAATTCCATCTTTCTTTAGGTAGGAGGCAACCTTCTGGAATGTACCATCTAGGTCGGTAGTCCAGCCAATGCCATAAATCGAGTATACAAAATCGAAGTACTCCCTTGGAATATTCATTTCGGCTTCCATGGGAGAACAAATAAGTTTGGCTGTATAGCCATTTTCACTTAAGTACTGCTTTGCATTTTCCAACTGTTTTTGAGAAATATCCACGCCCCATAACTCACTGGCGTTTCTATCTGCATGGTATTTTAGAGAATGGCCGCTGCCGCAGCAAATTTCAAGCAGTTTCTTGCCCGAAACATCGCCGAACAAGTGCAACTCGTTCTCGGTGACAAAGTGTACCTCGTAAGTAGGCAGAGCCGTAGTTCCAAACCATAAATCGACATAAGTATTCCAATAATGCCG
>CANSKS010000071.1 GCA_947647615.1 uncultured Neglectibacter sp.
CCAGCATCCCTGCTTCCCTTCCTTTTCTTTGAAGTTTTGGGCACAAAATTTTAGGTTTAAATTCACATAAAAGTTCCGTTTAATATTTTATGAATTAGAATTTACTCCTGAAAATCCAGAGGAAAACCCCTGTCTCAGTTTGGAAAAGTATACTTTTCCAAACTGAGGGATTGGGGGGAAAATTTTTGCATTTTGCCCTTAACTTCTACCATATCTAGCCGAAATAGCTTTTGAAGGCACAAGAGAAAAAGAGTTTGGAAAAGTATACTTTTCCAAACTCTCTTATTTTTTTGCTTTATATTAGAAATAGGCGATTGGACATAAAAAAACGCGCCCTTGCAGGCGCGTTTTTTCTCTTTGCTTTTCCGTTTATGGGAGAATGGATCCGCTGGAAGGGCGGTTATTTTTCGGCCAAAACCGCTGTTTTCTATATTAATTGGTTTATTTCTCATCTATAAAGTATGAAAAAGGGGAAAAAGACGAAAACTGTTTAAAATAGTGAAACTGTGGGGAAGCTGTTGCCCCAGTACCATCTCACGGCTTGAATTGCCTTCTCTTTCGTGATAGAATGGAAAAGAAAAACTGGCTCCAGAAAAGGAGAAAATTTTATGAGCAAAGAAAATACTGGGAAGAAAAAGGGAAAAGCCATAAAGCGCCATATTTGGGCGGTATTGCTTACCCTGGTGACTTTTGGAATTTACGACTATGTCATGCTGCCCGCCTATAATATTCAATCGCCGGAAACCTGGTTTACCGTGTGCGCGGTGCTCTTTGTTTTTGGCATGTTGGAGCTGCTCTTCAACGCTGGCATAAAAATAGAGGCTGCCGTTGAAGGCCGCAAGGCTTCTATTGGGGCTGCAGGTACCGGTTTTGTTTTCACCACCGGTGACGGTAAAAAAGGCATTGGAAAATATTTCATTTATGCGGCTGCCGCTTTAGCCGCTATTGGAATTCTTGGCTCCTTCTTTTCCTCGGAAATGTTCCATGCCAAAAGTTACGCCGCCATTGCCGGCGACATTCAACCCCGAGACTTCATTTCGGATACGCCTCCCTCGGAAACCATTTCCGATATCGCTTTAATGGATACCGACAGCGCCCGTATTATCGGCGCCAGGGCGCTGGGCTCTTTAAACGAGCTGGTGAGTCAATTTGAGATCAATGAATCTATGTACACCCAAATCAACCTGGGCGGAAAGCCCATGAAGGTCACTCCTTTGGAGTATGCCGACTTTTTCCGTTGGTGGGGCAACCGTTCTTCCGGGATTCCCGGCTATATTGCTGTAGATCCCGTAGCCAACACCAGCACCTATGTCAAACTGGAAAAGCCTATGCAATATGGGGAATCGGCCTATTTCAGCAAGGACCTTCGCCGCCACCTGAGGTTTCGCTACCGCACCGCTATGTTTGGAAACAGCTATTTTGAAATTGACGAGCAGGGTACTCCCTATTATATTACCGCGGTTTTGAAAAAGGAAGTCTTCCTGTTTGGCGGCACCACTGTAAAAGGCGCTGTGATCTTGAACGCGGTGACAGGGGAAACAGAGTATTTCGATGTAGCCGACATTCCCAGTTGGGTAGATATTGTCTATGACGGCGATATGCTCACCCAGATCTACGATTGGTACGGCGGGCTTTCCGGCGGCTTTTTCAACAGTATTTTCGCCAAAAAAGACTGCAAACAGGTCACGGCCGATTTTGGCTTTAAGATGTTCGATGACGACGTTTGGGTGTTCACCGGTGTTACTTCGGTGGCCTCCGACCAATCGAACATCGGATTTGTGTTAATGAACTCCCGTACAGGCGAGATCCGTTATTACGCGATTCCCGGCGCAGAGGAATATTCTGTCATGCGCTCTGCGGAGGGCGAAGTACAGCACTTGGGGTATGTGGCCTCTTTCCCCTCGGTGATCAACGTGGAGGGCCAGCCCACCTATATTATGGTATTGAAGGATAAAGGCAGCCTGGTGAAGCAGTATGCACTGATCCATGTGGAGCGTTACAATATTGTAGTAACCGCCACCACACAGCAGGAGGTTATGGCGAAATATAAAACCGCTTTGGCGGAAAACGGCATTCTGGCCGAAGGGGCAGCCCCCACAGAAAAAGACTGGGAAACCATTACCGTAGAAGATGTGAAATATCTGGTAAAGGAGGGTAACTCCTTCGCCTACCTGATCTCCCGAAATACCGCTTACAAGGTAGATTGCGCCCAGTTCGAAACCGTAGTCTTGGTACAGCCGGGAGACCGGGTAAAAGTATCTGCTACAGAAGCGGAAAATGGGCTGCGCATGGTGCTGGACCTTTCCCTTTAAGTATGCCGTCCCTTTCCCAAAGAAAACCTATTTCTCATAAAGCAGCACTGGACAGCCGCGGCGGCTGTCCAGTGCTCTTTTTTACAAATAGTAATTGGTCTCCGGCTTTTTAGGTACGGGCGATTTCGCCCGCCGGTAATCGCTGGGCAGCAGCGCATAGAGCGAAAGGTCTACGATGCCCTTATCGGGCCAACGGAACCCTTCCCGTATGGTGCCCTCCTTCACAAAGCCGCAGCGTTCCAGCACCAGGATCGCCCGGTAATTGATGGGCAGTACAAAGGCCTGAATCCTGTTTACCTCTATGGTCTCCATGAGGTATTTAGAAGCCGCCCGCACTGCCGCGCTGGCGTAGCCAAAGCCCACCGCGTCTTGGCGCAGGGTAAAATTGATCGAGACCTGGTTGACATCCGGGTTTATGCCAGAAATTTCAAAAATTCCCAAAAGCCGGTTCAAGTCGGAATAAATGCCCAGCACGATCATACGGCGGTCCCGGAACAAAAGGCCGATCTGCCGCAGCTTCCGTTTGGCGTCCTCTTTGGAACGGAGCGCTCCGGTAGGGCTGAAGCGGTAATTTTCGTCATCCCCCATGATCTCCCAAAGGTCCTCGAACTCCAGGTCGGTAATTTGGGTAAGAGTTACCTTTTCACTGGTGATAAAGGGAAAACTGGAAAAAAGCAAGTCTAATTTCACGGAGCAACTCCTTTCTCTATGTGATCCCGGCGGAGGCTAATGTAAAGGGGACGCCGCCGCCTTTTCCCATGGGGCAGTCGGAAAACGCCTTTAAACTACAGAGAGCAATTCCGTAATGGCGGAAAGCTTTTGCACACCGGGGACCTCCCCAAAGCCATACGCGGCGTGGAGGAAGGGAATGCCCGCCTTTTGGGCGGCTTCGTAATCGATGGGGGTATCTCCCACATAAACCGGAGATTCCAAGCCGTTCCTTTCCACCACCAAACGGATATTATCTCCTTTCTGCAGGCCGGTGCGGCCAACACATTCCCAATCGGTAAAATAGGGGCGCATATGGTGAGCGTCTAAAAAACATTCGATATAACCGTCGTTGCAGTTACTGACAATAAACAGCTGCCGGGTTTTTGAAAGCTCTTTTACTGTATCTTCCATACCGGGAAAAAGCACGCCCCCCTGCTTTAGCAAATGCGCCATTTCCACCTGGCAAATCTCCTCGAACAGTTGAGCACGCCGTTCTACAGAAAGGTAGGGAAAGAGCTTTGCCATGAGATCTACCGAATTCATGCCCATCACCTGCTGTAATTCCTCCCTGGTTGGGACCCGAGCAATGTCGGGCTGAACATCCAGCGCCTCTATCCACGCCCGTTCCACAACAACAGAGGAATCCCACAAGGTCCCGTCTAAATCGAATAGTATGCTTTTATATTTCATGATAAATAAAATCCTTTCCAGCCAAGCGTTTCTTTCCAAACGATTCTATGACCTTCCACACACTGGCGGCACAATTCCCTCGCCACTCCGGCCGGGCTTTTTCAACCAACCCGTGAGGTGGTCAAACGCAGCCCATGTTCCAATGTTCTCCGGAACAGTCCAAATCTTCGATTTGACTTTGTTCCGTGAGGTTATTACGACATGCTTGAGCCGCTTTGCGGCTCTTCCTTTAGCGTTTGACACGTGAGGTCAAACGCAGCCCATGTTCCAATGTTCTCCGGAACAGTCCAAATCTTCGATTTGACTTTGTTCCGTGAGGTTATTACGACATGCTTGAGCCGCTTTGCGGCTCTTCCTTTAGCGTTTGACACGTGAGGTCAAACGCAGCCCATGTTCCAATGTTCTCCGGAACAGTCCAAATCTTTGATTTGGTTCTGTTCCGTGAGGTTATTATAACATAGTCTCTTTCATTATGATAGTGGCCTGATCCCCCGCCGAAAAATTTTCCTCCCGGCGGAAGAAAAAAGAGAAGTGGTCTTCCCGCGTTTAGAAAACCCATTCTCTTTTTTCATATTTCTTCATAGGGCGCTTAAAAAGCTCCCAGCTTCATAGAAGCTTCCTCACGCTTTGGGGAGCCGTGCCTCTTCCCTTCGGAACAAAGATACGAACCAGTTCCAGAAGTTATCGATATCCACCTTCACCGCGCAATCTGCATTTGGCGCTTTTTCCGAGCAGACTCCCCGAAAGTCCGCCACCGTCATTCCTCTGGTAAGTTCTCCCTGGGTTTCTACCTCTACATAATAGGGATGGGTTTCCAGCACCTGGGGAAATACTACGGCGCAGAACGCCAAGGCGTCATGGACATTGGCGGCGTCGAAGCCATATTCCCGGCTCCGGCGCAAAGCGAAATCTATAATTTGCGCCGCCAGTTTGGCATAGGGGTTTGAAAGCTCTTGCAGGGCTTCTGCCACCCATTGGGGCAGTTTGGTTTGCAGGGTAACATCCAGCCCCACCATAGTGATGGGAATGCCGGAACGGAACACAAGCTGCAGCGCCTCCGGGTCCACATAGGCGTTGAATTCCGAAGCCTGAGTCATGTTCCCGCCTACCAGCGCCCCGCCCATCAATACCACCCGCTTGACCTTCCGGTTTAGTTGAGGGTATTTTTTCAAAGCCAGCGCCAGGTTGGTTTGTGGGCCTACCCCCAAGTAAATCAGCTCTCCTTCCGCCTTACAGGCAGAAACATAAATGGCATCTTCCACTGTGCTTTCCGCATAGGCCTGTTGCGCCTGAGGCAGCTTCACATCTCCAAGCCCTGTTTTCCCATGGGAAACGGCGCAGTGTAAAGGACGGGCAAGGGGCTTTTCCGCACCTCGCACCACGGGAATTCTTTCTCCCAAAGCTGCCAAAATATTTTGGGTATTCCGGGCCGTATGCTCCAACGGGACGTTCCCCGCTACAGCGGAAATAGACAAAATATCTATTTGGTCTTGGCATAACAGCGCGCAGATCAGGGCCAGAGCATCATCGATGCCTGTATCAAAATCTAAATGGATCGGTATTCTCTCCACAGCAAACATGCCCCTCTCACAAATGATAACTGCCGAACTCATTAATAGCCTCTAAAACCGCTCGCAGACCGGTTTCGATGCGTTGGACATTTTCCGACGTAGCGCCCACAAAACCCATTTCCGTAAGCCCAATGATCTTATTGGGGCAAGGGTCGCTTTCTATCAGTTGCCGGGTAAATTGCTTTGTGGCTTCAAACCCCTCATAAAATATAGTCTCCGGAAAATTCACCAAAATGGTTACATCTTTGCCCCAGGCCTTTCTGGCGTCGGCCAAAGAAAGGTCCCCCACCGGAGGCGGAGTAAAAGCCTCTACAATATCCACCTCACAGGGCAGCACCAGGTGCCGGAAATCGGAAAGGTTCGAAGCATCGGCATGCACAGTGACTTTTTTGCCTTTTTTGTGCAGTTGGCGGGCCTTTTTCGAAAAATAGGGCACCATATACTGTTCAAAAGCGGCAGGAGAAAAATTCCCCGCCAAATTTCCCAGGTTTATCATATCCTCCTGGGACTGCTCCAAACAAATGAAACGCCTGTCCTGCATCCGGCCCAAAGCGTCAAGGAGCTGCTGGAACAGTTCGGGGCAATCGTATTGGTCGAAGGTCCATTTTTCCAGGCCCAAATAATATTGGGCCTCCATATAAGGCGGCTCATTGCTCCAGGCATGGGTAACTCCTTCATCCCCTAAATAGTGGTTTACCAGTTGATCCATGCTTTGATCTACCGAAAAGGTAATGCCATCGATATAAGCAATTGCTTTCTCGTAATCCGCTTCTTCTTTGATCATAAATTTTGTTTGTACCAGGCCATTGTTGGAGGCGCCTCGAACATACTGGAAGGAAGTTTGCACTTTCCCCTTCTCTGTATGGTACCAGGTGTTGGTAGCTCCGCCTTCGTAATCTACGGTTTCCGGCGTGGCGGAGTGTTGAACAACCGAAGAATGATGTTGAATAAATCCCATACCCAAATTGCGGAAATCCAGTTCCGCCCGGCTGCGGGGTATTAGCTCTGCGAAGGGAGCAAAAGGCACCTTATCGGGCTTTTCCCCGTTCAGTACTGCGGCGATTCTTTCTTTGGGCGTCATAGTTTCACAGCCTTTCTCTCAAAAATTTTCTTACTCTCCCAATTTTCCGGTCCGGCTATGTTAAAGCCCGTTTTTTTCCGCTTTCTCAATAACCGCTTTCAGCTTCGCGGTGCAGTTCTCACTGATTACCGGTTCCATAGGCTCATTTTTCATCTGGACCAACGCCGCCTCGCGGGCCAGTTCTTCCGCAGTTTTCTTATGTCTGGCCCAATCGGCATACATTTCTTTGGAAAACAGCCGGGGCATCCAAAGGTTTTCTTTCCAATGCCGCAAAGTATGCTCCGACTCTAAAAACATGAGGTCGTCTTCCACACATTCCTGCAGCGCCTCAAAGGCCAAGGCTTCTTCGTCAACGGCAAAGCCCTGGGCGATTCGCTTTAAATACCCGGCCGCCTCATCGTCCAGCACCAGCTGAACCGGGGAGCATACTTCATCTATGGAAAGCAGCCCACCGGCCAAGTACCCTTCTCCGCCTTTCGAAAAATTGGCCAGGGCAGTACCCAGCTTTTGTATTCCCGCTTCGTACCCGGGAACCTTAGCATCTGTCAAGCCTTCATGGGCAGAAAAGGGAAGCTCGTAATATGCCGCGATATCGGAGAGGGCATTATTCATCAACACTTGCTCCGGCCGCCCATACTGGAAAGCTGCCGTACGGAAATCGGCGCAGGAGAGCATGGAAGAAAGGCCAAACCCCTTTTCTTCGAACAGGGCGTGATCTACAATTCCAATAAACACCTCTTCGGCAATGTGTTCCGCCAGGCCTCCAGCTATGGTCACCGGCACCGAAAGGCCCAAGGAAGCCAACACGCCTATTCCCGCCCGAAGCCCCCTGTCCCGGAACCACAAGAGCTGTTCCGCTTCTACATGGCCCAGCTTTAAGGGCGTGACAAGGTAAACACAGCCCGAAAATACCTTTTGAATGTCCAACCCTTTTTCTTCGGCATAAATTTGGCACATCTCCAAAATGGGCTGGCAAAGGGCCGTATTCCAAATAGCGCCTCCGGTCCCTACGCCATATTGGAAGCAATAAAGTTTTTCGTAAAGAGGCTTGCAGCTTTCCTTGAGATTCCGCAAGGGGCAACCCAGCATGGAAACCGAGTCCACGTTGGGAAGGGATTTCGCCAAGGAAATGTAAGAAAGCAGCCGTTCTTCTGTCCACTCCTTGTGCTCGTTATCTTCCGGGTCTAAATAATAGCCTTCGTAAATTTCCGCCCGGCAAGCCACCGAAGGGAAACTGGTCTTCCCGCCGCCTTTTCCGGAGAGAAACACCCCCCTGGACAGCTTCGTGGAAAAACAGAGCCTGCCCCGCTTTTCCCAAAGGCTTTCCGGAAAGCTTTCCTTTAAGATCTCTACTAAGCGGGGACTTTCTATTTCTACCCCCACCTCCTCCAAAATCCGAAAGGCTGTTTCCGTAATACGCTCAATTTCTTTTGGTTTTGTAAACCTTATTCCGTTATACATTTTATTTCTCCCTTCTGAAACGGGCGAAAAAACTGCCGCGAAACAGAGCCTTTCCTTCCGTTTCGCGGCAGACTTGTTCCTTCGTTAGAACTGAGGCAAATACTGCTTTTGAGCCTCAATCAGCTCGTCTACCATTTTCTTTACGGCTACCCGGTCGGAAATATAACCGCCCATCATAATGGCCTCTGCCATCATCTGCCGGTCTCCCCTCAAGGCTGCCTCTACCGTCAGCTCAACACCGGCCAAAAACCGGTTGGTCATGCTGGCCAAATAATTGGGGAAGTTATTGAGCCGTACCGGCGACAGGCCATTGGCGGAAGCTACCGCTGGCATTTCCACAACAGCCCATGGGGGCAAATTGGCAATGGCGCCCTGGTTCGGCACATTCACATAGAAGGTCCTGCGGCTGTCGCGCTCTATGGAATCGATAATGCTGATCAACTGCTCGTGTTCGCCATGGAAGTGGTCGAAGAAATCTTCGGGAAGCTCTTCGTCTGAGCGGGCCATCTGGACTGTTTTTTCATGGAGCTCGTCACCCCACTGAATGGTTCCCTCAAAGGAATAGGCATCCACTCCCAGCCGCTTTCCGTAGTAGGCCCCGCCCGGGAAATATTCGGTGAAAAATTCTGTGATATGCCGGTCGCCGGGAGCCGGGTAAGCGCCATACCGCAGGAAGAAATCCCAAGAGAAGGGCTCTCCCAGGTCGGTTTCTATGCCCTCCTGCTTGCCGTGATAGCGGTCGATCATATCGCTGTCGAAATGGGCGGCATAATCTTTTGCAATACGCTCCCTAATCTCCTCTTTTACGCATTTTCCATCCAGCCGGAAATCGTAAAGGAAGGTACAGTGGTTTATACCGGCAGCCAAAGTGCTGAAGCGCTTCCGGTCATAGCCCATATAATCTGCAATATACCATTCGCTGCCCGCTGTGCCAATGCACAGGCCCGTAACCGGGAAATCCACCGTTTTATACAGGGCGCGGCAAATGACGGCCATAGGGTTGGAATAGTTGAAAAACCGGGCGTTGGGGGCAAGCCGCTTGGTGTCCCGCACAATATCTATCATGGCGGGCACCATTCGCATGGCCCGGGAAATGCCTCCCGGCATGGCTGTGTCGCCCACCGGCTGGTAAATCCCATATTTCCGGGGGATAAAAACATCCTGTTCCCAAGCCCGGCGGCTTCCCACCCCAATGGTGGAGATCACGTAATCGGCGCCCGGCAGCAGCTCACAGCGGTCGGTGGAAGCGGTGATTTCCACATCCAGCTTTTTGGTGCGGAGCATCTTTTTCACCATAATGGTCACATCTTCCAAGACCTGCTCTTCAATATCGCACAGGGCAATGGACCACTCGTGGCCTCCGGGATTGGTTTTGATAAGGTCAATAATCAACCCCTGTGTAAACATGGCGCTGCCTGCGCCAATAATTACCATTTTCTTCTTCATGTCATGTAAATTCCTTTCTGTAAATAATCGTTTATTCCTTTACGCTGCCCAAGATCATGCCGCTCATGAAAAACCTTTGCAGGAAGGGGTACAGCACCAGCATGGGAAGGGCGGCAATGAAAATTTGAGCGGATTTTACGGTTCTGTCGGAAATATTCCGCAGCAGCTCTGCCCTGGCCCTGGTCATCATCTGCTGGGAAGAGCTTGTGATCATGGTTTGCAAATAGGTCTGCAAGGGATAATTCTTGGGAGAAGACATGTAGATCATGCCGTCAAACCATGCGTTCCAGTTGTTCACTACAATAAACAGGGTGATAGTGGCCAAAGAGGGCAAAGAAAGGGGCAGGTACACGGAAAGAAAGGTGCGGAACTGCCCTGCTCCATCCAGAAATGCGGCTTCTTCCAGCGCCTTTGGGATGCCTCGGAAAAAATTCAGCAAAAGTACAATAAGGAAAGGCTGCGCGCAGCCTGGGATCACCAGGGACCAAATGGTGTTCATCATGCCCAGTCTCTGAATGGTGACGTAAAGGGGCACCAGCCCGCCGCTGATAAACATGGTAGCCATAATGAACCAGGCATAAACCGTTCTGCCCTTGAACACCTCTTTGCTTTTGGAAAGGGGATAAGCCGCCAAAGTGATCACCGCCAAGGAGGAGGCCAGCGCCAGTACTACCCGCACCACGCTGATCAAAAAGGCCGATTTAAACTCGTCCCGCTCTAAAAGGAAAAGGTAGGAACTGAGATCCACGCCTATTTGCGAAACCTGCAGCTCCTCGTTGAAATCCAGCGGAAGTAAGGTAACCGCGTGCTGCAAAGAAGGCACCTTATGGCTAAAAGAGAGGGCCAACACATGCAGGAAGGGTACCAGACACATTAAGCACACCAAAGCAAAGAACAGGAACAATGCCGCCAAAAAAATTTTTCTGGAAAGCGTGGTCTTTATTTTATTTTTGTTTTTTTGCATCGCCATAGCCAGCACCCCTCAGAAAATTCGATAATCGCTGAATTTATAGGCCAAGGTGTAAGACCCCGCCACAAATACCAGGGAGATTACCGATTTAAACAGTCCTATGGCCGTTCCCAGGGAATACTGCTGCGATTTAATACCAATCCGGTATATAAAGGTATCGATAATATCTCCCGATTCCATCACAGACACGTTATATAAGTTATATACCTGGTCAAAGCCCGCCTGGAAAAGATTCCCCAAGGCCAGGGTCACGGAAAGCACAATAATGGGCACCATGGCCGGCAGTGTAACGTGGATGCAGCAGCGGAGCCTTCCGGCGCCATCTACCCGGGCGGCCTCGTAAAGATCGGGGTTCACATTAGTGATAGCCGCCAAAAAGATAATGGTATTAAAGCCGGCGTTCTGCCACAGGTCTGTCACCACTAAGGTATAGGGGAACACCGCGTTGCTTCCTAAAAACGCCACAGGACCTATGCCTACCGCCCCCAAGATCTGGTTCATTAAGCCATCCAGCGACAAAAAGTCCTTTAAAATCCCTCCCAAAATGACCCAGGAAATAAAATAGGGCAAGTAAAGAATGGTCTGCACCGTGCGCTTCAAGGGTGCTGTAGAAATCTCGTTGAGCAAAAGGGCCAGCAAGATGGGTACCAACTGGCCGGCTACCATCTTCAAAAAAGAAATGTAAAAGGTGTTGAATATAATTCTACCGGAACCCCTGGTGTTAAACAGCCGAATAAAATTATCGAACCCTACGAACTCACTGCCCCAAAAGCCCTTTGCCGGAACATAATTTTGAAAGGCCATCGTTAAGCCCGCCAAAGGGATATAGGCGAAAACAGCGGTTATGATCACCGCGGGCAATATCATAAGATGAAGGGGCAGCTGCTGCCGCAGCCCTCCTACCCCTGGGGTTTTTCGCTTTGATTTGTTCATACCTGTGGCCGTTCTCCTTTCGCTGGGCCGCAATGCCTTTCGCACAGCGACTGCTTTTTTGACATGATCCGCAAAAATTAGGCTTTCCTATTTTCCCGGAGCCCGGAAGGCCCGGGCCTTACCCAAGGCCTTCCATTCCGGCAAAACGCGGACAGTCTTTTTATTTTACGGTATCATACCAGGCGTTCACTTCGTCGGTCCATTGCTGCCCGCCCTGAGCATACCAATTTTCGATGAACTCATCGTAGCTTTCCAACGGAGAAGTCCCGTTGACAATGTTCAAGGCATACTCGGCAAACATGTCGTTCAAAATCGACTCATTGGCCAACTGGGCCTCTGTGGGATTGCCGTAGAACTTATTGTATTCATACAGGTCGTTATCCAAATAATGGTCTATCATAGAGCAGCTAGAACCTGCGGCGTAGGAAAGGTAAATGCCGTATCTTCCCAAATCGGTGCCGTCTACATACTCCTTCATCCAGCCATAGATCAATTGTTCCTCACCATTCAGGTTTTCGGTATTGCCATCTTCTAAAGCCTTTGAGGTATTCTGGTACAAGGTGTAGTTCTTGCCGGGAAACTCGAAATAGACATTGCAGTACAGCCACGGGTTGTTTCCAGCGGCGTCATAGCCATACTGGAAAAAGGTTTCGGCATCGCTGTCCCACATTTTTTCGTTGCAGAGATTCGCCATTTTCACAAGAGCTTCCGGGTTTTTATACCCTTTTTTCATAACGGTAATACCGTTGATGACGATCTCGGAAGAGCCGGATTTAGCAGGCTCGGAATCGGCCGAAAACAGGGGATACATTTTCCAGTCTACCTCAGGGTCGCTCACCTTCATTTCGCCCAAAGGCCACCAGCCTTCCCAGAGGCCGCCGAAGATCAAGCCTACATTTCCGTTCATCATATCGGGCACCGCGTTGTCGTTCCAATCGTAAGAGGCAAAGTCCTGGCGGATATAGCCCTCGGCATAAAGCTCAGCCAGCTTCGCAAGACCGGCTTTCATGGGTTCTGCCTCGGTAAGTCCGTTTACCAGCTTGCCGTCCCGTTCTACCCAGGAAAAGGGATAAGCGTGGAAAGAGTTCATAACGCCCTTCAACACCCCGGAGTTCGGGG
>CANSKS010000072.1 GCA_947647615.1 uncultured Neglectibacter sp.
GGAAAAGTATACTTTTCCAAACTCTCTTATTTTTTTGCTTTATATTAGAAACAGGCGATTGGACATAAAAAACGCACCCTTGCAGGCGCGTTTTTTCTATGCTTTTTGTTTTTCAGTTACAGAGAAAACAGGCCTGGCAAAAGGGCATTTTTTCGCAAAAAAAGAAGGGCCGCATATTGCGGCCCTTCCTCATTTAATACCAACTGGGAATGTCATAACCTGGGTTATAGTCGTAATCCGGCGAGCTATAGTAGCAGCCCGCGTAATCGCCGTAAGAGAACAAACGAGCTTCTGCCCTGCGGCGATTATATAAACCGGGAAGGTGGACACCGCCGGCCATGTTCCACTGGGTCAGGTTATTGCCGAAGGTGATGGCATCGGTATAGGCAAAGTCTCTGGTAAACGAGCCGGAAAGCTTAATATTGCCCGCTCTGGCCCAACCGGAAACCGAACCGCTGACCTGGTACCACACTTCTTTGTTATCTTTCCCGTTTCTTTGCACTCCGGTGACCTGTACGGAAGAACCTGTTGAAATGGTCCCAACCTTCGCAGAAGAAGCCTTAGGCTCGCTGTAAACCGTGGCATTTGAAATGTTCACAGTACCGCTTACCGGGAAAGAGGTGGGCGGTACCACGCTGTTGAGAAGCATCCGCGCTGTCCCGTAATAGGGTTCACTGCCGCTGGTTTCCAACAGAACACCACTGCCGCAGTTATAGACAAAGCACACCAAAGCGTCAAACTGGCACTGGCTCATTTTTAAATTATACCGTTCCCGGTATGTATTCACAGCGCCGGCATAGTTCCCACCGTTCACATGGTCTGCCAAAATAGCTTTAGCCTCTGATTTTGTCAGGTTGTTATAGAAAGTTGTGTTGACGTTTACCACATAGCCATAGCCCACGGTGGGGACGTTATACGCCAATCTGTCGGGATATACTGTTGGAAGGAACCCTTCGAAGCTGGCAATGATATCAATAATTTCCGTGCTGGCCTTGCGCCTTTCCGTGGTAGTGGTATTGACATCGTAGTCCTGTACCACCAAAACGGTAAACTCCTTATAATCCGTGGAATAATCGCCACTGGTTTTAGAATAGGCCCGAAGGGTATAGGTACCGGGAATTGGGAAGGTTACAGACCGTTCAAAGATCTTCACCGTATTGGTGGGCAAGCCTGCCGCCGATTGGGATTCCGTAACAAACTGGCTTGTTTCCCAGGAACCGGAGCCGCCGGCTACTACGTCAAACCTTACCGCTGTTTTTGAACTGTCGGTCACAGCCAGCATTTTAAACTCCTTGCCGGCAGAAACCACATTGGGATTGGTGTAAGCGGCGCGCACCGCTTCGGGGCCCGACACCGTCACGTTACAGGTGGCTTTGGAATTCCCGGTCAGGTCGGTATAAGTGATCACCACTTTGCCCGGGGCCTTGCCATACACAAAGCCGTTATCTACCGTAGCTATGCTTTCATCGCTGCTCTTCCACTGCATAAGCGTTCCGGAAGGGGTCACTGTGCCTTCCAAATACAAAGTTTTATACTGGGGCACTGTAGCGTTGTAGGTGGAGAGCGTGGCGTTTTGAGCGGAGCCCGGCTCATAATTGACAATGTAATCTTGATGGACGTAACCCGTAGTCCCGGCGCTGGTCTTCACTTGAATCCAAGGCGACTGGGCCGTTTCCAGCACAGTGACCACTGTGCCAAAGGGCAGTACCGTAAGACTGTTATAATCGGTGCTGGGCCCGCTGCGCAGGTTGAGGCCACTGGTAGCCGTCACCTGGGCATATCCCTTCTCCACAGAAGGTGGGGCAGAAGGGCTGGGGCTGGGAGTAGGCGATGGCGTATCTTCCAAAGGATCTGCCGCCTCTGCAATGTGTTCAAAAGCCCAATGGTCCATCGGCACATCGACAAATTCCTGTTTGTTTTTATCGGCCGCGAAGCCGTCGCCGGTACGATCTAACGCAATATTCAAAATTTTTGCCGCATCGCAGCGCCTCAAGGGGTTTTTAGGCCGGAAGGTCCCATCACCGAACCCACCAATCCAGCCTTGAGCACTGGCGGAGGCAATGGCAGAATAGGCCCAATCGTCTGAACTCACATCGGTAAAAGATACGGAGCCGCTTTTCATAGGGAAACACGCCGTGAGCAACGTGACAAATTCCGCACGGGTGATCTCTTTATTGGGACGGAAGGTCCCATCGGAATAGCCACCAAGAATCCCGGCCTTATGTAGGGCGTTTACCTCTTTCCCATACCAGGCGTTCAAGGAAACATCGGAAAAAGCAGATTCCGTCACCGGCTGTTTCGCCACCAACAAGTTGTAAAGGGCTACAGCCACCTCGGCGCGGGTCATGTTTTTGTTAGGTTTAAAAAGGTTGCCCGCATAGCCGCTCATGTAAGGCTTATGCCCGCCTGTGATCAACATGCGGGAGGCAGCGGCCAAAGCATCTCCCGTGTCTTCCCGCTCCTGTGCCAGTTCGGGCGTTGGAGTGGGAGAAGGTACGGGCGTCTCCCATGCCTCGGAAGAAGTGCTCCCTCCGGTTTCCGAAGAGCCGGAATTTTCCCGGGAGTTCTCATGACCACCGGATTCCGGAGTTGGGGAAACCGCCAGGGTCGGAGGTAACGAACCTACATCCACAAAGGTAGTGCCCGGCGGAGGCGCAGTGACGCCGATTTCCGCCGCCGAAGCGGGTATTGCCAGAACCGATATCACAAAAACCAGCAACAAGGAAACAAGCCGCCGGAATCTTTTTTTGTTCTTCTGAAAAAGGGAAGAAATCACAAAAACCTCCTTTCGAATTGCCTTTTCAGGGTTTACAAAATGTTACGAATTTTATTATATCGAAAAAATGACAAAAATGCAACCTTTTCAGCAAAATTTACAAAAACAGGCAAGAAAACTTTTTTGCCAACAACCGGCTGTTTTCTTGGAAAAGCCCTCCCGGACTTCTAAGTCAATGGAAAGGGAGAACTTTGGGCTCACCATAAAACCGCGCGAAAGGCACGAAGCCGGAGGCAAAACTGCAAAAAACGCCAGGGGGAATTTGCCCCGGCGTTTCTTGCCTGCCAAAGCTGCCTTAAAGGCTCTGCCTTGGCCCTATTTTTGCCGGTGCGCATTCTTTGCCTGCGGCGGCAGCTTTTCTGGAAAGAAAAATTAGGAAAGCTTCTCTACCAGTTCTTTGGTATCTCTGGCAATTACCAGCTCTTCGTTGGTGGGGATTACAAAAACCTCTATGGAAGAATCGGGCGCAGAAATTTTCCCTTCTTTGCCCAGCACGGTTGCCTCGTTCAGCTGTGGGTCGATCTTCACACCCAGGAAAGAGAGGTACTCCCCTACTACAGCCCGGTGGGCCGCCTGGTTTTCTCCCAGGCCGGCAGTAAATACAATGGCATTGCAGCCGCCCAAAGCCACCATGTAACCGCCGATGTACTTGGCAATTTGATATTCCAAAATGTCTTGGGCCAGTTTTGCTCTGGGGTTGCCCTCACGGCTGGCGGCAGTCACATCCCGGTCGTCACTGGAAACACCGGAAATGCCCAGCATACCCGACTTCTTGTTGAGCACTTCGTCCATTTCTCTAGGCGTAAGATGTTCCTTTTCCATAATAAAGGTGACCACGGAAGGGTCCAGGGTACCGGTGCGGGTACCCATCATAAAGCCGTCTAAAGGAGTGAGGCCCATAGTGGTATCGATACACTTGCCGCCGTCTACGGCCGTAATGGAAGAGCCGTTGCCCAAATGGCAGGTGATCATCTTCAAGCTGGCAATATCTTTGCCCATCAACTGGGCGCAACGGGCGCTTACATACCGGTGAGAGGTTCCATGGAACCCGTAGCGGCGCACTGCGTATTTTTCATAATATTCATAGGGAACATTAAACATATAGGCCTTGGGAGGCATGGTGGAATGGAAAGCGGTATCGAAAACCACCACTTCCGGCACCTTGGGACCGAACACCTCGCGGCAGGCACGAATGCCCTGCACATGGGCCTTGTTGTGAAGGGGTGCCAGAGGGATCAAGCTTTCAATACCCTCAATGACCTTTTCATCCACCAAAACAGACTCGCTGAACAAAGAACCACCCTGCACAATGCGATGGCCTACGGCAGTAACCTCATCCAGAGTTTTTACCACGCCGTATTCCTCGTCGATCAAGGCGTTCTTTACCTGGGTAAAGGCAGCAGTATGGTCTAACATATTCACATTCTTTTTCAATTCGCGGCCGTCGGCGGTTTTATGGGTGAATATACCGGCAGGCATACCAATTCTTTCGCAATTCCCTTTGCAGAGCATGGCCTCGTTATCCATATCGATAAGCTGATACTTCAAAGAGGAACTGCCCGCGTTGATAACCAGAATCTTCATTTTCTCTTCTTTCCTTTCTAAAAGAGCCTCTTCGTCCCGCAAAGGCCGCAGAAAGCAGCGGCCAAAAACCAAATTTCCGGCCGCCGCCCCTTGTAACACAGGGGACCCGTGCTATAATATGGTTGAAATCATAGATATTACTATATTACATTTTGCCTTTAAATTCAAGGAGTTTCGCATAAAATGACAGAGAAAATAAAGATTTCCGCCGCGATTTGCGAGTTTGACCCCTTACATTTCGGTCACGCCTACCTGCTGCGCTGTATGAAGGAGCGCCATGAGGCCGCTGTCTGCGTGATGAGCGGCAACTTCGTCCAACGGGGCGGCCCCGCTATTTTAGACAAATGGACCAGGGCCAGGCTGGCCCTTAGCCAGGGAGCCGACCTGGTGGTGGAGCTGCCGCTACCCTGGGCCGCGGCAAGGGCCCAACGCTTTGCCCTGGGGGGCGTCCTTTTGGCCTCGGCCCTTCCCTTTTCCGGTTCCCTGTTTTTCGGATGTGAAACCCCTGAGCTTTCCCGGCTGGAAGGGCTGGCGCAAGCCTTGACTTCTCCGGAATTTTCCCAGGCTCTGGCAGCCACGAAGGCCCGGGCAAAAGGGCTTTCCTTCGCCAAACGCCGGGAGCTGGCTTTGGCCTCCCTGCTGGGCCCGGAAGAAGCCTCCCTGCTGCGGCAGCCCAATAATATTTTGGCGGTGGAATACATCACGGCCCTGGGAAAAGTCCGTTCTTCCCTTTCCCCCGTTCCCATTTTGCGGCTGGGGGCAGGACACGGTCAACAGGCGGAACGGGGAGAATTCTGTTCCGCAGGTCAGCTCCGGGAACGAATTTACCAAGGGGATTCTATTTCCGGCCTAGTACCTCCCGAAACGGAGGCAGCTGTCCAAGAAAACTTGATCCTGGGCAGGGCCCCGGCCTCTTTTTCCCGTTTAGAGCGGGCCGTATTGTGCAAGCTCCGGGCAATGGAACCGGAAGAATTTGCCCGGCTGCCCGACGTAAGCGAGGGGCTGGAAAAAAAACTGTTTGCCGCCTCCCGCAAAGCCGGATCTTTAGAAGAGCTCTACGGGCTTGTGAAATCCAAGCGGTATTCTCACGCAAGGGTTCGCCGCATCGTGCTGGCAGCCTTTCTGGGTATTACCTTCCCCCTGCCGGAGGCCCCCTCTTACCTGAGAATTCTCGCCATGAGCCCTACAGGAAAAAAACTGCTGGAACAGCCGGAAAAACCCCTTTTGCCCGTGGCCATTCGGGCTTCCCAATTTGATAAGCTGGGGGTGGAAGCTCAAGCCCTTTACAGGTTAGAGACGAAAGCCGATGACCTTTACGCCCTGGCCCAACCGGTACCAGCTCCTTGCGGAAGAGACCAATGGGAGCCCTTAATTCGGCTTTAAGAAAGCAGCCCCAATTGAAATTTCCAAATTAAAACCCTTTTGACAGACTCCTCGATGCGCGACTCTGGGATCTCCCCGGCTTTTACAGCTTCGATCACAGCAGGCAGCTGCACGCTGTAATCGGTACAGCAAAGCATATCGTTCCCTGCTTTTACCGCCTCTACCGCGGCGGACTCGTTGTCGCAGAAATCGGAAATAGCGCCCATGGAAAGGTCGTCGGTAAGAATACAGCCGGAAAACCCCAGCTCTTCCCGCAAGACACGATGCCATTCCTCGGACAGGGAGGCAGGGCGCTGGCTGTCCTTGCAGGAAACAATGTTATGGGACACCAACACGCATCCTGCTCCTTCTTCTATACCTGCGGAAAACGGGAGAAAATCTTTTTCTCTAAACTCCGAAAACGGCCGCTGGTCTTGGGCGATCCCGGTGTGAGTATCGGCATTATTCCCATAACCCGGAAAATGCTTTAGCACACATCCCATCTCGTTTTCTCCATACAGCCGCACCATACGACGAACAAATTCAGAAGTAACGTCTGCGCTTTCTCCCAGGGAACGGCTGTACATAAAATCGTCGGGAGAACAGGAAATATCACATACAGGAGCAAAGTTTACCGTAATGTCCAAAGAAGAAAGCAAGCGGAGCTTATCTTCTTCTATGGTAAGCAGCAGGTCCATGCCGCCCTCCCCATAAAGCTGCCGCGGTGACCAATAGGCTTCTTCGCAAAAGGCGGGCTTGTCGCTGACACGCACCACTTCGCCCCCTTCTTCATCTACGCCGATCAGCAAGGGGATTTTCGAGGCGGCCTGGTAGCCCCGAAGCTTTTCCTCCAAAGACTCCGGCGTTTCTTCCCGAAAGTCCCGGTCGAAAAGCAAATACCCGCCAAACTGCCAGGCCGCCGCTTCCTCCTCTCCCATTTGCTTCGGGCACCGAACGAAAAACAGCTGAGCTACCTTTTCTTCCAAGGTCATGGCGGAAAGCAGCAATTCGGCAGCCGCCTGAGCTTCCCCCGGAAAAAGTTCCACCTTCTTTGCCCATATTTTTTCGCCTTTCCGTTCGCCTTCTTCATAGGTCACTTCTACACGGCTGCCGTAAAAAATTTCTTCTTCCCGCAAGGGCTCCTTAAAATGAACTTCATAAGTCTTTCCCTGCGCTTCCCTAACCCCCAACACGGTTTCGGCGGCATAGAGCAGCTCACCGCTAATATGCTCTTCCTTTTCCGGAAGGAGATTCCGGCTTTCCTCCGGACTTGCCGCGGAACTTGCTGGTGACTCCGTTTTACTTTCCACAATCAAAAAAGAGGGCTCTGCTTCTTCCGAAGCAGGGCCAAAAGAGGAAGGGCTGTTTTCTTCTTCCGGGATCTGTCCGCAGGCAGTAAGCGTGCATAAGAGTCCTAAGAAAAGCAAAAAAACAGGCAGTCCTATTCTTCTTCTTTTCATTTTACTTCCACAGTCCAAGCCATAAAGTCTTCCAGCTTTCCGGTTTGAATGCCCGTGACAGTATCGTAAAGCTTCTGGCTTACCGGGCCAATACCTCCGTCGCCGATCTGCATGACGGCGTTTTCGAACCGCAAATGGCCTACAGGGGAAATTACCGCAGCGGTGCCGCTGCCCCAGCATTCCTCCAGGGCTCCGGTCCTGGCGGCCTCTACCAACTCGTCTACAGAAATACGGCGTTCTTCCACTTCCATGCCCCAATGCTTGCAAAGGTCAATACAGGAAGCCCGGGTGACGCCGGGAAGAATGCTGCCGTTGAGCATGGGAGTGACCACTTTTCCGTTAATTTTGAAGAAGATGTTCATTGCCCCTACTTCCTCAATGTATTTCCGCTCCACGCCATCCAGCCACAGCACTTGGGAATAACCTTCGTCGTGAGCTTTCATCTGAGCTTTTAAGCTGGCCACATAGTTGCCTCCGGTTTTCGCCTCGCCAATGCCCCCGCGGACCGCCCGGACGTAATCGTCTTCAATCCAGATCTTCACCGGATCCAAGCCGCTTTCATAATAGGCCCCGGAGGGGGAAAGGATAATCATAAACAGGTAAGTGCTGGAAGGCCGCACGCCCAGGAAGGGGTCGGTAGCTATAACAAAGGGACGAATGTAAAGGGAGGTTCCCGGGTCGGTAGGAATCCAATCCTTTTCCACCTCTATCAACTTCAGTAAGCCCCCCAAGAAATCCTCTTCCGGGATTTCCGGGATGCAAAGCCGGCGGTTGGAATTGTTGGCCCGCTCAATGTTTTTATTGGGGCGGAACAAGAGGACGCGGCCATCTTCCGTTTTATAGGCTTTCATACCTTCGAACATCTCCTGGCCATAGTGGAACACCATGGCGGAGGGCTCTAGGGAAATGGCGTGGTAGGGCTCTATTCTGGGGTCATGCCAGCCTTTTTCCGGGTTGTAATTCATGAGATACATGTGATCGGTAAAAATTTTTCCAAATCCCAGCTTAGCTCCCTTGGCTGGTTTCTCCTTTGGAGTCTGGGTAAGTTGAACCTTGATCTCCTGCACAGCAAACACTTCTTTCCGAAAAAAGTTCTAAAGATTTTTTCGTCCAAATTATAACACAGCCTCAAGAACCATGCAAGTGCTTTCCTTTCCGGAAGAAACATGTTATAATAGAAAACATCATAGGCAGAACGTGAGATACTTAGAAAAACGGGGGATTTTATGGCTTTGCCACCGGTTTTAATAACAGATACCAAATACCGCGCCTCTTTGGCGGTTTTTCGTGCTCTGGGAAGGGCTGGCTTTCCCCTGTTCCCCCTGCAAACCAAAAAGGAATCGGCCAAAAAGCCCGCCGCTTTTTATTCCAAATATGCCGGGGAGCCTTTCCTGTTGGAAGGCTCTGTAGAAGACGCCCAGTACCCTGCCCACCTGGAAGAGGCCTGTGAAGCCGTAAAGCGAAAAACAGGAATGGCTCCTGTGCTGTTCCCAATAGGAGCCATTACCCTTTCCCGCATTTCGGAAAACCGGGAAGCCCTGGAGAAAAGTGCCCGGTTCCTGGTTTCTCCCCCGGAGGTGCTGGAGCTGGCCAACGACAAGCGCCGGGTAGCGGAGCTTGCCCGCAGCCTAAACATTCCCCTGCCGGAGGAATACCCCTGCCAGGGCGGCAGCCTGCCTCCCTGGCTGCCGGTGGTGATCAAGCCGCGATGCGGGGAAAAGCTAGGCCTGCATGTGACAGAGCGTTACCGGAAGGCCTATACCAAAGAGGAATTCCGGAAGGCTTACCGGGAAATGACGGCACAGGACCCGGAAGCCGTGGTACAGGAGCTTCTTTCCGGCGACGGCGCCGGAGTTTCCGTCGCCATGGACCAGCACAGCCGCCCCGTTTCCATACTCTGCCACAGGCGGGTGCGGGAGTATCCCATAGCTGGAGGCCCTTCCGCCTGCTGTGAAAGCATGTGGGATGAAACGCTTGTGCACCACGCCGTGACCCTCTTGCAGGCCCTCCATTTTGTAGGAATTGCCATGGTGGAATTCAAGGGCGGAAAGCTTTTGGAGATCAACCCCAGAATATGGGGCAGCTTCCCCCTCACTTACGCCTGCGGCTCTCCCTTTGCGGAATGTTATGTGCGGGGGGCTTTTGGGGAGAACTTGCCCCTTTGCGAAGCCCCTGCCTATACCTTAAAAAAGCGGATGAGCTTCTTTTTGAACGATGGGCTGGCTTCCTTTTCCTACCTGCGCCACGGCCGGCTGAAAACGGGCCTTGAGGGCTTTGGGGACCTTCTGAACCCAAAAGTGAGCGACGGGGTGTTTTCTTGGGAAGACCCAAAGCCCTTTTTTATCTACCTAAAAAACACCTTTCAAAGGGGGCCGGAGTAAATGCAGTTAAAGGCCGACCTGCACGTTCACACCCAGCGTTCTTTTGACAGCGCCACTTCCCTGGAAGAAGCGGTGACCGCCGGGAAAAGGGCCGGGCTCCATTTCCTGGCCATCACCGACCACGACCTTCCTCCCCCCGAAGAAGTATTTTCCCAGCCGGAGCGGGATGGCCTGCTGCTGGTGCCCGGCATTGAATATTCCACGGAACAAGGGCATTTGTTGGGACTTTTTTTGGAAAAGCCTTGCCCGCCCGCAGCTCACAAGGGGCTTTCCTTCGCTCAGGCAGTGGAGCAAATTCACCGGTGCGGCGGCCTGGCCATTTTGGCGCATCCCTTTCAATCTACACGGCAGAACCCAAAGGAGAGGGCCTTGGCCATAGAAAAGCTGGAACCTTTTTTAGATGGCCTGGAAGTGGTGAACCGCAGAGCGCCCAAAAAGAGAGGCGACGCCAACCTGCTGGCCTCCCAAGCCGCCGGGCACTTTCCAAAAAGCTGTGTGGCCACTGCCGGCAGTGACGCCCACTCCCCGGAGGAAATTGGCACTGCCTTTTTGACTGTCGAATGCCCGGAAAAAAGCCTTTCTGCTTTGCGAAAGGTACTGGAAGCAGGCGTTCCCGCCCAATACCACACAATGCCTTGTTCTCACCGGCTCATCGCCAAAAGCCAAAAGGTCAAGCTAAAAAAGGAAAAAGCCCCTTGGAAAGCCTGGATCCGTTTCCGAGCCTTCGAGGCCCTTTGCCTGTTTCGGGACCTAAAGGGCACGTTAAAAAATTGGGCTCTGTTTCAAAAGGAAAAAGAGTAAACCTTGTTCAGCCACGGAGAAATTAAACCGTTTTAGAAAGGGACGATACGTTATGGAACCAATTTGGATTAAGCTAGGGAAAAAGGCAAAACGCCTTGTGAAAAACACCTTATTCCCCCCGCAAAAGCCCAGCATCTCTTATGTGCGCCGCATCGAACGGGTAAAAACCAGCGAGAAGCTCTGCGCCATGACCTTCGACGACGGTCCCATGAACCTGCCCTGTGCTCCCGACCAATTCGGCGGCGAATCTCTTACCGACGTTTTGCTGGACACCCTAAAGGACTTTGGCGCCAAAGGTGTTTTTGACGTGATCGGAGACACCTCGGAAAACTACCCCGACGTGTGCGGCCCCGCCGGAAGTCCCACCTGGGGCGGCACCGCCTTTGACCACTACCCGGAATTCGGCCAGGATCAAATGGGAGGAGCCAAAAACTGCCCCAGGCTCATCGGCCGTATTTTGAGCGAGGGGCACCAGATCACAAATCACGGGTACCGGCATATCATTTTTGGAAAAAAGCCCTATGTGTACGGGAAACGCCAGTTCCAGGGCAGCCTGGACGCGGTACAGGCCGACCTAAAGCGCCTGCACGAGCTGCTGGAACAAGACCACGGTTATTCCATGACCATGATGCGGCCTCCCCATTATGTGGACCGCATTGACGAATGCTTTAACGCCTATGACGCCTGCGCCCTGATGGATTACCAGTACCTGGCCGCCTCCTTCGACGGCCAGGGCTGGCTGCCCGCGAAAACGGGGGATGTACAGGCGGCGGAAGTGCGGGAAATGACAGACCCGGTACGTCAGGCTCTTTCTAAAGAGGAAGATTTCTTCTGCGGGCAGATCATCTTCCAAAAGGACGGCTACAACATGTCTTTGCGCACGCCTGTAGCCTTTGGGCTCAAAGAGCACCTGGAGCTGCTTTCCCGGGCAGGCTACCGGGTGGTGACGGTGGCAGAGCTTTTGGCCCATTCCCCCTTTGCCGATGTGGGTCCCGAAGACCCGGACTTTGAAATTTTCCGCCAGCTGCAAAAAAACCGGGCCATCGCTTACAGCGACAACACCCTGCGCCCCGATATTCCCATGACCAGGGGAGAGCTGGCCATGCTGCTGGCTCCCAAAAAGGCCGCGATTCACGACAGAATTCAGAAACTTCAAGAGGGCGACAAGAGCTTTTTGCACCGGTATTCCGGCGCGATGGCCTGGTGCAAGGCGCAGCACCTGCTGCCAGAAGACGCCCGGCCGGAGGGCCCCATAGAACCGGCCGATTTACGGAAAGCCTCCGATTTCTTCACGGAATCCGCCACTGTTTACACCCGCAGGGAGATTCTTCGAAGGGCAAAAACAGAGCTTTAATGTAAAAAAGCAAAGGAGCCGGGCAAATGCCCGGCTCCTCGTTTGTTTGAGTGGAACTTTTGAAAGAACAGGTTGCTTGAACCCTCTCCGTCAGGGTAGTGCCCAAGGCTCCCTTGTGTAAAGGGAGCTGTCAGCGAAGCTGACTGAGGGATTGT
>CANSKS010000073.1 GCA_947647615.1 uncultured Neglectibacter sp.
TTGGGAAAATGGAGGGGTTATAAGGGAAATGCAGGGAACCTGCAGGGAGAATTGCGGGCAAACGAGAAGCGGGGAAAAATGGGGATTCTGGAAGAAACGAGTGGAATTTTTGAGCTTGGCAAGAATTGGACCGCAAAACGTAATGATGGAAGTTAGGAGATAGGGAAGAAGAGACAGAAAAAATTGCCATTTAATTTCTGTGATAGAAAAAGGAAGACCCATAAATAATAAAGAGAAAACAAAAATTTTCAGAACTGTAAAAAAAGAGTGAACTCTTCGCTTAGTGGCTTGACGCTCTAAAAACCTGGGATATAATGGGATCTATAAGCAATATGGCTTGGAATCGCACTGGCAGGGCCGGAAAGGAAGAGGAGGTTTTCTCCGGCGATTCTAAAAATAGACCTTCTGAAATAAGTTGTTTTTTACTGAGGAGGGGAAAAAATGACCGTGATTTTACTGATCAATCCTCGCGCGGGGAAACAAACGATTCTGCAGGAGATCGATAAAATAGAGCAGGTTTTTGTAGAAAACGGGGCGAACGTGATCGCACTGAAAACGGAAGACCAGGAACAGGCCCGTCAGTTGGTTTCCCAGAAGGGGGTTCCGGACCTGCTGGTTTGCTGCGGTGGGGACGGCACTCTCAGTGGTACGGTAAATGAAGTGCTAAAAGCGAATGCTGCGCTGCCTCTTGGGTATATTCCTTCCGGATCGACCAATGACTTTGCCAGCACGTTAGGACTTTCGAAAAAGTTTATAGAATCAGCCCAAACGATTGTTTCAAACCCTCCTAGGCCTGTTGACGTGGGGCGCTTTGAACACCGGTATTTTATCTATGTGGCTTCTTTTGGCGCCTTTACACAGACCTCCTATACGGCGCCCCAAAGCTTAAAAAATTCTTTGGGCCACTTTGCTTATGTCATCGAGGGGATTAAAGAGCTGCCCCAATTGAAAGCTTATCGTGTTAAGGTAGAAACCGACCAAGGCGTGCAGGAAGGGGAATACTTGTTTGGCGCGGTGAGCAATTCCACCTCCCTGGGTGGCATGGTCAAAATAGATCCCAAAGAGATGGCCTTGGATGACGGATTGTTCGAACTGATCCTGGTCAAAAATCCCCAAAACCTGTTGGAACTCCATAAAACCATAGCTTCTCTGAAAACCGGAAGCTTTGATCCTGAGGTAATTACCTTTCTCCATACCTCCAAGGCGGTATTCCATTGTGAAGAGCCTATGCCCTGGTCCTTAGACGGGGAGTATGCCCCAGGGAAAGAAAAAATTGAAGTTGAGGTGTGTCCTCAGGCCATCCGGCTGTGCTATTAACTGGCTGTTAGAAACCGCACTGGCCTCGCAAAAAAATCCCTCCCTGCCAATTGGTTTGGCGGGGAGGGATTTTTTGTTGCCGGCAACCTTAAGAAGCTTAGGCTTTTTTGGAATTTTCCTGGTAAAAGGCGTCGTTGGTTTGAGCGGAGCTCAAATGGAGCAGTCGTGCCAGGTGAGTGAAGAGGAAGCATAACAGGAAGGAAACCAGCATGGCCAGACAGGCGTACAGGGGGCCATCCGGTGTGGTAAATCCGGAGATAGCCGCCGGCAAGAAGGCCGTAAGGAAACCCCCAACCATACCGGCCCAAGCGCCGGCTCGGTTGAGTCCCTTCCAATAGAGAGCCAACACATAGGGGGCCAAAAAGGAACCGGAGAGAATTCCCCAGGAGTAAGACATCATTTCCAGAATGGGGGTGGGATAATTGGCGATCAGGTAGCTCATGGCCACAAAGGCAAGACATAAAATGCGGGTGAGGGCCGCCACGTTTTGGTCTTTCATGTTTTTGGCAAAGCCCGACTTCACAAGATCCATGGAAACCGTAGAGCAGGCAGTGAGGGTAATGCTGGAAAGGGTGGAGACCGAGGCAGAAATGAGCAGTACTAAAATCACGCCGATCAACACATTGGGCAAGCCTGCGGAATCCAGCATAATGGGGACCAGGAAATCTTTCCCGCCCGCCGGCATGGTCTCGCCAAAGAAGAGATGGGAAAAGGAGCCGATAAAGTAGCCGCCTCCGGCCACTAACAGGGCAAACAGGGTAGAAACCACAACGCCCCTCTTCACTTCCTTCTCATCCCGGATGCCGTAATACTTATGTACCATTTGAGGCAGGCCCCAGGTTCCGAAGCTGGTCATCAACAGTGTCGCGGTAAGGGCTAAGGCAGATTTCCCAGGCAGCGGCGCCATCTCGTGCCCCTTCATGTAATCCAACATACGGGAAATACCCTGGGAAAGCCCGCCTACCTGGGGGGAAAGCACGATCAATACAATTAGGGCGGAAACTCCAATAATCATCACAAAGCCCTGGACAAAATCGGCCTTTAGGGTGGCCATATAGCCGCCCAAAACCAGGAGCAGGGCCGAGGCAATGGCAATGATAATCATACACACATGCTCGTCAATTCCCAGAATGACGGAACAGACACTGGTGAGACCCTTATAAACAGAGGCGGAATAGGGAATTAAAAAGATGAAAATGATCACACAGGAAAAGAGCCGCATGGCCGGGCTCTGAAACCGCTTCTCAAAAAGCTGAGGCATGGATTTGATATGATGCCTGCGGGTGAGCTCCCGGGTACGGTTGGCCAGCACCAGCCAGGCAAAGAGCGAACCGAACACCGCGTTGCCAATTCCCACCAGAACGCTCCAAAGCCCATAGCTCCAACCGGAGCCGCCGGAATACCCAATAAACATCACGGCGGAAAAGTAGGCGGTGCCATAGGAAAAGGCAGAAATCCAGGCTCCCGCATTGCGGCCCCCCACCGTAAAACTGGCCATTCCTTCGCTCTTGCGGGAGTAAAGAATACCCACTACCAGCATAAAAATGGCGTAAATTCCAATCACAAGCCAAATGGTCATCTGTTTGTCCAGCATATCCGAATCCCCATCTCTTTTCGCTTTATCGGTTTAAAGCACACATGCTTTAAACCGATAAAATTCTAGCATAACCCAAAATAAAAAGCAACCCCGTTTTCACATTTTGTTCACTGGTTTTTCTTGCTTTCGCCACAGAAAACGGCTACAATACAATTAATTTGGAAGAACTTGCCTATTTTTTGGAAAAGGAGAGGACTTTAACAAATGGCTTCTGGAAAAATCTTGATCGTAGATGATGATACCAATATCTGTGAACTGCTTCGCCTCTATATTGAAAAGGAAGGGTATGAGGCCTCTATCGCCCACGATGGGGAGACCGCCCTCGACATATTTGACAGGGTAAATCCCGACCTGGTGCTGCTGGATATTATGCTCCCCGGCCTGGATGGCTGGCAGGTGTGCCGGGAAATCCGTAAAAAATCTTCCCGCCCCATCATCATGCTTACCGCCAAGGGGGAGGTTTTCGATAAAGTCTTGGGACTGGAGCTGGGGGCGGATGACTATGTGGTAAAGCCCTTCGAGACCAAAGAGGTCATCGCCCGCATTAATGCTGTTTTGCGCCGCAGTGGGAAAAAAAGTGAAAAAGAGCGGGAAAATAAAGAAGTGACCTATGAAAACCTTTCCATCAATTTGACAAACTACGAGCTCAAGGTAAAGGGCGTACCGGTAGATACTCCTCCAAAGGAAATGGAGCTGATTTACCACCTGGCCTCCAATCCCAACCGTGTGTTCACAAGAGACCAGCTGCTGGACGAGGTTTGGGGCTTCGATTATTATGGCGACAGCCGCACCGTGGACGTGCATGTTAAGCGTCTGCGGGAAAAACTGGAGGGAGTCTCCGACCAGTGGACCTTAAAAACCGTGTGGGGAGTGGGGTATAAATTCGAGGTAAAAGAGTAAAAGGGGCCCAAATTTATGCAAAAAAGCATTTTTAAGCGATACCTGGGGATCACTATGGTGATTGTAGTGCTTAGCTTTGTAGTGCTGGGCAGTGTGACCATGATCTTTTTTGGGCATTACTGGCGCGGGGAAAAGCGGGAATTGCTGACGAAAAACGCCGGTTCCATTGCGGAGGTAGCCAGCCGTTTTTTGTCGGAGCAAAGTCCCGACAGCTACACTCTGGAGACAGAGGTGCTAAAAAGCTTCCTGGTCACTTTTTCCCGCAGCGCGGATGCCGATATTTTTATCACCGATCTAAAGGGCAGGATCCTTTTGGGCAACTATGCCAACAGCAGGCTGGAAGCCCCGGAAAAGGTTCTGGATCAGGCGGTAGCCCAGGCAGCCGCAGGACGTTATGAAGGGATTGGCAATTTGGGCGGCATGTACCTCTCGAATTTTTATATTATCGGCGTACCCATGAACACAGAAGCGGGAGCCTGTGTGGGTGCGGTGTTTGCCGCCACCAGTTCCACTACGGTAAACGCCGTACAGGGGGAGGCCCTGCAGATCTTTTTGCTGGCAGCGGTAATGACCTTGGCCGCCACTTTCTGTGCGGTAGGTGTGTTTGCCTTCCGCCTGGTAAAGCCCCTGCGGCAGATGTCGGCAGCAGCCTACAGCTTCGGGGCCGGAGACTTTTCTGTTAGGGTGCCTGTAACCAGTGACGACGAGTTGGGCCAGTTGGCCCGTTCCTTCAACAATATGGCCAATTCTCTGGCGAGCAGCGAGGGCATGCGCAGAAGCTTTATTGCCAATGTGTCCCACGAGTTGAAAACCCCCATGACTACCATTGCCGGGTTTATCGATGGCATCTTGGATGGCACCATCCCCTCTGCCGAGCAGTCGAAATACCTGCGAATTGTATCTAACGAGGTAAAAAGGCTTTCCCGGCTGGTGAAATCCATGCTGGATCTTTCCCGGATTGACAGCGGGGAAATGAAGATCCATCCCAAAAATTTTGACTTGACAGGCACGATCTTCACCACGCTGCTTACCTTTGGACAGAGCATTGAGGAAAAGCACTTGGAAATTCAAGGTTTAGAAGAAGCAGGCTGTCAAATGATTTACGGGGACCAGGACCTGCTGCACCAGGTGGTTTATAACCTGATTGAAAATGCGGTAAAATTTACCAACCAGGGCGGCTCCATCCGGTTCCAGATCTCCGACGGGATTGACCGCACCAGCGTCGTTATTGAGAACACAGGCCCCGGTATTTCTTCGGAAGAACTCCCCATGATTTTTGACCGCTTTTATAAAACGGATAAATCCCGAAGCCGGGACAAAAACGGCATGGGCTTGGGCCTTTACATTGTCCGTACCATTATCAAACTGCACGGCGGTGATATTTGCGCCCGTTCGGTGCCCAATGAATATTGCCGGTTTGAGTTTTATATTCCAAAGCCTCAAGAAGCTCCAAAGCTAAAGGAGAACTCGCCCCGGCTTAAAGAGGGCAGGGGAAAAGAAAAGCCGAAAGAGCAAAAACAAAACGAGGGAGAAGAAAAGAGGGAACAACGATGATAGAGGAAAAAGATCAAGCAGGAATGGCACCGGAGGAAGACCTGCCACATCAGCCGGTAAACCAGAGACCGCCTTTGAGCGAGGATGAAAGGCCTATTCCGGAAGAGACGTCCCAAGAGCCCCGCCAGGAGCCGTTCAAAGAGCCGGTTCCGCCCCTGGAGCCGCCGGTACCAGGATTTGAAGAGGAGCCCTCCATTCCCCAGGATCCCCGCCAGCAAGCTGCGGGGATGCCTCCTTGGAGCGGGGCCCCCACGCCTCCTGTCAGCTATCCTCCCGGGGGACAAATCCCCTGGAACAGCCCCCAGGCCGGACCTCAAGACCCCACTTGGATCCCCGAGCCCTTCCCTTACTATTCCGGCGGCAATGCTGCGGCTGCTGGCGCCCCTTACCCGCAGCCGTCTGCCGGACCCCGGGAAGGTGCTTTCCCCATGGGGGGGCAGGAAGCCTACCGGCAGCCTTATCCCTACGGGCCTAACTACGGGCCGGCTCCCTGGGGAGCTCCATACCCTCAAAAAAGGAAGCTTTCCTTGGGACTAAAGGTGTTTTTGTGGATCGCCTCTGTGGTGGCGACCGGCGCGATTCTGGGCTTTGCCGCGTTTCTGGTTTACAGCAGTGTAACCAACAGCTACGGCTCCCCTTACACCCTGCCGGTGCCGGAAGAGGGGATGCCGCCCAAAGACGAGGAAGAAAACCCCGACTACGATGACAATGTGATCCCGCCGGAGGATGAGGAGGACGATTCCAACCGTCCCCAGGTAGATATCACCCCCAATCATCAGGGGATCACCATCCTTCAACGGCCAAAGGGAGAAGAGCTGGATGCCCAGGAGGTTTATGAGCGGGTGGCAAAATCCACGGTGACGGTTGCCGCAACCTTAAAAAAGAACGGCCAGGAAAGCCACAGCACTGGAACCGGCATCATCGCCACCTCCGACGGGTATATCATCACCAATTCCCATGTGGTGCTCAATTCCAAAAGCTCCACCGTAGAGGTGACTACCCTGGACGAACAGACCTATGACGCGGTGGTAGTAGGCGTAGACCGTACCACAGACTTGGCGGTGATCAAGACCAACGATTATGACTTCGCCCCCGCGGAATTCGGTGATGCGGAAGAACTGGCCATTGGGGAATGGGTAATCGCCATCGGGAACCCCGGCGGTGCCCGGTTTTCCAGCTCCTTGACCAGAGGCGTGATTTCCGGGCTGAACCGCACGGTGGGAAAGTACAGTGAAAACGGCATGACTTATATCCAGACAGACGCGGCCATCAACCCCGGCAATTCCGGAGGGCCTTTGGTAAATATGCACGGCCAGGTGGTGGGGATCAATTCCTCCAAAATCATCACGGACGGCTACGAGGGCATGGGCTTCGCAATCCCTGTCAGTAAGGCTCAGGCCATTATCAACGAACTGCTTTCCGGCGGTTATGTGAAAGGCCGCACGCGGCTGGGGATTACGGCTTCCGATATCACCCCTTTGGAGCTGTATTACGGGATGCCCAACGGCCTAAAGATTGTGGGTATCGATGAGAACAGCGCTTTCACCGGCACAGAAGCCCAGGTGGGCGATATCATCACTGCGGTCAATGACGAGGAGATTACAGGCCTTACCGACCTTGCCAATTTGTTGCTGAAATATGCCCCAGGTGACCAGGTGACCATGACCCTGTACCGCATGCCCGGAACAAATTTTGTAGAGGGGAAGGAGTTTCAAGTGACAGTGGTGCTGTTAGAAGATAAAGGGGAGACGCAGAACTGACCATGGCAAAAGAAAAACAGGAAAAAACCAACGCGGTCCGCCTGCTGGAACGGGCAGGGATCCCCTTCGAGGCCATCTCCTACGACTGCCCGGAATTTTTAGACGGGGTTTCTGTGGCAGAACGGCTGGGCCTGCCTCGGGAGCAGGTCTTTAAAACGCTGGTAACCTTTGGCAAAAGCGGCGGGCATTATGTTTTTGTACTGCCGGTGGCGGCGGAGCTGGACAGGAAGAAGGCCGCCGCTGCCGTGGGGGAAAAATCTTTGGATTTGCTGCCGTTAAAAGAGCTTTTCCCCTTGACGGGATATGTACGGGGCGGCTGTACCGCCATCGGTATGAAAAAGCGATTCCCCACAGTGATTGACAGTTCGGCCAAAAATTTTACCTTCCTCTATGTCAGCGGCGGAAAATTGGGGCTTCAGCTTCGCCTGAACCCGGAAGATTTGAGACGGGCCTGCGAGGGCAAATTCGCAGACCTGACCCTTGCGAAAAAAGAGCCGGGCGCTTGAGGAACGGTATTAAGCTCCAAGGGAGAATGGCAGACACCAGTCCCCAAAAATTGATGTGTGTTTTTGTTACAGAATTAAGAAGAAAGCGGCACGGCCTTTAAGGGCCGTGCCGCTTTCTTCTTAATCTGTTCTCTGTTCGCGAAAGGTTTCCCAGATCAATCACGGGGCAGGAATTCTTTTAAGATTTCTTCCGTGTTAAAGGCCGCCTTTTGCTTTGTTGGAGAAGTCTGCCTGGTGGTAACGTCGCTTTCTGGAAGAGGAGCAGGCTCCGAGGCTGCAGCAGGCGGATTTTGCATGACCCTTGGGGCCTCCTGAACTTGAGAGGGCTGTTCCGGCAAGGTGAATTCGTCTGTGTAAAGGTCGGCTGCCATGGGGACCAAAGGCGCGTTCGCCCGGGGCGGAGGAGAAGGCTGCGGCTCCTCCCGGAAAGAGGCGGCGGTTCTTTGGTAATTGGCGGCCGCCATACGGTTTCGGATTTCTGCTTCCTGGATTTGGCCCAACACCTCATTTTGCTCTTCATAGCCACGGTGTCTTCGATTGCGGAGAAAAAGAACCAGCAGGGCAAGAAGCCCCAAAGCTCCCAGAGCCACACAACCCGTACCGCTGTAAAACAATGTGGCCGCCAAGGAATTGTTTCGAACATTGACCTTTGCAAAGGTCACATAATTGCTGCCGGTTGACGAGGTTTCGCCTTGTGTGGCACTTGCAGCCTGGTCTATCTCCACTTTTGTGCGGGAGATGGAAGGACGGGGCGTAGAAATGGGTCTGCTGGTAAGGGTAGGTCTGGTGGTAGAGCTACTCTGACTGGAAGAGGATTTCGTGGGAGGTGGCGTCACGGTGGGCTCTTCCGTTGTAGTGGCAACCGGGTCTTCTTCACTGGAGGAAGGGTCTTCCGATGATTCCGGGTCGGAGCTGGAGTCCACAGGAGGCTCGGGATCTTCGGAAGAGGGGTCCGATTCCGGCGGAGGCTCCGGTGTTGGTTCCGGTGTTGGTTCTGGGGTGACATCCACAGGGGGTTCCGGATTTGATTCGGGAGGGAGCGCCGAACTTTCGTCGCCTATCTCGGGAACCGTATCCTCTTCTCCTTCCACGGCGGCCGCAGCCAAGGGAAAGGTGAATATGACAAAACAAAAAACGGTTACCAAGGCCAGCAGCAGGGATTTGTTCCGATTCATAAAAGGCCCTCACTCCTATTTTTTAATATTGAAAATCAAAAAAGTTACTTTTGTACATTTTAACACAGGTATCTCAGAAAAGCAATTAGGCTCTGGCCGCAGTTTTGGGAATTTTCCGCCAGGTTGAGAAAAAATCGGAATCGTACAGGAAAAAGTCGGAGAAGACCATTTGTTTTTTTTTACTTCCGTTTTAAAATAGAAAAAAAGCGTTGACATTTCGTACAGTATGATCTTGTAAAGGCAGAGGGTATGACGATGGGGGTTCCACAGCTGTTTGGAAGAGCCGTTAGGCGTACAAGAGGTTTGTTCGCCAGTTTGGGAAAAGAATACTTCCAGTATTCTGGCCTGGAATTCATGTTTTGGTTTGCTGCTGCGACGAATTCCTTTACTACGGTATATTTGCAGGACATTGGAATGGATTCCACGAAGGTGGGAATGATCAGTGCCCTGAATTCCGCGGTCAGCATTCTTGCCATGCCGCTTTGGGGAGCCCTCAGCGATAAGCTCCGTTCCGTAAAAAAAGTTTTCATCTTCGCCACTTTGGCCAGCGCGGTGCTGGTGCCCTTGATTCCGCTGGTTTCTACCTACCGGGTCGGCCCGTTGATGCTGGTTTATCTGATTATCCCCCTCTCTTGCTTTTTCCGAAACCCCACCAACGCTTTGGTGGACAGCTGGGTGGTGCAGGCCTCCAACCGGCAGGGCCTGAATTATGGCGGGATTCGCCTATGGGGCAGTATCAGCTTTGCGGTAATGTCCATGGGGCTCAGCGCCATACTGCCCATCTTGGGGATAAAGTATGCCTTTTTTGGTTTTACATTGGTGGCGATTCCTCTAGCTCTGGTGGCTTTCTTTATTAAAGATGATGCCCAAAAAGGAAAATCTTTGCCTTTAAGGGAGCTGCATTTGGGCGAGCTTTTCAAGAACTATTATTACATGGCTTACTTGATCTTTGCGGTGGCCTTGAACATCCCTTTGAACTGTTCCTATACTTTCATGCCCTATCTTATCAAGGCGGTAGGGGCAGACCCTTCTCTCTATGGCGTTTTGACCGGTTATAAGGCTTTGATGGAGATCCCTATGCTCATCCTCATGGTGCGGATGCGCAAGCGGTTCCGCATGCCCAGTATTATTGTGGCGGCCGGCATCTTCTACGTTTTGGAAATGACGCTGTATTCCGCCGCGGGGAACTTTACTCAGCTGTTCTTGATCGAGACCTTCCAGGGTATTGGCGGCGGTCTCTTTATAGGGATTAGCTCGAACTATGTATATCGTCTGGCGCCGGACCATTTGAAGGCCACTGCCCAAACCATCAACGGCGCGATGAACTCCATTGCCGGCATTGTGGGGAACCTGATGGGTGGCGCACTGATCGCCGCCGTGGGGGTGAAATCCTTTTATTTCATTGCCGGTTGCTTGATTTTCGCGGCTTTGCTGCTTTTTGTTCTCAGCTTCCCCCTCGGCCAACGGGTGTTGAAGCAGCCCTTACCCGAGGCCGCCCGCCGGCCGGGCTCCCAGTTTTCCGCCTGAGATCCGGCGTTTCCGGGGAAAAGACCGGCTCCTTTTGGTAAGAAAAAATAGAGCGCGTTTATATGAAACTACGCTTTATTTATAACTATTCCGTCATAAAAACCACGAACAAAATAAAATGGAGGTTGTATTATGCGCTACAAACATTTTAAAAACGCCAACGTGGATGTATCTGAATTTGCCGTCGGCACTTGGGGCATCGGAGAGCTGGAGCGCTTTGGCTATGTGAGAGATGAATCCGGCAAGGTCACCACTAAGGGGATTCAAACCGCCCGCAATAACGCCATCGAGGCCATTCAGGCCGCGCTGGATGGCGGCGCCAATTTGATCGATACCGCTCCCTGCTACGGCAACGGCGCTTCGGAAAAGATTGTTGGAGAAGCGATTCGGGACTTCGACCGCAGCAAAATTTTGATCTCCACCAAATGTGGCTTGGTGCCTTCTGCCGGCCGCGGCGCTGCCTTTACCGGAAGGGACGCCAGCTATAAGAACATTATGCGCGAAGTGCGCAGCTCTCTGACACTGTTGGGCACCGACTACATTGATTTTTACTTTATCCATTGGCCGGATCTCAACACCGATATCGCCGAGACCATGTCTGCCCTGAATGTGTTGAAAAAGCGGGGTCTCATCCGCTATATCGGCCTTTCCAACCACGACGAGAAAATGATCGAGGCAGCCCAGGAATGGGGCCAGATCGACGTTATTCAGCCTCCCTTCTCCATGGTCAGCCGCGAGGCCACCGGCCTTATGAAATGGTGCTATGAGAGAGGCATAGATTCTCTCACCTATGGCTCCTTAGGTTCCGGCCTGCTTACCGGTGCCATTCGGGAAAAGCCCAACTTCCAGGACGGCGATATCCGCAAGGGCTTCTATGGGAAGCTTTACCAGGAAGAGACCTTCCAGAAGTTCCTGGAGCTCATGAAGACTATCGACAGTATCGCGGAAGCCCATGGCAAGCCGGTTGCCCAGGTGGCCATCAACTGGAGCACCCAGCAGGAGTTTGTGGGTACCGCCCTTTGCGGCGTGGCCAACGCCAACGAGGCCAAAGAAAACTGCGCCACCTTCGATTGGTCCCTGACCGAAGAAGAGATTGCCCGCCTGAATGGTGAATTGGACCGCCTGGAGATCGGATGATTTTCCCAGTACCTTAGGTATCATTTCACATGAAGAGGATTCTGCAAAAGCGAACCGGCTTAAAATTAAGCCGGTTCCTTTTTTTGCCCAGTTCCGCTGAAAGGGCCACAGTTCCTCTTTTTTTGAACCTCTTTGCAGCGGATCTGCTTTTTTCCTCTCCCTTTCCTTAATCTCCACTCTCCCCGACTTCTCGTTTGCCCGCAATTCTCCCTGTAGGTTCCCTGCATCTCTCTTATAACCCCTCCATTTTCCCAATAAACTACCTCCAG
>CANSKS010000074.1 GCA_947647615.1 uncultured Neglectibacter sp.
CACCACGGCAGAAGCAATATCCTCTTTTGTCAAAATCCTGTCAGACATCTGTTACCCTCCGCTTCCTGTAATAACAGTATTATACCATGCAGCCCCATGATGCACAACGGCAAAAAATTTCTCCGGACTTTCCCCGGCGGTTGTGGTAGTGTGTGGTGTTAAGAACAGGAGGGAAAACAAATGAAAATCTTGGAAGAATTCTGGTATAGAAACATTCAGCCCAGCGCTTCATAATCAAGGCTTTCCGTCACAAACCGCAGTCTCTCCTGCACGCGCCTGCAAAAGTCCAGGCCCTGCTCCTTGGGCGGCAGGCTCTGACCGTACAGGGTGAAGGGATTTTCTGTCTGGTGCAGCAAGTTCCGAAGTTCGCTGAAATCCTCCAGGCCGATGTCTCGGCAGAATCGGCTTACCGTAGCCTTTGAGACAAAGCACTCCGCCGCAAGCTTTTCTATGCTCACGTCTTCCAGGCAGTCCAGCCTTTCCAGAAGGTAGCGGGCAATACGGCAGTTGTTGGAATCCTCCCTTCCTGCCGCCAGCTCCGACAGCAGGACGATGGGGAGTTTCGTATAATAGGCCATAGTTTCCCTCCGCAAAAAAATTCGGGGCCGGGTCGATTGCCCAGCCCCTTTTAATTATAGCGTTTACGCGGTAATCCCGCCAGCAAAATCATAGAGCAGCCGCTCCCGCAGTTCTTCTGTGTTTTTGCCCAGCACCTCCGCCAGCTTGAAGGCAAAGGGGTAGCCGGTGGCAGGCCCCTGGCTGGTGACCAGGTTCTGGTCCGCAACCGCCACGTCTTCGCAGAAAATGGCCTCGGACAGTTTTTCGGCGTAGCCCGTGTAGCCCGTCATCCTCTTGCTCTCTATGACTCCAGCCGCCGCCAGCACCGTGGTGCCGGAGCATAGGGCACTTAAAATCTTGCCGGGGATTTTGTCCCACCTTTGCAATAAGTCGATTACCTCGGGATTATTTTTTAGATTCTCCCCGCCGGGGCGGCCTCCGGGCAACACCACCACGTCATAGCCCTCGATTTCCTCTTCAAAGGGCTTGTCGCCCTTCAGTACCATACCGTGCATCCCCTTGACCCAGGGCCCCTCAAAATAGAAGGTGTCACAAGGGATTTCCAGCCGCCGCATTACGTCCACGATAGTGAAGGTCTCGCCCTCCTCAAAGTCTTCCGCCAGTAAAACCGCCACTTTACGCATCAGCCTCGCCCTCCTTAAACGCATTGAAATAGACCATCCGGTTCTTGACTGCCAGGCTGTCCCCGCCCAGGGCGTCCACCAGGGTATAGGAAAAGGCGTATACCGTGGCGGGTCCCCGGCTGGTGATGACGTTGCCGTCCTTCACAACAATTTCATCACAATGGATGCCCGTGGTGATTTTATCCTCCTGCCCAGGGTAAGCCGTGTAGCGTTTGTTTTCCAGTACGTCCGCCTTATCCAGCACCCGGGACCCCGCGCAGATGGCTGCAAGCCACTTGCCTTGGGCGTCCATCTCCCGCAGGAGCGCAAGGGTTTCCTCATTTTCCAGCAGGCGTTCTACGCCGAGATAGCCGCCAGGGATGACGGCCATTTCAAGCCTGTCAGCGGAAACCTCGTTTAAAGTTTTATCGGTTTTCAGGGTGATGCCGTGGCCGCCGGTCACTTCCGGGCCGGACACGCCTACGGTTTCGGCGGGCAGGTTTACCCGGCGAAGGATATCGACAATGGTCAGGGCCTCGGCCTCCTCAAAGCCGGGGGCGAACAGGACTGCGATGGGGTTCATACGCTTGCTCCTCTCTGTGTTTTGGTAGGTTTATCATAGCACAGGGAAGGGGCCGGGTGGGCGGATTTTCATTTTTTGAAAAACTTAGAACTGCTCCCAGACGCAGAAATCCTCCATGGGCTTTTTCTCCCGGCGCTGGCCTCCCCGTCCGGACAGTATCCGGGCCATCTCCGCGAAAAACTGTATGTCCATTTTCTCTAGGCTGTTGTGTACTCACAAATCGAACACCCGGCAGAAAGCTGTCCCATCCCTGCGTATCACAGAGATGGGACAGCGCAATCTTTTTTACCCAACACAAACCATCTCACAAAAGCAATCTGCCTTGCCAAGCTGGTAAGAAAATTTATCAATCATTATGTAAACAGCCCCCATTCCGGATACTTATATCTTCGATAATTTTTTCAAAAACAGACTCCCGTTCCGTCGATGTATCGTAGACTGTAAAGCCATATTTTGTCAAATACTCAGTCATAAGTCGGTTGAAGGGGATAGCGTCTTGCGTAACATATTCGCGTAATTCGTCCTCGCTAAAATTGTATGTCCAATCGTCTTCCGTATCATATTTTTTGAAGTCGTTTACATACTCGTCCGTCGTTTTCTTGTCCTGCACCAACCCGATCAGTATGAATCTGTCTTTTAGCTCTTTTACTCCATATTCATTCAGAATAGACGATATCTTTTCGAAATTGAAATACCCACCCTCCAGCACAAAACCATTCCCTTCCACATAATGCGCGCGGAGGTTCAAGTCATCTTTAATCCCGTTCTCCGAGGAAAATAGTCCCAGAAAATGGCCGATAAAAGGCGCTACGTTTTCCGTTGTCTTATTCCTATTCCAGTTGAGCCGAATGTCCAGCTGTGGGTATGCTGCTTGAAATGTAGCGACCAGCTTATCAAGACTGATAACAAAATAATTAAATTTTTTATGGAGCCGTTTTGCCAAAGTTGTTTTTCCAGTCCTGGACGGCCCAACAATAATTACATTTTTCATTGAGTACCTCATGGGGATAATTTGAAAAAAGCGGAAAAGTTCTCACTGAACTTTTCCGCTCTCTGGCGCGCTTGACTGGATTCGAACCAGCGACTCTCGCCTGCCGGCTCGGTCGGCTCGCACATGAGCGCCACTGGCGCTCGCTCGCCCCTCAGAGTCGGAACGCGGTACCCGAGCCCTAAAAAATCTAAAAAATGCGCACCCGGGCGACCTGGATGCGCATTTTGGCGCGCTTGACTGGATTCGAACCAGCGGCCCTCAGAGTCGGAGTCTGATACTCTATCCAACTGAGCTACAAGCGCATATTTATGGCAACCACAGAAACTGCAGCAGTCAACTTTGTAAGAAAGGTGCCTGGAAAATATTCAAAAGCAAATCACCTTCTCTTGGAGTCTTTCAGCTTTTTTAGAAAGAAGGAAGAATAGCTACGCGAAAGCAACCGCACCTTTCAGCCGCTCGCGTCTGAAAAATAGTCTATCACAAAATTTTGCGAATTATGGCGGATTTTGTCGTTGTTGAGGAAATTTATTTTCAATCCTCTTCTTGCAACCGGTTCTTTAAAAAGTTAAGGAGATCCTCCGCACTTAGTCTGTCTTCGGCACGAAGCAGAGCAATTAAGGAACGTTCCTGGGAAGAAAGGTCACCCACCTTTTTGGGATCGGCCGAAACCGTCTTTTTCGGCCGGTGCTTGTCGTTGGCCCAAACAGGATCCTCAAAAAAAGAAGCTTTCTCTTCGTCGGGAAAAAATACTTCTATGGGAACATTAAAGATCTTGGAAATCTTGTACAACGTACGCACATCCGGAGTGGTCTTTCCCGTTTCATAGTAGGTATAGGTGGAACGGTTAATATTCAAAATATCCGCCACATTCTGCTGGGAGAAATCTGATTGAACGCGAAGCAAGCGTAAAGTTTCCGCAATATAATTGTAAGACTTTTTCTGTTCCAAAAATACTGCCCCTTTCCTGCTAAGAGCGTTTTAAAGACGGATCTTTCCCTGCCAATCAGTATCCCTGTAGGCTATTATAAAGCCCTTTCGACAAAAAAGCTACTGATTCTTTTGAGAAAAGCAAGTACCGTCTTAATTGCTCACATTTCAATATGTTTTACTTTTTTATGAATATTATTCACAGTGTGAATTTTTCACTTTTACTTTTGCTGTTTTCCCGGAGGATTTGTTCTTGACTTTTCCAATATCCCAAGATATAATAGAAAAAGTAAAAGCGCGGGGTTAGTACATCGGTAGTGCGTCGGCTTCCCAAGCCGAATAGGCGGGTTCGACTCCCGTACCCCGCTCCACAATCGGTCTGAGGCATGCTTCGCTTCAGGCCATTTTTTATTTGTAATGGAGATATTCCATTTTCGAGGAGGATGTTATTATGTGGAAGGCTTTTCAAATGAAGCTTTACCCGGGAAAAGAAGAGGAATATGAAAAGCGCCACAAGGAATTGTGGCCGGAAATGAAGGAAATGATCCATGCCCATGGCGGAAAAAACTATTCAATCTTTTTGGACCAGGCCACCTCCGAGCTTTTTGGCATCATCGAAATTGAAGATGAAGCTCTTTGGGCTCAAGGAGCCAGCACGGCAATTAACCGCAAATGGTGGGATTTTATGGCGGATATTATGGAGACAAATCTCGATAACAGCCCCGTTTCCCAAGATTTGAAGCTGGTGTTTCATTTAGACTAAGATGGCCTGCTTTTTTAGAGCTGCACAAAAGAAATTGCGGGTTATACCATTGTCGCCGGAAAAACAGTGTCATAAATTATGAACTTTTTACAGGTTGAGCTTTGGCTGGGTGATGCCGCAGCTGAAAGCGCAGGCCTTGAAGGGTAAAATTATTCAGGAGGGAAGTTCTATGGGAAAGCGTTTTGTAAAAGATTTTGAGGTAAACCGTTCCGACGAAGAAATTCGCAATATTGTTACCGATTACCTCAGCAAAGGGGGGTTCCAGTTTGTGAACTATAAGGGAGAAGAGGTCTGGAAAAAGGGCGTGGGCGCTTTGGCAGCCCCCCAGTTCATGAAGGTGAACTTTCAGAACGGAAAGGTCCATTTGGAGGCTTGGCTAAAAACCGCTATTTTGCCTGGTGTTTACTGTGGGGAAATGGGGCTTACCGGAATTTGGGGCGTCGCCATTAAAAAGGCTCTGAAATCAAAGGTAGACCTGCTTATCAATATTTTACAGGGTGCAGGCTAAAAGGAGCTGCGTACCGGCCTTTTATTTGCCCGGCCGCAAAAAGGTGCCTAGAGATGGAGAAAAAAGAATATTTGGACTTCTGTGCTTCTCTGCCCGGGGCCCGTTTGGACCAGCCCTTTTCGGAAGATTTCGAAACTGTGGTAGTACGCCACTCCTGCAACCGAAAATGGTTTGCCCTGGTGATGGAGCGGGAAGGGAAGACCTTTGTCAATTTGAAATGCGATCCTATGGAGGCGGTGATGCTGCGAAGCGCTTACCAAAGCGTGATTCCCGCTTGGCATATGAATAAAACCCATTGGAACACGGTGTTTTTAGTAGGAGACGTGCCTCCGGAAGAGCTTTTTCGCATGACAGAGGAAAGCTTCCGGCTCACGAAAAGAAATTTGAAAAATGCAAACAGCATAAAGCGTGTGGCGGGAAAGGTTGCTCAGGAAGAGAAATGCCGCCGGTAATTCCGCTAAAAACTTCTAAACTGTGTTTTGAAAAGCGATTGCCCAAGGAAAAGGGCGGTCGTTTTTTGTTGCGAAAATGGTGAAAAAGTTAAAAAATACCTTGACATGGGTCGGAGTCTGTGCTATGCTTTAACTGTACTAAATAATATAGTACAGTTTATATCTTATCATACAATTCATACAGGAGGTGACAGCGTGTTCCGCATCGATTATAAGAGCGGGCTCCCCATTTATGAACAGCTTTACCGTAGTGTGATCCGGATGGCCGCTGCCGGAGCGTTTGACGAAACCGGCCAACTGCCTTCGGTCCGTTCGGTAGCCCAAGAGCTGGGCGTAAACCCCAACACCGTACAAAAGGCCTATGCCCTGCTGGAACGGGATGGCGTGATTTGCTCCTTGCCGGGAAAGGGATCGTTTTTGACCGGAGGGCAAGACGCCGCCAAAAGGCAGCGGGAAGAGTCCTTGGAAAAGGTGAGAAAAGCCGTTCGGGAAGCTTTGGAATGTGGCGTCTCTACCCAAGAAATTTTAGAAGCCGCCCAGGCGGAAGGCTGTAAGAAAGGAAGTGGACCGCTATGATCGACATTCAAGCCCTCACCAAAAAGTTTGGTTCTTTTACCGCCTTAGATACCATTAGTTTTCAGGTGCCAACAGGCAGCATCTTCGGTTTGGTGGGCTCTAACGGAGCGGGAAAATCTACCTTGCTTCGTACCTTGGCCGGTGTTTACCGCCCCGATAGCGGCGCGGTGCTTTTTGACGGCCAGGCGCCCTTTGAAAATACAGGGGTAAAAGGCGATTTGTTCTTTATTTCCGACTACCCTTATTTCCCACCCCAAGGAACCTTGGAAGACCTTCGAAAGCTGTTCGGCGGCTTTTACCCCAACTGGAGCAACGAGACCTTCGATAAGCTTTGCGCCATGTTCCCCTTAGACAGGAAGGGAAAGCTAAAGGATATGAGCAAAGGTATGCAGCGCCAGGCAGCCTTGATTTCGGCCCTTTCAACCCGGCCCCGTTACTTTTTGCTGGATGAAATTTTTGACGGCCTGGACCCGGTGGTGCGTCAGCTGCTGAAAAAGCTTATTGCCGGCGAAGTGGCCGACAGAAACATGACAGTGCTCATTGCTTCTCACAACCTGCGGGAATTGGAAGATTTTTGCGACACCGTTGCCCTGCTCCACAAAGGCGGTGTGCTGCTGGAAAAGGATTTAGATTCCCTGCGGCTGGGCATACAGCGTATTCAGGCTGTTTTCCGGGATATGCCGGAAATTTCTGCCCTAAAAGAAAAAATCGATATCATCAGCTTCGAACGTACCGGCTCGGTGCTTTCCTTTGTGGCCAGGGGCCAGGAGGAAGAAATTGGGAAAGAGCTGGAAACCTTTGGCCCACAGTTTTACGAGGCCATCCCCCTCTCTTTGGAAGAGGTATTTATCAGTGAAATGGAGGCGGCAGGTTATGACATCAACAACATCGTCGGCTAATAAGGGCGCTCAGGCTTTAAGCGTTCTGCAATGGCAGCTTCGCCGATCTTCAGGGCTTTTGGCCATTTACACCGCCGTTTTAATGCTGGGTTTCCCGGTACTTTCGGTGTTTTCTCTGGCGCAAGTAAAAAACAACTGGCGCAATGGCTATTATGGCCAGGGCTTTTCGGCAGAGGCTCTCCAGAATATTTTGGAAAACGATGCCACATCCCTTCTTTCAGACATCCACACAATTCTGGGTGTTTCCGCCATGCTGCTGTTTGCCATTCTTTTCACCATTTGGAATTTTGGCTTTCTTCACAAAAAGCGGGAAATCGATCTTTTCCATGCCCTGCCTGTCAGCCGGAGTGCCATGTTCTGGGGCCGTTATTTTGCCGGAGTCCTTTGCCTTTATGTGCCCTTCTTAGTGGCTTTAGGCGTGGAAGCCATCGTCTTTCTGGCCTTCGGTGTTTTCACACCGGAAAATAGCCTTTTACTGCTGCAGGTCTTGGGCCAGCAGCTGCTGATGACCTGCGCCATGTTCAGCTTCACCGTATTTGTAGCGGTGTGCAGCGGTTCCACCTTAGACACTCTGGCCTCCATCGCCCTTATTTCGGGCTCTTATCCGGTGCTTATTTTGGTGGGCGCCTCCGTGATCAGTTGTACCATTCCCGGCGTCAGCCTTACCCCGGATCTCATGCTCACCTGCGCTTTGTGCCCGCCCCTGAGCGCCTATTTCACCGCGGCTTCCCTTCCCGGCCGTTTCAATTTTATCCCAGGCTTTTATTTGTGGTGGGTGTTTCTCACCCTGGTATTGCTGGGAGCAGCCCTGGCTTTTTACCGGCGCAGAAAAAGTGAAAGTGCGGAAAGCACGGTTTCCTATGGCCCGGCAAAGCTGGTGATACGCGTCCTTTCCAGCGGGGCAGGCGGTATGTTGTTTGCTTTTCTGGTCTATAACCTCACTCCAAATATGTCGGCCTATTTGATAAGCTTTGTCCTTTCCTCTATGGTGCTGTATGTGGTGACAGAGCTGGTCTACTTAAAAACACTGCGTAGGCTGTATCGCCACCTTTTGCCCTATGGCGCAGTGTTGCTGCTCTTTGGCGCGTTCACTCTTTCTGTGTGCTTTGGGTTCTTTGGCTTAGATACCTATACGCCGAAGGTCGGCGAAATTACCTATGCTTCGTTGAGCAATCCGTTTCGTGGAAATATGCTTCACAACTACTGGTGGGTAGCTCCCGCTGAAGAGGGCAAGCGTTATACAGAAGAGGAACGGGAATTGCTGAGGGAACAAGGGGAAATTTTGCAGCCAGGCCTTTCCAGCCCACAAAGATTGGAAGGAATGATTAATTTGAACAAAACCCTGGCGGAGATGTCTCGTCAGGTCCAATATCCGTACTTCATAGGGCAAAATAATTTTTCCGCGAGGAATTATTACGAAGGCTATCACTTCTGCATCCGTTACACCTTAGACGGCACCTCCTATTCCCGGGAGTACTCTTTCCCAAAGGACTTCCAAAGCCCCCTGCTGGAAGAAGCTGTTGCCAGCGCAGAGGAACTTTTTGGCTCAAAGGAATACTATGAAGGGTTCTTTGCCTTTGGCGCCACGGGAATTTTGGAAAGCGTTTCCAAATACAGCCCGGAAACAGGGGGGAACTCAGGCCTTTTGCTTCGGGATGTAGAAGGGAAGGAAGCCTTTTTAGCCCAGCTGGAAGAGGCTATGGGAACGGATATCCAGGCAATGTCTTCGGATCTCTTTACGCAGTCCGGCAAGCTTGAAAAAGCTACTGTGGACACTCGAACAGACGTCATTTACACAGGCGATTACGCTTCCTTCCATCTCACTTACTCCGAATTCGCTCCTTTTACTGCCAGAGGGGGATTTTTTAAGGAAGAACCGGCTAAGGGAAAAAGTTTTCTTCTTACCCATCCGGAAGAGGTTACGATTACTGCACAAGAAATGCCGGAAACCTATAAGCTGCTGGAAGAACTGTTCCGGCAGGAAGCCCGGCACACAACCGGCGAGGATGTCGGGTAACGGTTATAACCGTTTTTTCACAGCGGGAAAGTCTTTCAAAAAAAGGCTTTCCCGCTGAATTTTTTGCATTTTGGAAAGGCCTGCTTTGCTGCGGCAGTATGGGATTCCTGCTTCCGGAAAGCACCGAAGGGGCAGAATATGCCTACAGTTTTTTCTTTTCTTGCAGTTTCGCTTTTTTTGCCTTATAATAATAAAAAAGAAAAGGAGTGGTTTCTTTGCGGTTTCAGAGAAAGGGTTCTGTTATGTCGGTAGACCTGCACGGCACCTCGGCGGAACAGGCGGAAGATCTTATTAAAGGCTGGCTTTCTCACGCGCCTGCCGGCGTCACCGAGCTGCGGGTCATTCATGGCAGTAACCGGGGCACTGTTTTGCGGGATATGGTGCGGAACCAACTGACGCATCCCCGTGTTTCCGCGAAGCTTCCCACCCTGAACCCCGGCGAGACCAGATTGGTTTTAAAAAAGAAATGACTCTCAAAGCGGGAATTACTTCCCCAATTTTTTAGGTGTTTTTTGAGAGAAAGGGGCAGAGCGCTGTTTCTTAGAAGCTGTTTCTTACTGCACACCACTCGTTAAAAACAAAGACCCAGCCGGAGTTGCTTGAAAGCTCCAGCTGGGTTTACTTTTTCAATAATCATCGGGCAATATAGAGTGCCACCCCTTATAAAGGATCTGGGAAGTGACCGCCGGCGGAAAGTTTATTCCTCTGCGCCGGCTTTATGATTTTCCGGATCTGCCCATTTGAATTTGTGCAGTATGCCATAGAAGGTGAGGCAGACTACTACACCCGCAACCCCCAGGACAAAAAACAGCAAAGCTGCTCCGGAGCCTTTCCCTGTGCCGAAGAGTTGAACCAGCAGGCCGGAAGGGGGCTGTGACGCCATCAGGGGCTCAAAGGTACGGTCTACCAACAGGCCGCCCAGAAAATAACCCAACGGGATAGTAAAAAATTGCAGGGTGTTGCGGCAGGAGAAGACTCGCCCTTGCATGTCGGTGGGAATGGAGGAACGGAAAATCACGTCTAAATTAGCGTTCATCAAGGGAATGGCCGACCAGCCCAACACCGCGCCAATGCACCATACGAACGGGGTACGGCCAAAGGCCAACAGGAAATTTTCTGTTCCCATAGACACCATGAGCGAAAAGCATATGACCCGCACGCGGTTTTTAGGCGCGGGCAACAGGGTAACGACCGCGCCGCCTACCAAGGAGGCGGCGCCTGCCACAGCGTTCACCCAACCGAGAACGGTTTCTCCGCCGTTTTCCTGGGAAAGCAGCATGGCTGGAAGAGTGGCACTGTAGGCGGAAGCCACCAAATTGATAGAGGCCAGGAATAAAATGAGGTCTAAAATCAATGAGTTGGCCTTTAGCCACTTTAGCCCAACCTTTGCGGCATCCAACAATGTTTCTTGAGGCTTAGTCGCTTGCGGCGCCTCTGGAATATGGATGAAAAGGAACAGCGTCAAAAAAGCTATGGCAAAAGAGCCAAGGTCTACCGCAATCACCAGGTCCATACCGGAAAAGGCAAATAGGGCAGAGGCGAATACGGGGTGGAGAATGGCGTTCAGCGAGCTGGAAAAGGAACGCAGGCCACTGGTTTTTTGGTAGTATTCCCGGGGTACCAGCAGGGTTGCCGCCACGTCGCTGGCAGGCTGCTGTACGGTATTCATCAGGCCGTTAATAGCGTTGAGCACATACATATGCCACGGCGCTAGATGCCCCGTTTTCAGTAAAAGCAGAACGCCCGCTGTGCTGAGCGCCGCCAGCAGGTCGCACACCAGCATGGTGCGTTTTTTGTTCCACCGGTCACTGAGGGCTCCGGCAAAAATGCTCATGAGCACATAGGGTGCATAAGAGCAAATAGAGAGCAGGGCAGTCTCCAAGGCAGATCCGCTCTGCTGGTAAAGCCAGAGGATCAGGGCGTAACCGGTCATAGCGCTGCCCAACCCCGAGAGAGATTGGGTGCTCCATAGCAGCAAGTAGGGCTTTAGGGGTTTCCATATTTTAGTTTCCATTTGACTTTGCTCCTTTGATTAAAAATCATTTCTCAAATTTGCAAAGCCTGAGGACTCATCTTAGATCAGTGCTCCATGCAGTGTCCTCAAACCTTGCATGGAGCCGTGCCAATGCACAACCACATTCTGGTACCGTTCATTATAACACTACTCCTCTCAAAAGCAAAGCCAGTATAGCACGGTGATGGGGGCCTGTCAAGAAAGGCTGACTATAGAAGCACTAAAAAATTATGCTTTATCAAATTTTTTTTGCTATATCATTGGAAATTAGAGACAGTTCTATTCTCCCGGTACAAAAACCAAAAGGACATGGCATACTTTTTCTGTCCAGGCAAAAGTGGAGAAGTTTTCTTTGCTGCAAGGCCTTAGCGCCGGTTCCGGAGCTTAAGGATTGCATTGTCTGCGCGATTCCAGGAGAATTTTTGAAGTTGAGCTTTAAAAATGAATTCTCTTTGCAGAAAAATGTTGACAGAACGCTTTTCAGGTGCTAAAATAAAAAAACGATTTGGAATAGATAGGGGTATAGCTCAGCTGGTAGAGCAGCGGTCTCCAAAACCGCGTGCCGAGGG
>CANSKS010000075.1 GCA_947647615.1 uncultured Neglectibacter sp.
TGAAGAAGGTTCGCGCGGGTGAGGCAGATTACCATTTCATTGAGGTCATGTGCTGCCCCGGCGGCTGTGTCAACGGCGGCGGCCAGCCCATTCAGCCCTCCAGCGTTCGCAGCACCATAGACCTGCGTGCCGAACGTGCCAAGGCGCTGTATGACCAGGATAAAGAAATGCCTCTGCGCAAGAGCCATAAGAATCCTGTGGTGCAGAAGTGCTATGAAGAGTTCCTGACGGAGGGCCCCGGCGGCCATACCGCCCATAAGGTACTCCATACCTCCTACGTGAAGCGGGGCAATAAGTTCTAAAGCTTAAAACAAAAGAAAGACACCGGAAATGTTTCCGGTGTCTTTTCTTTATAGGCGCGCTGCCGTTTTATTTTGCCAGCTGCTCCAGAATGCCCAATAAGATCTTGGCAGAGATTTCCGAAGCGGCCCTGCAGTTTTTTTCGAAGGTCTCGATCCCTGCCGCTTCCGGGGTATCGGTGATGGTGCGGACACTCAAAAAAGGAACGCGGTTGGCATAGCAGACATGGGCCATACTGGCCGTTTCCATATCTACGGAAAGGGGGGCGTACCTTTGATTGATCTCTTCTCGCTTTTCCATGGTTATAAACTGTTCGCCTGTGGCCATTTTCCCGAACCGGATGGGTTCCTCGGGAACCGTAAGGCTGTAAGCTTTTGCCGCAGCCAGCAATTCTTTTCCGGCCGGGAAAACATTTTCTTTTAGCCAGGGATGAAATTCTGTTAAAATATCTTCGGCCACGTCATGGTAAAGGGCCTGCTCAGAAATGATGGTATCGAACAGCTTCACCTGTTCGTCCATGGCCCCGGCGGTTCCGCAGTTCAGCAAGTGGGTTACCTGAAAAGTATCGATCATAACTTGAGCGGCAATGGCCGCATTTACCTTACAGACGCCGCTGTAGGCCGCCACAAGCTCCATCCCGCAAAACCGCCCTAAGTGAAACTTTACCATGGCTTTTTCCCGGGTTTCCAAAAAGGGGATAAGCTCTAAGAAGGGGGCAAGCTCTTCGTCACCGGCGCAGAGAATTCCAATTTTTTTCACGGCAAATACCTCCTTTGCCTCAAAAGAATTTTGCCATGCGGTACATGTCCCGCCAGCTGCCGTCGGCCATTTTTGACTCCCTGTGCAGGGTGCCCTCTACAACAAAGCCCCGACTAAGGTAAAGGCCCAAAGCCCGGGTATTTAACGTGTCCACAGAAAGACAAAGCTTTTCCACTTGATTTTTTTGGCACCAGGCTTCCTGAATTTCGAAAAGCTTCCGGCCCAGGCCCATGCGCCAAAAGCTTTCGCGCACGGAAATGGCGATTTCGCCTAAGTGGCGGGTACGCTTCCTGGAGGCGTTGTACATACAGCCGCAGGTGGCGGCAATTTCCCCTTCTGCCGTTTCTGCGAGTAAAAACAGGTGTTTCGGGTCTTCGGTCCAGCTGCTTAACAGCTCTGTTTCTTTTTCCAGAGGGTAATCGGCTTCGAATTCTCCGGGCTCCCGAAGCAGGAAGGTAGTTTCCCGGTCTACATATTCCATGAAATGGATGACTTTTTGGGCGTCGGCTCCTTCGGCGTTGCGAATGGTAAACCATTTGCCTGCTTTTTCATAGGTTCCCCAATATTTAGCCATGGTATTGCCCTCCTCAAAAATTTTCCTGAGTATAGCACGGGAGTGGGGCTTTGTCAAGAAAGGCCGCCGTCATAACTGGTTATGGGTGGGAGAAGGGGCAGTTCCTTCCCCAAAACCCTTCAAAATGCAAGAGGAATAGAAAAAACGGGAGAGAAAGGGTGTTTTTTGCCAAAATCCATTGACTTTTTTACAATTTCCTACTATGATGGAACCAGCATGATAGAGGCGCGGAAAACAAAAGTACGCTTTCTGAATACCCAGGCAAGGGCAGGAAGGGGAAAGGGGATTCCGCCGAGGTGAAAAAGCTTTGCCTGGCTTTTTTTGCCGGGCCGTGAAAGAAGATTTCACGGACTGTCGCCCTATTTTTCTTTTTGGGGCGGAGCGCTGTTATGATCTCAGAGGGGAAATGGGAGTCATGACAGAGTATGTCATGACTCTTTTGTTTGAGGAAAAGGTAGTGGTAGAAGTATGAAAAAGAGTACTTTAATCAAAGGGGTGGCACTGGCAGTAATTTTGCTGGCGGTGTTCCTAATCCCGCTTTTTGTCAGCAATGGGGAAAGCGCCGCAGAGGGCGGCGGGTTTTATGGCACGGCTTGGGCCCTGCTGCCGCCGGTGATTGCCATTGCCCTGGCGTTGATCACCAAGGAAGTGTATTCCTCCCTGTTTGTAGGTATTTTAATGGGAGGCCTGCTTTATTCTGCCTATTCCTTTGAGGGCACGGTGCTTCATGTGTTCCAAGGCGGAATTGTAAGTGTGCTTTCCGACGGCTATAACATTGGTATTTTGGTATTTTTGGTGATCTTGGGCGCTATGGTATCGTTGATGAACAACGCGGGCGGCTCTGCGGCCTTTGGCAGGTGGGCGGCCCAGCATATCAAGACCAGGGTAGGGGCCCAGTTGGCCACCGTGGCCCTGGGTGTGCTGATCTTCATTGACGATTATTTTAACTGCCTTACCGTTGGTTCTGTAATGCGGCCTGTTACCGATAAGCACAAGGTTTCCCGAGTAAAGCTTTCTTACCTGATCGACGCCACAGCGGCCCCTGTGTGCATTATTGCTCCCATTTCTTCCTGGGCGGCGGCAGTGGCAAGCTATGTGGAAGACGGCAACGGCTTGAACCTGTTTATCCGGGCCATTCCTTTCAACTTTTACGCTATTCTCACCATTGTCATGATGGTCGGCATGGCACTGATGAAAACGGAATTTGGCCCCATGGCCAAATTCGAAGGGGCGGCCGAGTCTACCGGCGATCTCTTTAACGGCAAAAACCCCTACGCCAACGCGGCAAAGGAAGAGATTGAGGAAAAGGGCATTGTGCTGGATCTGGTGCTGCCCGTTGTGGTGTTGATTTTTGCCTGCGTCATTGGCATGATTTATTCCGGAGGCTTCTTTGAGGGCGCTTCCTTTATTGAGGCATTTTCCAATTCCGACGCTTCTGTGGGTTTGATGCTGGGCTCTGTATTTGCTTTGGCCTTTACCATTTTGTATTATTGCCTGCGCAGGACCATGACCTTCCGGGAAACCATGAACTGCATTCCCGAAGGCTTCCGCGCCATGGTTCCCGCTATTCTTATTCTCACCTTTGCTTGGTCCTTGAAGGCCATGACCGATTCTTTGGGGGCTGGGGAGTTTGTGGCCGGTGTGGTAAAGGGCTCGGCCGGCGCTTTCCAGGCGTTCCTGCCCGCAGTGGTATTCTTAATCGGCTGTTTCCTGGCCTTTGCCACCGGTACCAGCTGGGGTACCTTCGGTATTTTGATCCCCATTACCCTGGATGTGTTCCCTCTTACCAATCCTTTGGGCGTGGTGTGTGTTTCCGCCTGTATGGCCGGCGCCGTGTGCGGCGACCATTGCTCACCCATTTCCGACACCACCATTATGGCTTCGGCAGGTGCCCAGTGCGACCATGTGGACCACGTTTCCACACAGCTGCCCTATGCCATTATGGCTGCGGCCGTAAGCTTTGTGGCTTACCTGGTCGCCGGATTTATTCCCAATGCGCTGATCGCGCTGCCCATTGCCATTCTTTTGATGGTGGGCACTCTGTTCGTGGTAAAGACCCTCAGCAAAAAGAAAGCTGCCGTTTAAGCTTCTTTTCAAGCCGCAGGCTCGCTTCGGGGAACCTGCGGTTTTTTGTGTTTTTTTAAATATTGGGAAGTATTGGAAAGGAAAAGCGCCTCTAGCTTTTCTTGCCCTTGACTTCCTGGCCGTTTTATGGTAAAACAAAGACAATACAAAAAAAGACGTTGACGGAGACAGTACGCAAGGCGGAAAATTCCCAGAGAGCCGGCGGTTGGTGCAAGCCGGTATTGGTACGCTTTGATGGAAAATCCCTCCTAAGTCGCGGCCTGAACGGGAAACTCTCAAGTAGGGGAAGCCGGTACTCCACCGTTATCGGAGCGCGTATTGTTGGATATGCCGGAATGGGTGGTTTTTACAAAGCTTGGCCTTTGTCCCGTTTTGCGGGGCAAAGGTTTTTTATATTCCGGCGGCATTTTCGAAATTTCGGGAAAGGAAACGGAGAAAGGAAGAGCAGCATGAGCATGTACAAAGAAGTGTCCACCAACTTGAATTTTGTGGAGCGGGAAAAGGCTACGGAAAAGTTTTGGGAAGAGCAGAAGATCTTCGAGAAGAGCATTGCTTCCCGGGAAGAAAGCCCCACCTACACCTTTTATGACGGCCCTCCTACCGCCAACGGGAAACCCCATATCGGCCATTTGGAGACCAGGGCCTTCAAAGACTTGATCCCCCGGTACCAAACCATGAAGGGCCATATGGTGCCCAGAAAGGCTGGCTGGGATACCCACGGCCTTCCTGTGGAGCTGGAAGTGGAAAAGCTCTTGCACATCAACGGGAAGGAACAAATAGAGGGCTACGGCATCGCCCCTTTTATTGAAAAATGCAAGGAAAGTGTTTGGAAATATAAGGGCATGTGGGAAGATTTTTCCAAGGTAGTGGGCTTCTGGGCCGATATGGACCACCCTTATGTAACCTATCATAACGAATTTATAGAATCGGAATGGTGGGCGTTAAAGCAGATCTGGGAAAAGGGCTTGCTGTATAAGGGCTTTAAAATCGTGCCCTACTGCCCCCGCTGCGGGACGCCTCTTTCCTCTCATGAGGTGGCCCAGGGATACAAGATGGTAAAGGAGCGCTCCGCCATTGCCAAGTTCCGCTGTAAGGGAGAAGACGCCTTCTTCCTGGCCTGGACCACCACACCCTGGACCCTGCCCTCCAATGTGGCCCTTTGCGTCAATGCCGGGGAGCAGTATGTAAAGGTGGAAAGCAAAGGGGAGACCTATTACCTGGCGGAAGCCCTGTGCGACACCGTGCTGGGCGAAGGGGAATATACCGTATTGGAGCGTTTTTCGGGCAAGGACTTGGAATTCCGGGAATATGAACCTTTGTTCGACTTTGTTGCTCCCAAGGAAAAATGCTGGTATGTGGTGTGTGACGATTATGTCACCCTAACCGATGGTACCGGCATTGTGCACATTGCCCCGGCCTTTGGTGAAGACGACGCCAAGGTAGGCCGGAAATATGGGCTGCCCCTGGTGCAGCTGGTAGATGCCAAGGGCCAAATGACAGCCGAAACCAAATGGGCCGGGGTGTTCTGTAAGGATGCCGACAAAGAGATCCTGGTAGATCTGGAAACCAGAGGCCTGCTGTTTTCCGCCCCCAAGTTTGAGCACAGCTACCCCTTCTGCTGGCGCTGCGACACGCCCTTGATCTATTATGCCAGGGAGTCCTGGTATATCAAAATGACCGAAGTAAAGGAAGAGCTCATCCGCAACAACAACACGGTGCGGTGGCTCCCGGAAAGCATTGGCAAGGGCCGCTTTGGAGACTGGCTGGAAAACGTCCAGGACTGGGCCGTTTCCCGGAACCGTTATTGGGGCACCCCGCTGAATATTTGGGAATGCGAGTGCGGTCACCGGCACGCTGTGGGCAGCATTGCGGAGCTGCGGGAAATGTCCCCCAACTGCCCGGAAACCATAGAGCTTCACCGTCCTTATGTGGACGAGGTCACCATCACTTGCCCCAAATGCGGCAAACAGATGAAGCGGGTGCCGGAGGTGATCGACTGCTGGTTCGATTCCGGCTCCATGCCCTTTGCCCAATACCACTACCCCTTTGAAAACCAGGAGCTGTTCCAGGAGCAATTCCCGGCCGATTTCATTTCCGAGGCAGTGGACCAAACCAGAGGCTGGTTCTATTCCTTGCTGGCCATTTCCACCTTGCTGTTCCACAAGGCGCCCTTTAAAACCGTGCTGGTTTTGGGCCATGTACAGGACGAAAACGGCCAAAAGATGAGCAAATCCAAGGGGAATGCCGTAGACCCTATGGAGGCTCTGGAAAAATTCGGGGCCGATTCTTTGCGCTGGTACTTTTACACCAATTCCGCTCCCTGGCTGCCCAGCCGGTTCCATGAAAAAGCGGTGGTAGAGGGCCAGAAGAAGTTTTTCTCCACCCTTTGGAACACCTACGCTTTCTTCGTGCTGTATGCCAATATCGATGGGTTCGATGCTTCCCGGTATGAGCTGGAAAACTGCCGGCTCACGGTGATGGACCAGTGGATGCTTTCCCGGCTGAATACCGCGGTAAAGGGAGTAGACGAAAACCTGGGGGCCTGCAAAATCCCGGAAGCGGCCAGAGTGCTGCAGGATCTGGTAGATGAAATGAGCAACTGGTATGTGCGCCGCAGCCGGGAACGGTTCTGGGTTCAAGACATGACAGAAGATAAGATCGCCGCTTACATGACGCTGTATACCGCCCTGGTCACCACCGCAAAGCTGGCCGCTCCCATGGCCCCCTTCATGAGCGAAGAGATCTACCGCAACCTGGTGTGCTCTTTGGATGCCTCCGCTCCGGAAAGCGTACACCTTTGCAGCTTCCCCGTGTGCGACGGCGCCCGTATCGATGAAAAGCTGGAAGCCGATATGGACGAGGTGCTGAAGGTGGTCACCCTGGGCCGGGCTGCCAGGAACCTGGCCAACCGCAAAAACCGCCAGCCCCTGCAGATCCTTTATACCGACGCCGACGCCGGCCTGGGAGAGCTGTACCAAGAGATTATTAAGCAGGAGCTGAATGTGAAAGAAATTGGGTTCCTTTCGGATATGTCGGAATTCAGCTCTTACACCTTGAAACCCCAGCTGCGCATTTTAGGCCAGAAGTACGGCAAAAGGCTGGGAGCTCTTCGGGAGGCCCTGGCTGCTCTGAACGGCAATGAGGCCAAGAAAGAGCTGGACACCACCGGCGTGCTGAAGCTGGAACTGGCCGGGGAAGAAATCACCCTCATTCCGGAAGAGCTGCTCATAGAGACCAGCCAAAAGGAAGGCTACACTTCTGTTTCCGACCGAGGAATTACCGTGGCCCTGGACACCACCTTAACGGAGGCCCTTGTGGAAGAGGGATTTGTGCGGGAAATTGTGAGCAAGCTGCAATCTATGCGAAAAGACGCCGGTTTCCAGGTGACAGACCACATCCGCGTGTCCCAGGAGGGCAGCGAAAAAATAGCGGAGGTTTTAAAACGGAACGAAGCTGCTGTTTTAAAGGATGTGCTGGGCGAATCCTGCTCTTACGGGAAGCTTTCCGGCTATACCGCCCAGTGGGACGTGAACGGCGAAAAAACCAGCTTCGGCGTGGAAAAAGTTTAATTCTGCTTTTCCAATACTACAGGAAGCAGGAATAGAAAAGGGGAGAGCCCTATTACCTTTCGGCGATAGGACTCTCCTTCTTTGTTACCCAGCCGCAGCTTCTTCCTGGGCCAGGTATTCCTCAATGTACGGGTCGAAGGACTTGGCGCAGTGAAAGACAGCGTAGCCCTCATAGGTGTAGTAGGCGGAACTCTTGTACAAAGAGCTAAACGTTTCTTTAAAGTACCGGAACTCAAATTTGTATTCCGGTGGGTCGCCCTTTTCCTCTTTCTTTCCAAGGCCCATGATCTGTAAAAAAAGGTTTGGAGTTTGAAAATTGACCTGCTCCACCTTTAATTTTTCCACATCGAACCATTCTTGTTGGAACTCCTCTTCCATAGCCATTCCCCGCACCATACAGGCCAGGTGAAAGGCTTCCTCTTCTGTAAGGCTTTCCACTTTTGTTTCTACAACAATATAAATATCATTGGAGCCGTAAGAAGAATAGAAAATGTCCACGTTGGAGATGTTGGAATAGGCGCTTCGCATTTCCTTTTTCAAGGTTTTCAGTTGAGATGGATAAAATTTAATGATATATCCACTATCGAAGAAAAGAATAGAAACAGCAGGCGTCATAATCAATCCCCAAATAATGAGGAAAATCCAAAAGCATACCGCGTACAAAGGTTCGATTATTCGTTTTCGAGGGTTTGCCGTATTATTCAAATCAAACGCCTCCTTTGCCAAGGACTTGGAGGCCACTGCCATAAGCCGGGGCAGTGGCCCTTTTTGTCACCCAGCCGCAGCTTCTTCCTGGGCCAGGTATTCCTCAATGTACGGGTCGAAGGACTTGGCGCAGTGAAAGACAGCGTAGCCCTCATAGGTGTAGTAGGCGGAACTCTTGTACAAAGAGCTAAACGTTTCTTTAAAGTACCGGAACTCAAATTTGTATTCCGGTGGGTCGCCCTTTTCCTCTTTCTTTCCAAGGCCCATGATCTGTAAAAAAAGGTTTGGAGTTTGAAAATTGACCTGCTCCACCTTTAATTTTTCCACATCGAACCATTCTTGTTGGAACTCCTCTTCCATAGCCATTCCCCGCACCATACAGGCCAGGTGAAAGGCTTCCTCTTCTGTAAGGCTTTCCACTTTTGTTTCTACAACAATATAAATATCATTGGAGCCGTAAGAAGAATAGAAAATGTCCACGTTGGAGATGTTGGGATAGGCGCTTTGCATTTCCTGCCTCAGAGCCTTTATCTCCGGGAAATTCGGCCGTTTTTTTACATACATGTCAAATAGAACGCTGCCAAAAATGAATAGGAACATACCAACAAAGTAGGCTATTGTGGCAAAGAAAACAAATAATGCAATATTACGGGGCCGAAAGATTGCAAACAAAACATGGCCGATCTTTTTTATTGTTTTATGCAAGCCAAGCACCTCCTTTACCCAGACCTCGGAAACCACTGTTATGGAATTGGAACAGTGGTCTTTTTTTCGTTGAGAAAGGAACCTCTTTCTCTAGATTATGAAGTACAAATAGGAAAAAGTCAATATATTTTTAAAATATTATTTGAATGAAAATATATAATTTGTTCTTTTCTTTTCCGTTTTATGGCATGTCGGTAGAAAAGAGCCGGGAGTTTTTTCGGCTCACATCACAAAAGGAGCCTTTCAAAAGGCTTCTTTTGCGTGGCGTTGCAGAACCGGGAAAATTTATCGCTTTCCAAAGGTAGGAACAAGATAGGGAAAACAGGAACCGGGGAATTGTCACCCGAGAAATAAAATTTGCGTTGACAATAAAAAGGGAACAAGGTATTCTAAGAGAAAAGGCAAATGGTTTTGCCGTTGCCATAATGGAAGGGGAAAGCCTTGGGAATGGACGCGGTAGAAAACGTGTTGGAAATTCTTCAGGAAGCAAAAGAACCGGTTTCCGGGGAAGATATAGCCGCTCAATTAAAGATTAGCCGGAACGCGGTGTGGAAGGCGGTGCAGAAGCTGCGGGAAGAGGGCTATGAAATAGAGGCCGCCACCAACCGGGGGTACCGGCTGGCTTCCGAAGAAGGCGCCTTTACGCCAACAGGGGTCCACATGCAGCTGGAAGGGCCGGCAAGACAGGCAGTGATCGATATTAGAGACACTGTCACTTCCACCAATACAGTGCTGAAAAAGATCGCGGAGACAGGTGGGGCGGAAGGCATGGTGGTCATTGCCCAACAGCAATCTATGGGGAAGGGCCGTTTGGGCAGGAGTTTCTTTTCTCCAAAAGGCACCGGCCTCTATATGAGCCTTTTGCTGCGGCCAAAGTTTTCTGCGGAAGAATCTCTTTCTATCACCACGGCTGCCGCGGTGGCGGTGGCTGGAGCCGTGGAAGCGGTGTGCGGCCTTCCGGGGCAAATCAAATGGGTGAACGACGTTTATTTGCGGGGCCGAAAAGTATGCGGCATTTTAACGGAGGCGGCGGTAGATTTCGAAAACAAGGGCCTGCATTACGCGGTGCTGGGCATTGGTGTAAACCTGCGGGAACCGCCCGGCGGTTTTTCCGAAGAGTTGAAGGAGGTGGCGGGAGCTTTGTTTTACGGGGAAACGCCTCCGGGAGCGAAAACCAAGCTGGCCGCCGAAATTTTGAACCGTTTTTTTAAGCTTTACCAGGCCCTTCCGGAAAGGACATTTTTGGAAGAGTACCGAAGCCGTTCCCTGCTTACCGGAATGGAGATCACTTTTACAGAAGGCAGCCACCAGGGAGAAGGCGTCGTGCTGGGAATTGATGAGAAAATGCGGCTGGTGGTTCAACAGAAGGATGGCGGGAAAAAGGCTTTCTCTGCCGGCGAAGTGGTAATAAAAAAAGACTTTTTAGATAAGCTGCGGGAAACCGAATTTGAACAGCAGAAAGGGGCAGAAAAAGTATGAGAAAAATCACCTTTATCAATAAATTGCAGGCCATTGTTTTTACGGGGGTAATGGCGGCCCTGTTGGCCGTATTGTCTCAAATATCGTTGCCCATGCCCACAGGAGTTCCCGTGACCCTGCAAACCTTTGCAGTGGCCCTGTGCGGGTACCTTCTGGGCAGGAAATTTGGTACCCTTTCGGTAGCCGTGTTTTTGGCTTTGGGAGCCGTAGGGCTTCCCGTGTTCGCTGGCTTCAGTGGTGGGTTCGGGGACTTTCTGGGCATGACAGGCGGGTTTTTGTGGGGCTTTTTGCCTTTCGCCTTTTTTTGCGGCATGGGGAATAAGGGGAAAAACCGTATTGTGGCCGTTCTTTGGGGCATGGGAGGCTTGGCCCTTTGCCATGTTTTTGGCACCGCCCAATATGCGCTGCTCACCTCTACCGGAGCTTTTGCCTCTTTCCTGCTGGTTTCTGCGCCGTACCTTGTGAAAGATGTGATTTCCGTGGTGGGCGCTTACCTGGTGGCGGAGGCTGCCCTTTACAGCTTGGGAAAGGCGAAGTTGGTGACAGTGGAATGAAGGAGATACGAGGGCACCATTTGTTTTGTATGCCGTTGTTTTCCGGGCATGGGTACGACGAAGCCTTTGCCCAAAATATGGCGCAGGTAATAGAGGCGTTGAAAAGAGGGGAAACCTTCCGGCTTTGCCAAACCAGCGACGTTTTGTGCGCGGCCTGCCCCAACCACACGCCCCAAGGCGGCTGCAGCCTTGGCGAGGAAGATGTTTTAAGCAAAGATGCCGCCGCTTTGAAAGCCCTTCGCCTTTCTCCGGGGGAAATTTGTGACTGGCCACAGCTGGCAGAGCGGCTCCGTTCGATCACACGGGAAGGGTTTTGTCATGTGTGCGGGGAATGCCGCTGGAAAAAGGAACAGCTTTGTACCTATGAGCTTTTGCGGGGACGGCTTTTCCAGGAGGCGGGAGGCTCGAGTGCTGAATAGCCTCTGTCAGCTCCGGCGAAGGGGCCAGCCTTTCCCATTCCCGCTTGCCCTGGCCTTGGCCGCTTTCCGAGGATACTTTTTTCAAAACAGAGAGAACCCCTCCCCTTGGGGAGCCGGAGGGGGAAAAGGAGCCGCCG
>CANSKS010000076.1 GCA_947647615.1 uncultured Neglectibacter sp.
GGCCAAAACTTCTATTCCGGCTATGGCAAGGCAAAACGGGTAAGGCGTGCCTCAGCACGCCTTATTCACGGTTTCGGTATTTTTACCTTCCCTTAATCTCTATATTCTTCCATCTCGTAAGCTTCCAATACATCGCCCTGCTTGATATCGGCAAATTTCTCTAAGGTAATGCCGCAGTCGTAACCCTCGGCCACTTCCCGCACGTCATCCTTGAAGCGGCGCAAAGAAGCCACCTTATCGTCGGCCACAATAATGCCATCCCGCACCAAGCGCACCTGGGCACTCCGGGTGATTTTCCCGCTTATGACGTGGCCGCCAATGACCATGCCCACATTGGTAATTTTATAAGTCTCTCGGCATTCGGCCTTTCCAAGGAACACTTCCCGGTATTTTGGGGCCAGCATACCCTTCATAGCCGATTCTATTTCCTCAATGCAGTCGTAAATGATACGGTACATCCGCAGGTCTACTCCATCTCGCTTGGCGTTTTCTTCCGCCACCGGGTCCGGCCGGACATTGAACCCTACGATAATGGCATTAGAGGCGCTGGCCAGCATGACGTCGCTTTCCCGAATTGCACCTACCGCACCATGAATGATATTCACTCGGACTTCTTCGTTGGAAAGCTTCTCCAACGATTGACGCACCGCTTCCACGGAACCCTGCACATCGGCCTTCACAATAATCTTCAGTTCCTTCATTTCTCCCTCTTTCATCTGGTCGAACAGATTGTCAAGGGTGACTTTGGTCTGGGAATTGAACAGCTGCTCTTTTTGTTCCGCAATCCGCTGCTCCACCAGTTCTCTGGCCAGCCGTTCGTCCGACACGGCGTTAAAGATATCGCCGCCTACCGGAACATCGCCCAGCCCGGTGATCTCTACTGGCACAGAAGGTCCGGCTTCCTGGACCCGGTTTCCTTTATCGTCCATCATAGAACGAACGCGTCCCACGGTGGTGCCGGCCACAATCGTATCGCCGGCATGGAGGGTACCGTTTTGCACCAGCACCGTGGCAATGGGGCCCATGCCCTTATCCAGCCGCGCCTCGATCACAGTGCCTTTGGCCGCCCTGTCGGGGTTTGCCTTCAGCTCTAACATATCGGCTGTAAGAATAATCATCTCCAACAGGTCGTTGAGGCCCTCTTTGGTATGGGCAGACAAGGGAATACAGGGGGTATCACCGCCCCATTCCTCAGGCACCAGCTCGTATTCGGTAAGCTGCTCCTTCACCCGCTCCGGGTTGGCCGCAGGCTTATCCATTTTATTGATAGCCACAATAATCGAAACACCGGCGGCCTTGGCATGGTTAATCGCCTCTACGGTTTGAGGCATAATGCCATCGTCTGCGGCTACCACCAGCACGGCGATATCCGTCACCTGGGCACCTCTGGCACGCATGGTAGTAAACGCCGCATGGCCGGGGGTATCCAGAAAAGTGATGTCCCTATCGTCCAGCTTTACCCGGTAAGCGCCGATATGCTGGGTAATACCTCCGGCTTCCCCTTCTGTCACATTGGAATGCCGAATGGCATCCAGCACCGAGGTTTTTCCGTGGTCTACGTGTCCCATCACCACTACGACCGGGGCGCGGGTGACCAGGTTGGCCTCGTCGTCCTCGCTGTCGTCAATGATCCGCTCCTCGATGGTGACTACCACTTCTTTTTCTACCTTGGCGTGGAACTCATCGCCCACCAGCACGGCAGTGTCGAAATCTATGGTATCGTTGATGGAGGCAAACACGCCCAAGCCCATGAGCTTTTTGATGACCTCAGGAGCGGCTACCTTCAGGCGCAGAGCGAACTCGCCTACAGTGATCTCCTCCGGCACCTCAATGGTGATATGTTTTGCCTTTCTTTCCTGGGCAATCCGGTTCAGCCGCTCGGCTTCGGTTTCCCGTTTTCCCTTCCGCTGGTTTCCTCTTCTCTGCTGATTCCGGTTGGTGAACTTCTGCTTGGTGACCACATTGTCGGTTTTCACCTTCTGGTCTGCCAACCTGTCATACTTTTCGTTGTAGCGGTCGATGTTGACGTTGGAAGTCCGGGTATCGATCACTCGGCGGACCGGTTCCCGCACCTCCACCGGCTCGGCCGGTTTTACGGGCGGAACCGAAACTGCCTTTTCCGGCTGGGGCTGTTGAGGCTGTTTGGGCTTCTGCGCAGCAGGCGCCTTCTCCTTGGGGGCCGCCCCCTTCTTTCCGCCCTTAGGAGCCTGTGTCTTGGCCTCTCCTTTTGCCGGAGCCACTGCAGGCGCTTCCGCCACAGGCGCTGCCGGGGTCTCGCTCTTCGCCGCTTCCCGCTGAGCAAAATAGGGCTCCAGGCTCTCCATATTCCTGGCCTGGGTAAAGGTCTCGAACACAATATCCAATTCGTTCTCTTCCAAACAGGTCATATATTTTTTAGGTTCCGGGAAATATTTCGCAAGGGTGTCAATGACCTCTTTGTTAGAGATATTCAAATCTTTTGCCACTTCACGAACTCGGTATTTTATCATCATAAAACACATTCCTCCTTTTCACGCTCGTCATTTTCCAACTGGGAAAGCACAGCCTTGGCAAACCCCTCATCTGTCACCGCCACTACTCCAGCCTTCACACCGCAGGCATGGCCCACGGCCCTTAGTTCCGCCGGGATCCGTTTTGCCGGAATTCCCACCCGCTTCGCCTCATAACAGAGATTTTTAAAAGTTTTTTCGGAGATATCCTGCGCCGCCAATAAAAGCGCCGCCTTTCCTTCCCGGGCGGAGATAACCGCCGCATCAAAGCCCCCCTGAAGCTTCCCGGCCCTTCGGGCCAGACCCAATAGGGAAAGCAGCCTATTTTCTGCCAGGTAAAACCTCTCCTTCCGTGGAAATTTCTCTTTCCATACGTTCATACACCTCATCGGGGATCCGGCAGGAAAGAGCCTTTTCCAGCCGCCGGGCTTTTCGAGCAGCTTTCATACATTCCAGGTTCCGGCACAGGTAAGCGCCTCTTCCCGGTTTTTTCCCCGTAAGGTCCAAAGAGATCTCCGCCGGCGCGTTCTCCTCTTTCTGGGGAGCCTTCACTACCCGAACCAAGTCCTTTTTTGGTTTCATTTCACCGCATCCGGCACACATCCGCATCGGTATTTTCCTCTGACGCATTCCCCCACACTCCTCCGGCATTGGCCTCACAAGATTTTGTTTCCTATTACAGACCTCTTTTTATACAATAGAACAATCTTACCTATCCCAAATAAAACCGCGTCTCTAGGCCGAAAGCCCTCAGCTCTCTTCCCCATAAAAGCCGCTTTCCGGTTTGATATCGATTTTCCAGCCGGTAAGCTTGGCGGCCAGCCTGGCGTTTTGTCCTTTGTTGCCAATGGCCAAAGAAAGCTGGTTATCCGGTACGGTAACCTTACAGGCCCGGACACCGTCTTCCGCGATTTCCACGGAAACCACATTGGCCGGGGAAAGGGCGGCCGCAATAAAGGCCTTGGGATCTTCGCTGTACTCCACAATATCGATCTTCTCCCCGCCTAGTTCCTCCACGATCTCAGAGACTCGGGTGCCTCGGGCACCAATGCACGCGCCCACCGCGTCTACATCGGCATTGTGGCTGAGCACCGCCAGCTTCGTGCGGGAGCCCGCTTCCCTGGAAACCGCTTTGATTTCTACGGTACCGTCATAAATTTCCGGCACCTCGGTTTCAAACATGCGCTTGACAAGATCCGGATGGGTACGGGAAATGATGGCCTTTGGGCCTTTTTCTGTCTCCCGGACGTCGACTACATAAACCTTTATGTAGTCGCCCTCCCGTACGCTTTCCCCGCCAATCTGTTCATTTCGGGGCAGCACAGCCTCCGCTTTGCCGATTTTTAAAGAAATGGCTCCGGTTTTCGGGTCGATCCGCTCAATAAGGCCGCTGACCAATTCCTGGTGCTTGCTTTGGAATTCCTGCATCATCTGGCCTCGTTCGCTGTCCCGGATGCCCTGCCGAATAATATTGCGGGCGGTTTGCGCCGCTACACGGCCAAACTGCTTTGTGTCCAGCTTCATACGGGCAAACCCGCCTATTTCCGCCAGGGGATCCAGCTCTTTGGCCTTTTCCAAGAGAATTTCTTTGTCGGGATGCTCTACCTCTTCCTTGATCTCTTTTTTTAGGTATACGTCAAATTTCCCCACCGCCGGGTCAATATCAATATCTACATCTTCGTTTCCATAATTATTTTTGCAGGCCGTGGCAATAGCCTTTTTAATCTTATCCAGCATAAATTCAACAGGTATGCCCTTTTCCTTTTCCAACAGCCCCAGGGCAATGAACAATTCCTCGTTTCCCTGCTTTTCCGGTTCTTTTTTCCTTGCCATTTTCCGATTCCTCCTTTTACTCTGTCCTGCCCTTTTGGGAAGGACACGGTTTATTCTCACCTCACCGTTCAGGCCCGGCGATGAGCCAGAAACGCTTTTTCCCACTACTCGGGAAAATCCTCTTCCAAAAGCTGCACAAAGGCGCATTCCTTTTTTTGGAACACCGCGCTGGTGGCTTCATCCAGCTGCAGTTCAAATTCTCCATTCTCCTCCGCTCGAAGAAGCACTCCCTCCAGCAGTCTTTTCCCATCCTCCAGCGGACGAAGCAGCTTCACTCGTACCGGAGCTCCCAAAAAGGCCGCAAAATGCCGAGGCTTTGTCAGCTTTCGGTTCAGGCCGGGAGAAGAGACTTCTAAAATATATTCCTGAGGGATGGGGTCTTCCCGGTCCAAAACCGGGTTAATCGCGTGGGTCATATCCACACAATCCTCAATGCCTACGCCCTCTTCTTTATCGATAAAAATCCGCAAAAACCAATCTGCGCCCTCTTTTAAGAACTGAACATCCCAAAGGGAAAGTCCCAGCTCTTCCGCCAAGGGTTCCGCCATTTCCCAGACGCGCTGCGCCACATTTCCTTTTTTCTTTTCCGGCTCACCCAAAAATACCCGCCTCCTTTTTCAAAACACCGCTTTACTATTTAAGCAGCTCCCTGAAAGCAAACAAAAGAGCGGGTCGCCCCACTCTTTCATCATCCTACTTATGATTTATTATTATAGCACCCAATTTCCGGAAAATCAAGTCCTTTTCCGCCCTAGTCTTATGAATTTGCCCCGTCTTTTTTAACAAAAACACCCTACACTTCACGACCGTCCCCCACGGCGTCTCAGGCTTCCAGCTGCCGGGATAGGAACATGGCGGCGGCCTTGGCGCTTTCCGCATTTTCCGAGCTTACCTTTGCCGGATTTTTTTCCCCTTTGAGTAGCATGACCGCTCCCATCACATCTCCTACAGAGACCACCGGATATACCGCTACCGCAGCCGCAGGAAGCCCCGGACTCAGCAACACGCTGTTGTCCGCCTGGGACAAAAATGGCTTTTTCGATTGGATAATCTCATCCAGCTGCGGCGAAACCGGTTTGTGAAGCATTTCCTTTTTCACCTGACCCGCCACGGCAATAATCTGCTCCGTATCGCATACCGCGGTGGCATGTCCCGTGAGACTCACCAGGGTTTCTGCATAAGCTGCAGCCAACTGTGACATTTCCCCTACCGGCGAATATTTTTTCAAGATCACCTCACCGGAAACGTCAGTGAAGATCTCCATTGGCATTCCTTCTCGAATTTTCAGGGTACGACGGATCTCCTTCGGGATCACCACCCTGCCAAGATCGTCAATTCTACGCACAATTCCAGTGGCTTTCATACTTTCCCTCCATATAAGCCAGCCGCATTTGCGGTTTGTTATCGTGAGACTATTATTTGCCGGATTTTTTAAATTTATCCTTTTCAGCTTTTGAAATTAAAATTTTCCTTTCTTTTGCGACCCCTTTTTTATCTCCAAGTTCAGTCTCCCCCTTCTCCCCCTCCCGGGCATGGTAAGGGTAGAGTATAAATAACTTCAACTCGCGGGGAAAAAAGGCCCCGTGAGAATCTAAAATTTAAGAGGGTTGAAACTATGAACAAAAGCAAGTTCCTTAAGAAATCACTTGCGTTGCTCCTGGCTTTTATGCTGGTCTTCGCAATGATTCCTCTCGGCGCTTCCGCTGCCGGTTCCCTCACGATCAATGAGGGCGGCGCCTACCTCTTCGAGGCAGACGGCCAGAGCGGCGGCATTCAGCTCACCGTTGACAACGAGAACCATACCATTACCGGTACCTACCCGTTGTCGCGGACGGACTTTGTGCTGGACGTGCTGCCCAGTGATGACTGTTCCGCTGTGAATTACACGGCTGACCATGTCACCGATGTGCCTGCACAGCCCATGACCAAAAAGGCCAACGGCCGCTTCCACACGCCTACTGGAGTTGATGCCTTACCTAAGAATGGTTATCTGTCCCAGGAGGGCGGCAAAGATTACATCAAGATGACCGTGCAGCTGGCCGGCGACGGCACCAACGCGGTCAACTACTTCGTTACTTTGGAAGTCACTTCTAACGAGGTGGTCAGTGAACTGACCGGCCTGCGTGTGTGGACTAGCGACCATGACATCGATCAAGATCAGGTAAGCGACCAAACTGCCCAGCCTCAGTTGGGTATCACTAATATCAACCAGGACAAAAAGACCATTGATATTACTGTGCCTTATGACACAGCCCATGTTTGGGTACGTGATTTCGCTCCCGAAAATGCTGGTGTAACCATTGGCACGGAACCACTTGTTAAGGATGCACATACCGAGATTGTTGGTGATAATAGCTCAAATGGTACATGGGTTGCTATCGCAACTGCAGCAGGTGACGCTGCGGCCAGCGTTATTGAACTGCCCGTTGTGGTATCTTCTGCCGATGGCACCAGCTCTTCTACTACCAACTACACCCTGCGCTTGACTCGCGCGTCCGGTTTCGAAAGCTTTAAGCTGAAGGATGGCACCGATGCGAAAGTGTTCAATAAGGAGAACAAAATCGTTGTTGTTTTGCCCTTTGGTTATAAGCAAGACAATAAAGATGCTTCTGGTCACTTGAATATTGTACCTGTTTTTGACTTGACTTGGGCTGACAAGAACATCTCCAAAGTGAAGGCCGATCTTGTCCAAACGACAAATGGTGGCAGTACCAATAATCAACAAGTATTAACTAGTGGGGAAACCAAAATTAAAATTCTAGCTAATGCGATTGATGAGCGTTATCTTGCCACAACGAAAAAAGTAAGCGCTGCGGAAAGTGTCAGCGATATAAAACTTCATGATGGAACTATTTCACCTGCTGCTCCTTGTGCTAAAATCACCGTTGAATATGTTGAAGGTAGTTCACGCACCTATGATTTAATTGCCATTGAAGCTAAAGAAAACGATCAAGCCGTGATCCATGGTCTGACCATCGGTACCGAAGAGGCTACCATTGATGAAGCTACCCGCACCATCAACATCACTTTGCCCTATGGCACTGATGTGACCAAAATTGCTCCCGCAAATGTAAAGATTACAGCCTCCGATAATGCTACCCTTACTGCGGAATACCAATCTAATGTAATATTCGCCGAAATTAACAAATCCGCTTCCAAAGAGGGAGCCGTTGACCCAGGAACCCGGACTGTCAAACGTATTTTTGATGGTTCTACTTCTACTGTAACCTTCAACGGCAAGAACGCGATTCTTCGCGTGGTTTCCCAAGACGATACTACCACCCGCGACTACACCTTAAAGGCAGTTACTGCGGCAACCCGCGAAACTCCTGCTCTGGAGACCGTTACCCTGCAGGATCCCGATGGTGTCAACTACGAAGGCGTCCTGGCTGCCGATAAGCACACCTTCATTTTTGAACTGCCCTACAAGACCCAAACCATTGGCGACTTGAATGGCTGGCGCTTGTTCTGGAAGAAGAGCGTAGGCTCGAAGGTAGAAGGAAATGTTCTGCCTGTTAGCGGCGCAAAAGTGGATGCAACTTCTGATATTTATTTGAGCAGCAACACAGATGGCACACCTGTCATTTCCGCAACAAAGAACGATTATTTGAAGCCCAATATGAAGGGTGTTGGCATTGAGCTTTCCGCCAGCGAGACAGGCATCAACGAGCAGGATAAAGACACCTTCTATCTCATGCTCACTCGCAAGACCCCCAATGCCATTGCTGGATTGAGCAAGTTCTCTTTGGCAAGTAAGGGCGATCGGACTGCTACAAAGATGTCCTATAGTGAGCTAAACGGCGAAAATACTTATCCGGCCGAAATTAAGGGTGATACCATTACCGTTAAAGTTCCAGCTTCTCACTTTGCGAATGGCGTACAGACTGCAGATACAGAGGCCATTATTACAAATGCCATGTTTGCTACTGGCATTGTTACAAATGAGAACAATACCGTGTGGTATAGACATGAGTGGAATGCCATTACAGGAAACGACGATGAATGGGTCCGTCTTGATCAAATTACCGAAAATCATGCCAGTGAAAATGTAATTCAAGGCATTGACTGTGATGGACGCACCCCGGCTGACGGACGAAACTACTACTGGGGCAACATTTTGGTTCTGTGCGAACAAACATCCGTTGATATTACGAAGAGCGGTGCCGACAATAATGAGATCACTCAAACTGTTTGGGATGCGGCTATTGCTGCTGTTGGTGGCATAGTACCTGCCAACGGCTATAAAACCTACAAATTATTTGTTAAGCCCGATGATGCTAAAATGGGCGGCACCATGAGTGCTTTAAGCTTGGTAGACTCCCGCGACCGTGTAGCCGATGTAGCTCTGAAGGTCGATACCAAGAACAAAATTATCACTGGTACCGTGCCTTACGGTATGACTACCGCTGCTGATCCTACTAATAAGCTATTCCTTAAGTATACAGTAAGTCCCATGGCTTATGTTCTGAGCGGAGGGGTAATGGCTCCCACCTTTAACGGTGTGCTTGATACGGTAACTGGTTACCAAGGTACAATCGCCAGTAGCACTGTAGGTCACTTTGATAATGCCGGCATTCACACATTAGATAACGGTGTAGTAGATTGTGATTACCTGCCTGACGGCGGAGCATATATCCAAGTTACTCCCGACAGCGCTCACATTAAAGGCGATGTGACTTTGTATAATGCTGCGGGCAATGCCAGTGATGCTACTAAAAACCAGATTGTGGTTGTAAGTGAGAAATATGACACCACCAAAAACGAATTTGCCCAGAAAACCGAGTACACCTTCGACCTGAATGTAGCGGCAGCCCGCAATGACGCCGATATCAAGACCTTCAGCCTCAACGGCTTTACCGGTGCCATTAGCGGCAACACCATCAACGTGACCGTGAGCCAGGGCACCGATAAGACTGCCCTGATCCCCACCTTCACTCTTTCCGATGGCGCTTACATCAAAGACGATGCCATTAAGAGCGGCGAGACTCCCTTGAACTTCTCCACCGAGCGGCTCATCACCGTGTACGCCGAAAATGGCAAGACCACCAAGACCTATCGTGTAAACGTAAATACCCAAGAGGGTTTCTTCGATGTATCTAAGGACGCCTGGTACTATGACGCCGTTATAACCGCATTCAATAACGGCTGGATCGACGGCGTGCGTCCCGGCTACTTCAGCCCCAACGGCACCATGACCCGTGCCCAGTTCGCGAAATTCATCGCCAATATCGATGGCTTCGATGAAAACCAGTGGACAGAGCCCGTCTTCCCCGACGTGGATCCCGAAAGCTGGTATGGTCCGGCTGTTGCCTACTGTGTAGACAAGGGCTACATCAAGGGATTTGAAGATAACACCTTCAAACCCAACAACAACATTACCCGTGAGCAGATGGCGGCTGTTATTTGTGAAGCCAAGGGCCTGAAGCCCGTTCCCGGCAACACCAAGTTCGCCGACGACGCGAAGATCGGCAGCTGGGCGAAGCCTTACATCAATGCTTGCGTGAATGCAGGGGTTATCTCTGGTAAGGAGAACAACCTGTACGATCCCAAAGCCAACCTGAAGCGCTGCGAAGGCGCCACGGTGCTGGTAAAGGCTTTTGGTACTAGCGAATAAGAGTTTCAACTCACCTAAATTTTATGATTACCCCAGGGGAGGCCCGGGACGGCGAACGCTGTTCCGGGCTTTCCCCTTTTTCGCTTGCTTGTTGAAAAATAAA
>CANSKS010000077.1 GCA_947647615.1 uncultured Neglectibacter sp.
GCCGAACTTTGTTCGGCAGGCTCCCCAGCCTTCCGGTTTTATATGGATATTTTTTTGCCCATGGGTACCACTTCCCTTCCCACCCATAACATCTATAAAAATATAACACATTTTTGTTTATGGGTTTATTTATAATACAACGTTTTGCTATATAACAATTTTCATATCACGGGAATAGTTTAAAGGTGAGATTACGGAATAGTTTTAAAAAAGGCCCTTTGAAAGTGCTTATTTTGACGCTTCTAAAAAGCGACGATAAGTATGGATATGGTATTTTTCAACTCATCGGAAGTCGGGGCTTTCATTCCCTTTTGGTTGTTTGAACAATTCCTTGCCCAAAATATTGTCTAACCTTTTTGAGCCACTCCACCTACTTCTGCGGGGTAATATCTATTTCAAAACGTACCATTTTTTTTACAGGATACAAGCTGGTTACTAAATACATTGTCGTTACCTTTCGATCCCACAGCTTTTCAGAATAACTTGGCCAGTTTGTGCTTTGAGCCGTAGTGTAAGCCAAGTAGAAGGGAACTTCTGTATTAGGTTTTATTCGAATTCCCACGCTTTTAGCAGAATATGTCGGGGAATTAGCAATAGTGGTGTAAATTTCGTTTTTGGAAAACCCACGAGAATGAAATGTATTTTCTAGTTTCATATCACGCACAAAAACTCCACCATCGGTATTTCCTTCATTTTTGAAGTGCACGAGGATCACTAAAACATCACTTTTGGCATTTGTAGCGAGGTAATCGGCACTTTTTCCGAAGTATTCCAAGAATTTTTCGCAAGTCCACATTTCCGCTGAAATCAGCTTTATGGAGTATCCGTTTGTGTTTTCGTTAGCACTGTAAAAAAAATCGCCCTTCAGAGGAACCCACTCGCTCGGGTTATATATCTTCTCTTCTTGAGGTAAAGCCTCTGCGTTTACAACCCATATCCGAAAGGAAAAGGCGCCAAAAAATAATAGGAAAGTAAATAAAGAAAGCAAAATTTTTTTCATTGGAACACCTTACCCTCTTGTACCGTATAAATATAATCTGATATTTCTTCTAAAAAGGAAAAATCATGGCACGCCAATACCACCAGTGCACCTTTTTCTTTTTCTTCAAGTAACAATTCTTTTACCATTTCAACACCCTTGGTATCAAGAGCATTAGTGGGTTCATCTATCAAAAGCAATTGTGGATGTTCTAAAATAGCACCAGCAATTCCCAGACGTTGTTTCATCCCCAAGGAGAAATGCCGGTATTTTCGAGTATCGGTATAGGAAAGGCCTACTTGATCTAAAACTTCTTTTATACGCATTTCCCTTACCTTTTGTCGTATATTCGCTAAAAGGCGCAAGTTTGCAGCTGCGGTAAATTCGTCTAAAAAGGCCGGGGCCTCCAACAATAATCCTACATCAGGCGGAAAAGAAATATCTTTTCCCAATTTTTTTCCATCGCAAAATATCGAACCGGAAGATGGATAAATAAGCCCGGCCAATAACCGCAAAAACATAGTCTTTCCGGAGCCATTTATTCCCTTTAGACCATAAATGGTTCCTTGTTCCATTACTAGGGAAACATCATCCAAAACCCTACATTTTCGGAGAATTTTTGTCACGTTCACGACTTCAATTTTCATTACCCTTCCCCTCCCCCTAAAAGATCTTTATGCCCCAATAGCAAATAGCCTAAAAATACATTTAAGAAAATTACCCAAAGAGCCACCAGAATCCCCGGCCCAGCAGAAAGACCTGTACTGATGTAGATATCACTTCTCGCAGCCATGGCGTAATTTCCAAGAAAAGCCGCATTTTGGTAGTAAATTCCGGCGATGAGGTAAGCCGCAAGAAAGAAATAGCTAAACATGGGAGAAATTGCTAACGACAAAGTCATCTGTAGTAAAGATAGGGCAATCAAAACAAGCAAAGAAAGGAAAAAAAAGGGCAAAATGTTTTTTGTATCTTCAAATGTCAGAAGATCGAGCCTCATATTCAATTCTCGTGCCACGTACCAATTAGTTTGCAGGCTGAGTTTTCCTCCGGTACATAGCCCGCACAGGGTAGAAATTAAAAATATCAAAATGTAATTTATAGCGGTGTTCCCTACCGCCCACAAGCACTTGGAAAACCACCAGCTGCTCCGGTTTCCAGAAAGTAACATGACATGTTTGCCAAATCCCAGTAGGTCGGTAAAGGGATAATAAAGCGAGACAAACTGCATCCACAGCATAAACCCTAGCCACATGACAGGCATTGTAAGGCCAACATCTATTCCCTCTTGAATTTCCGGAACCCCGCAGCCTCCTACTAATGCCATAAAATAGTCTGCCGTAGTACTGGAGATAGAAAAATATTCCGGGAATGTGATCTCGTAAATCCTCAGTGTCAAAAAGTGGTAAAATGATAGGCAAAAAAAAATGCAGAAGCCAGCCAAAAATTTTTTTTTGCGGCTAAAAATCCCATAAGACATATCGTGCCAAAGAAATTTAAAAAACATTGCTTCGCCTCCCTTGTCCCAAAACGACGATGAAGGGAACCGCCAACAGAATTAACATTTCTCCCACAAAAACCCAAATATTATGTACCATACTTGACGCTGTAACCATTATATACTCGATAATGGAAGTTTCAATTGGCGAGCGGAAAACAAGCGCCCGTTCTGCGGAAGCCAATAAGAAAAGCAGCTCCAAGTAGGGAGCAAATACAGCCACAAACCGGTTATTTGTAAAAAAAGACACCGTATAAGGCACAGTGGCCCATAGCCCCGAAAAAAGGCCAACAATGCCTATATTTAGAAAGGCTGTAAGTAATGGATGAGAAAAATAGAGGTCTGTGTACATATTATTTTGACCAACTTGATAATATAAATCCGTAGTGACATTTGGACGATAAGCCGGTACCAGGCAGGATATAAACCCTAGGCTAAACAGGAGAGGTAAAACAACCGTCAAAAATCCAGAACAAAAAGCAGAAATATATTTCCCGAGAAAATAAGCTCGCTTTCCTATTTTTGTTACCACATTCCGAATGTATCCCGTTTTTCGTTCCTGCAAATGGGACCAGCTATAGGGAATAGCCACAAAAGCTGGCATGGTATAGAAGTAGATAAGGGGGATTACTTTATTTGGCCTTCCACCCAGCCAAGAATTATAAAGGGTGTAAATTTGCAGGTAGGGATACTCTAAAAATACACCTTCCTCGTTTTTAGGATAGCAAGCCAAGGTTTCGGCTAGAGTGTCGGAATAGGTACGGTAAGCATCAAGGCCGTCAAACACAGAAAGAAGAAGAAGGATTAGCAGAATCACAAGGAATCGTCGATTATGCAATATACAAAAAAGTTCATTTTTTAAATAACGGAAGAAACTCATTATGCCCCTACCTCTCCTTCTGAAAAGGCGCCTTCCAAGCCTTCTAAAATAATCCCAGCCGAAGGCCTACGGCTAAGAGAAATTCCCAAAAACGGCCCATTCGCTGTAAGATACTCTCGCTCTACTGCAAAACTAAGAATGAAATTTGTCGTTTGTCCGGGTTCCAAATTGAAAATCCACTTGTCCTCTTCAGAGATTTTTCCACTGAAAAAAGGATCTGCCGCCCCATAACGCTCTGTAGCGGTATAATACATAGCCTGCCCGTCCGATTCTATTGCCCAATTCTCTGGAATCAAGTCCTCGTAGTCATTTAAATGAAACATGGTGCTGTGAAACTGGTAACGGATCGCATTCAAATTCTCAGCATCTTCATTAGTTAACGATATAGAAAAACGAAGCACGCAAGGGTTCTTCCATTTTTGGTTTGCCCAGCTTTCCAAAACTTCCTCTTGATATTCTCCGGCCGGCGGATAATTTAACACCTTCACCGAATTTACGGTTAGCAGCATATCTCCATTCCAACCAAGTAATAAATCCTTTTCTTCTTGTACTTCTCCTTGCCGGTAAGCCCGGCTGTGCAAACGGTATTCCGCCCCCAATTTTCCAAAGCTGTTGTAAAGAGAATCTGCCTGAACATCCCGGAAAAGTTCTTTCGAAGGAGCAGAAACCGGCGGTATTTCTGAAAAACCTTGGCCCTCCTCCAACGAGGAAGTTCTTGGAAACTCTTTTTTGTTAGTTACTATGGAGCTTTCCTGGGCTTCGCTACCCTCTTCGGGCAAAAGAGTAGCCTGGATTTGGCTTGAAACTAGGTACCATATAGTGGCCACCAACAAAAGCAACACAATACAGGCAAAAGGAAGTAAAGTCTTTTTTTTCATGTAAGCCACGGTACTGGCCGTTATCCCTTTTATAACAGGAAGGAATGTGCAAACCAGCAATCACCTTTCTATCCAAAATAAATCATAGTATGCATAAAATTTATACCAAAAAACTGCAGGGAAAGCGGAAGCTAAGCCTTTAAAAACGGGGCCTGCCTCAATGCTTTAGACAGGCCCCAAAGTTAAGAATTTAGTTCAAAGAAGAATACTGACTGGCATTATAGGTGTCTGGGCTCCATGCAATTTCGCAACTTCCCCAAGAATAGGTGGTATCTCTATAATGCCCGCGAATTTTAACATGTCGGCCAGCCATATTAACCCCCTCAAGGGCGTTAGAACGAATGGTGTGTCCTTCATAATCGTTTACAAGGTATTCGTCTTTGGAAGCTGCAGCACCCACACTTCCGGAAGTTGTGCCCTGAAAAGTTTTTGCCCAAAAGCCATTGTATGGCAAGGTATATAGCTGTGCGCATAGATAAACGGGTGTATTGTCCCCTTTTTGACGAACCGTGGTATAGTCGTAACGGGAATTATTGTCTTTCCAATAGAACTCATAATAGGTATCTCCCGTATTAGCCAAAGTCGATGCACTAGCAGGCAACGCTACAGCCACACATAATACAGCTATTATAAGTAAACTAGACAAAAATTTTTTGTACATGATCGAATCTCCTTTTTTGATTTCCATTTTTTTAAAACTTCATTGAGAAAACAAAAAACCTGCGTTTCTCACGGCAATAAACTAGAATAATATCATTCCATATAAACCAGATGGCCGAACTTTGTTCGGCAGGCTCCCCAGCCTTCCGGTTTTATATGGATATTTTTTTGCCCATTGGAACCACATCCTTTTATAATTTAATATTTTCAAAAATATAATATTATAAATCCATAAGTTTGTCAATAGAAAATTTCTCTTTACAACCAAACCTTTATATGCTATGATAATTTTCACAGAAGAGGAGAATTTAAAGGTGGGATTACGGGATAGTTTTAAAAAAGGCTCTTTGGAAATGCTTATTTTGGCGCTTCTAAAAAGCGGCGATAAGTATGGCTATGAAATTTCTCAGCTCATCGGAAGCCGGGGCTCTAATGCACTCTCGGTTCCCGAAGGTTCTCTTTATCCCGTTTTTTACCAGCTGGAAAAAGAGGAATGTATTTCGTCTCAAAAAAAACTGGTAGGGGAACGGCGCACCCGGGTGTATTACCATTTGGAGCCCCTGGGGGAAACGAAGTTGAAAACCTTGGTGGAAGAATATCGTATTGTACACAACGCCATTGAAAACATCCTCAGCGATTCTACCCTTTAAACAACCTCTTATTTTAGGAATGGGTACAGGGAGGTTGGAGGTACATGAGTGTATGAACAACAAAATGTTGCGATGGTATTTAAGGGAAGTACGCAAAAAGCTTATTTTTGCCGGAAAAGAGAAAAAGCGTTTTCTTAATGATTTAAGGGAAAACGTGAACTTATACTTGGAAGAACATCCCAATGCCGAAAAAGGCGACTTGTTGGAACGCTTCGGCAGTCCCCAAGAGCTTTCGGAGTCCTTTTACCGGGATGCGGAGATCGACGAAAAAGTCCTTCTGCAAAGGCGGCGTTTCTTTCGGGCAATCCTGATCACCGTTGTCGCGCTTGGAATTATTCTCGCCGGTTTGGCTGTGCTCTATGTATCTGATGTCCACGATTTTACTCATGGTGATTATGAAAAGTCGACACAGTGCGGAGCATTTGACATAACGGCAGATTCATCTGTCAATTCGCTTGACAGTATGGAAGTTTATTGAAATGAAAGGAGTTTCCTTTATTATGAAAAAATTATTGGCTGTGGTTCTTTCTGTTGTTCTATTGATGGGCTTGTGCTCTACCGCCGCCCTGGCGGCCACCCCGGAAGACACCCTTCTTTCCCGTTCGGAAGAAATTTTAGAAAACGGCGACTACATTGTCACCGAGGTATATAAAAATGCCGTACAGCCTCGCACCGGAGCAAGCGGCTACACCACCTCTACTTACCGGAACGCTTCCGGTGATGCCATTTGGGATTTGACCGTACAGGGGTATTTTTCTTACACCTACGGTGTCAGTTCCACGGCCACAAGCGCCGAAGCCACAGTTCGCATCTTTAATAGTAATGCTTCCTTTGTCTCTAAGAATGCCTACACCTCCGGCAACACTGCTTTCGCTACCGGCAGTATAACCTACCGGTCCATCCCGGCCAGCAACAGCGTCAGCGTTTCCTGCGACAAGTACGGCAATATTTACTAAGCCTTTCCTTTATACCAAAACCTCCATACCTCAAATGGCCAGCCGGTTCTTGTTTCCGGCTGGCTTTTCTTTTGGCGGGCCCGCCAAAAATTCCCCAAAAATGTTGTTTGCAAAAGTCTCTGTTCGCGGTATAATAGAAGAAAAAAGAGGGAACCCCATTGACGACAGCGGAGCTCATGCACCAAAAGGACTTAGAGCGCTTAAAAGCGTTGCGCTACATGGACGACGATTTTATGACAGTCTGCCTTGCGGACAACACAGAAGCTGTGGAGCTTATTTTGCAGATCCTGTTGGAAAAGGCAGATATCAAGGTAAAAACCGTAAGAACACAAGAAAGCTTTAAAAACCTGCGGGGGCGTTCCGCCATACTGGACGTTCACGCCATAGACAGCACCGGCAAGGAATTCGATATTGAAATCCAGCGGGCAGACGCCGGTGCGGGAGCCAAGCGGGCCAGGCACAACAGCAGCCTGTTGGACGCCCACATCTTAAACCCCGGCGACCGTACCAAAGACCTTCCCGACAGCTACGTCATTTTCATTTCGGAGAATGACGTGATGAAGGGAGGCCAGCCCCTTTATCCGGTAGAGCGATATGTGGCCATTGGGGAAAAGAAGGTACTGTTCGGCGATGGTTCCCATATCCTGTATGTAAACGGCACCTACAGGGGAAACGATGCCATTGGAAGGCTGATGCACGATTTCTGCTGTACGGAACCGGAGGAAATGAACTACGAAGCCCTGGCCGAAAAGGCAAAATATTTCAAGTACCACGAGAAAGGAGTGGCCGTCATGTGCAAGCTTTTAGAAGATATGAGAGAGGAAGCCTCGAAGAAAGCCGCCAGAGATACAAAGAAACAAATGGCGCTTCGCATGATCAAGTCCGGCAAAATGCCCCTGGAAGACATTGCCGATTATACCGAGCTGCCCTTAGATCTGGTAAAAAAGCTGCAAAGCCAGCCCCGGCAGCAGGCGTAAGCGCTTCTCCATCGCGGGGCCTTTTGCGAAAAGCTCTACCCGTGTAAAGCAAATGACCAAAAAGAGAGGGAACGCCTTGACGACAGCGGAGCTCATGCACCAAAAGGATTTAGAGCGCTTAAAGGCCCTGCGTCCCATGGACGACGATTTTATGCGCTGCCTTTTTAAAGATAATATCCCCCTGGCACAATTTGTGCTGCGCATCCTCACCGGCAAGGATGATTTAATCATTACAAGCTGTGAGACGCAAAAAGATATGAAACGGCTGGCAGGGGCCCGTTCCATTTGCTTAGATGCCTTTGGCACAGATTCCGCCGGGAAGAAATATGACTTGGAAATCCAGCGGGCCGAAAAGGGCGCGGAGCCCCACCGGGCCAGGTACCATTCCAGCGTGATAGACGTGGAAAACCTGAACGCCGGCCAGGAGTTCCATGAGCTGCCCGATACCTATATTATTTCCCTGGTGGAAAAAGATTTTTACGAAAAAGGGGAACCGGTATATCCCATTGAGCGAATCAACCTCATAACAGGGAAACCCTTTGAAGACGGGGAACACATCCTTTATATCAACGGAGAATACCGGGGCAACTCTCCACTGGGAAAGCTGATGCACGATTTTAACTGTACCACAGCCAGCGACATGAACTTCGAGCTGATGGCGGAACGCACCAGGTACCTAAAAGAAAACTCAAAAGGAGTGAGCGAGATGTGCCGCATTATGGAAGACATGAGAGAAGAATCCTTGAAGGCAGGAATAAAAATGGGGAAAAAGGCGGGCGCGATCCAAACCGCCAAAAAGATGCTGGCCCTTGGAAAATATACCTTGGAAGAAATTTCGGGGATTTCCGGCTTATCCCTTGAGGAAGTAAAAAAATTAGAAGCAGAGAAAGCCATATAAGCAGGCAGCGCAAGGCTCAAAAGCCAGCCCCGGCAGCAGGGGTAAGCGCTTCTTAAAATTTCAAGTCCGGCCGGAAAGTTCCCGGCCGGACTTTTTCCATGGCAAAAAAGAGAAATTGCCATTTTCGCAATTTTTGGCAGAAAAAGTTTTCCTTTTGGCAAGCTTTTTTAAAGAAAAAATGGTATGATTTCCTCAAAACTTATCCCAGCCTACCAATTCAAAATAGGGAGGAATTGTATGAATACCAAAAAACCGGTAAAGGTGGCCATGATTGGCGTAGGCGCCATCAGCGGCATTTACCTGCAGAACATCGTTCACACTTTCCGAGAGGTGGAGCTTTACGGCCTCTGTGACCTCATCCCGGAACGGGCCCAAAAGGGCCTTGCTTATGTGAAGGAACAGCAGGAGCAGGGAGCCAACGTGACCATCCCCAAAATTTACGATACCATGTACCAGGCCTTCGAAGACCCGGAGGTCGAAGTGGTGCTGAACCTCACCCGGCCCTATGAGCACTACGAGGTGACAAAGCAGGCCCTGCTTCACGGCAAGCACGTGTTTTCCGAAAAGCCCTTGGCTGTAGACATGGAAGAAGCCGGTGAGCTCATGGCCCTGGCGGCAGAAAAGGGCCTGCTCATGGGCGGCGCCCCCGACACCTTTATGGGCGCCGGCATCCAAACCGCCCGGAAGCTCATCGACAGCGGTATGATCGGCGATGTCATTGGCGCCAACTGCGCCATGGTGTGTCACGGCCACGAAACCTGGCATCCCGACCCGGAATTCTATTACAAGCGGGGCGGCGGCCCCATGATGGACATGGGCCCCTATTATGTCACGGCCCTGGTGCAGCTTTTGGGCGAGGCCAAGGGCGTAATGGGTATGACAAAGCGTTCCTTTGAAAACCGGCTCATCACCTCCCAGCCCCATTGGGGAGAAGAAGTGACAGTAGATGTAGATACCTACCTCACCGGAAACATCCTCTTTTCCAGCGGCGCTATTGCTCAAATTTTTACCACCTTTGACGTTTACTACGCCCCCAGCGCCCAGGCACGTTTTGAAGTTTACGGCACAAAGGGCACCCTGGCTGTGCCGGACCCCAACACCTTTGGCGGCCCTGTTTTGCTGCTTCGGCCGGAAGACCAGGCCGCGGCCCCTAAAACCGACCCGGGCCTCATGCGCCACCATACTCCCAGCTTTTACGAGGGCTACCGGGAGATCCCTCTCATGTTCGACTACTGTGAAAACTCCCGGGCTCTGGGCCTTTCCGACATGTGCAAGGCCCTGCGCACCGGCCGCGGCTTCAGGGCCAACTGCCAGCAGCAGCACCATGTGCTGGAAATTCTCACCAGCTTTTCAAAATCCTGCGAAAAGGGAGAATACATTCCCCTTTCCACCAAATACAACCGCACCCAACCCATGGAAAACAACCCCATCCATGGCATTTTAGAAGACTAATTTTTTAGGAGGAATTCTCATGATGAAAGTTGCTTATACCGGCTGGACCTGGA
>CANSKS010000078.1 GCA_947647615.1 uncultured Neglectibacter sp.
GCACACCCATGTCATGAAAGCCGCGTGAAGGTACTGTGTGCCTTCCGGTAGGCGTCGTTATCCTTTTGACGCAGCTCCCTTTCTACCCGGTCCAACTGCCGCTGCAGGTTTTTGGCCCTAATCTCATCGGGTTCGGCCGCCAGCCGCTGCTCCAGCTCCTGCCGTTTCCTTTTCAGGTTCTTGATCTCCCGGTCCACCCGGTCGGTATTGCCGGCACAGCGCTCTTCTTTTTTGCCTCCCTTCTCCGGGGCCTTTGCGTCCTCGGCAGGAATGGGCTTCTCCCCGGCCGGAGCGTCGTCTTCGGTCCCCTTCTCCGGCTCTTTGGGAGCGGCCCCGGCCTGCTCCGGACTGTCAAAGCGAATTTTAGGCCGGCCGCCTGCATCTCTTTCCTTCCAATACCGCCCGGTGGGCTCCGGTTTCTTTTCCGGGACATATTCATCCCGCAGGGGAGACCTTCTTTGAGCCGCCTCCTCGGTCCTCTCCGCTTTAGATGGCTCCGCCGCCTTCCAGGCTGCTGCCAAGGGCTGGGCGGCACCGGTGTTTACGCCGGAAACAGACATAAAAATCATCCTTTCTTTCCCAAGTTAGGGCAAACCCCTTGCCCCTATTCTACCGGCCGAAACATGCCCCTACAAGGCCTTTGCCTCCAAATGATCTTGAAACGTCATGAAATGTCCAGCAGCACACACAGGGAAAACCACCCGTCCGCCTTTTCTGTAAGCACCGCTCCCCGGTATTTTTCTGCCGCGGCCCTGATGTTGGAAAGCCCGGTGCCCTCCGGGGCCAAAGGGCCGGGGACGCAGGAATTTTCAAAGGTGAGCATGAAAAAATCTCCCTGGCGTTTTCCTGTCACCCGGAGCTGCCTCCGGTCTTCGGCTAAACGACAGGCAGACAAGGCGTTATCCAAGGCATTGGCAAAGATCACGCACAGGTCCGGTTCATCCACCCTGCAGGACTTAGGCAATACCAGCGAAACCTCTGTCTCTATGTCCTCTGCCAGCCCCAGCTTTTCCCCCAGCAGAATATCTACCACCGGGCTCCCGGTTTGGTAGGGGAAAGAAAGGGCTTCCGAAACAGTTTCCAGCTTTTTTAGGTATTCCCGGCCCTCTTCCAGTTTCCCGCCGCCAAGCAGGCCATCTAACAGGGCCAGGTGGTTTTTCACATCGTGGCGGAAAGACCTTGTTTGCTCGTAGCGCTTTTGGGCCTCGGTGATATACACCCTTTGGGCTTCCGCCGCCTGGGTCAAAGATTGCAGCGCCGCCTGGGCCTGAAATCCCCGGCAAAGGTGGCGGTAGGCATACAGCGCGCAAAGCAGTGCCCCCAGCCCTGCAGCCTGCAGCACCATCAGCGCCATATGGCGGCCAGCCTCCTCCGGCCCGAATTTTGCGGGAAGAACGCCATAAGCGGTATACAAAATGTAGAGCTCCGCCCCAAAGGCAAACAGCCCCGGAACCAGCAGCAGCCCCATATGGGGCAAGGCTTCGGAGGGCCCCAGAGACAAAGCCTTCAACGCCAGCATATAACAGCCCGCGCATATTCCAAAAGCGGCCAAAGCGGCCAAAAAAACCAGAAGATACAGCAGCGGGCTTCCCAAAACACCGGGAAACACCACAGACTCCACCGAATTGACCAGCCCAAAAGAACATTGAAAAATGTAAACGGCAATGGTTGCCGCTGTCAAAGAAACCGAAGGCCGGTTTCCCAAGGCGAAGCATCCCATTGCCCACAGCGCCAGCAAGCCCGCGCCAATGGAAACCAGCGCGTTTATGGCAAGCAAGGCCGAAAAAAGCTCCACACCGGAAAGCGCCAGGACATATAAGCCAAAATGCCGGACCTTCGCTCTTTTTCCCGTCAGGCGGCTCACAAAAGCCAGGTGCATCAAAGCCTGCCCCACAAGGCAAAAAAGGTTCAGGCACAGGCTAAAATAATCCATGTTAAAGCACCCCTTTCCGCATGGTACGCAAAAGAGCCTGGGCCAACTCCCGCTCCCGCAGCCGGGAAAGGGGAATCGCTTCTTCCCCAAACAGTAAAACCTGCCCATCCCGGCACCCGCGAACATAGTCCAGGTTCACAAGATAGCTTCTGTGGCATTTGAAAAACCGCCCATCCACCTGGTGCTCTAACTCTGCCAGCCTGCCGTAATATTCGGTAACTTCTCCGCCGGATTTGTGCAAGTACAGCTTCCGCCCCAGCACCTCGCAATAGAGGAGCTCGGAAAGGGGAATTACCTCACAGGCGGCCCCTTGCCGGACAACAAGGCGCTTTTCCGCCTTTTGCTCCAAAGCCCTTCGGACCCGATCCATGGTTCGCCGGAAGCGACTGTCGTCCAAGGGCTTGAGCAAATAGTCGTAGGCCTCCACCTGGAAGGCGTCGAACACCCATTCCCGTAAAACTGTCACAAAAATCAACAAGCTGCGGTCCCCCTGTTCCCGCAGCAGCCTGGCAGTTTCCATACCGTTGGGCTGTGCCATTTGAATGTCCAGGAAGGTCACATCAAAGCTTCCTGCCTTTTCCAGCAGGGCCCGGCCGCTGGAAAACCGGAAAACCTGGTAGCCGGAATCCCCGCTTTCTTCCAGATATTCCTCCAGGCGGCGGGAAAGCTCCTGAGCCATCAAGGGATCGTCGTCGCAAACGGCAAATTTCATCCCGTTCACTGTTCTGTTTTACAAAAGAGCACGGTGTGTTCCTTCAAAGATATTTTCTCGACCCGGTACCCATAATCTAAAAGCTCCTTTTTGTATCTCAGAAACGAATGGTCCATGGGCACTCCTGTGATATCTTCTATCTCCCGGAACGTCAGCTTCAAGGGGCCTTCTCCTCTTTGCCCCACATATTCCCAAAGCGTTTGAAATTTGCTCATGATTTTCCCCTCTTTTTTTATTCAGAATACCAAATTCCAAGGGAACGCGCAATCCCCATGTTCTGGAATGCTCTCATTTTGCCATGAAATGCCCCTCCGTTCCTAAAGAAGGGGGAAATGCGGTTGACAAAGCCTCCCCTGTCCCTTATACTTTTTATAAAAATTGCGAAAGGAAGCGCTTGGGTATGAAATTGGGGTTTATCGGCTGCGGCAACATGGCTGCGGCCATGATGGGCGGCATATTAAAAAAAGGGCTTTGCGCGCCGGAAGACATCCGGGCTGCCGATGTTTCCCAGGCCGCTTTGGAAAGGGCCCAACGGGAATATGGCATTTCCTCTGCCTCCGGCAGCCGGGAGCTGGCAGGCTGGGCAGAGGTGCTGGTGCTTTCTGTGAAGCCCCAGTTTTATGAAAGTGTCATTGGGGAAATTCGCGAGGCTGTTTCCCCGGAACAGCTTGTGATTACCATTGCGCCGGGAAAAACCCTTTCCTGGCTCACCGGGCAATTTCAAAAGCCCGTGCGCCTGGTGCGGGCCATGCCCAACACCCCCGCTTTGGCAGGCGAAGGTATGGCCGCCCTTTGTGTAGGGGAAAACGTGCCGCCGGAACAGGCAAAGCTGGCCTTTGAAATTTTCCAAAGCTTCGGAAAAGCGGAGCCTGTGCCGGAACGGCTCATGGACGCCGTGGTGGCTGTGAGCGGAAGCGCTCCCGCCTACGTGTTTTTAATGCTGGAAGCCATGGCAGACGCCGCCGTCTCCCAAGGCATGCCCCGGGCACAAGCCTACACCTTCGCCGCCCAGGCCGTGCTGGGCAGCGCCAAGCTGGCCCTGGAAACCGGCAAACACCCCGGTGAGCTGAAGGATATGGTCTGCTCCCCGGCAGGCACCACCATCGAGGCCGTTCGGGTGTTGGAGGAAACCGGCTTCCGCGGCAGCCTCATCAAAGCCATGGCCGCCTGCGCGGAAAAATCCCGGCAGCTGTAACGGCAGCAAAAATTTTCTCGCAAAACATGGCGCTTGAAGCCCGCCCCAGAACTTGCCGAACCCTCCAGACCTAAAAAATATCGTTTTGGGCCATACCATCGGCATAAAAAGCGGGCTTTCGTTCTACAGCACTCATAGAAAAAGGACGCCCGGGCGTCCTTTTTCTATTTAGCCCTTTACCGCTACCAGGCGGATTACCGGCGGGTCGTCGTTGCCATAGGGAGCAAAGCCTGTGCTCTCTTTGGCATACTCTACCCGAAAGCCATGGGTTTCCAGGGCGTTTACCAGCTCTTCCAGCACCGCAAACCGCCGGTAATGATTGTCGTAAAAATAGGCGTTGCGCTCCACCTCCTGCCCCTTGCCATACAACGGGTCATGGATGCTTCTCACCTCTATAAACAGCTTTCCACCAGGCCTCAGCCCTTCAAACACCTTTCCAAGCAATACTCCTTCTTGGTTCTTGTTAATGGCATGCAGAGTAAACCGGCTGTAACAATAATCGTAGGATCCCGGCCTATGTATTTCTGAGTTCACAAAATCTCCGCATACAAACCTGGCGTTTCCTATCCCTCTGCTTTGTAGCTCTCGAATAGCCTCCCCGGATGTGTCCAAGGCCGTCACCTTTTGCCCCTTGGCTGCAAAATACAGAGCATCCCGCCCGTTCCCGCACCCCAGCTCCACCAGTTCCTTTCCAGGCTCCAGCAGGGTTTTCACATACCGGGCAAAGGGCGAAGGTTCTTCCGGACAAATTTTATTTTTGTAATACCTGTCCCAATAGGCGGAATTATCTACCGGGTCTTGCACAATATTGGGGTACAGCATCCGTTCCAGCTCTTCCACAATGGCCAGGGGTGTTTTTTCCCCATTGTTTTCCGCCACAATGTCGGGGCTTTGAGGCTCATCAAAGGGCAAGTCTACCCCCACCACATTTTTTCCGGCAGTGTAAAGGCCTTTCTGGTTCCTTTGCAGCAGAGTTTCCTTGCTCACCTTCACATAAATTTCTTTATAGTTTTCGATATGTTCCCGGTTCCAGGCCCGCACAGAGCTGTACATGGCAATGGAGCAGCACACCACGTCAATGCCCTGGTCGGAAAGCATTTTGCACACTCTAAAAATGCGTCCGGCCCAGCGGAGCCGTTCTTCCTGGGTATAGCCGCTGTCTTCCCCGAACACGGGACGAATCTCGTCGCCGTCCAAATAGACCACATTGGGCTTGGCCGTTTTCAAGCGCTTATGAAATAACCCGCCAATGGTGGTTTTCCCGGCTCCGGAAAGGCCTGTAAAGAAATATACCGTTCCTTTTTCCATTTCCGTTCCTATCCTCTCTCAGTGATATAAAGGCTGCTCCAAGAGGGCTGGGTCTAACTGCAGCCTGGGCATCATTTGCAGGGGCTGGCCGTTTCTGTTTATGAAGCGCAGGCCACGCAGTAAAACAGCCGCGTTCTTTTTTCTGTTTTCCTGTACCTGTTCCATATAGTTTTTCAAGAATTTTTCTTTTACTGCCTGCTTTTCCTCTAGCCCCAGCACCCTGCCATCTTGGGAAACATCCGTCTCTGCAAACACCTTTTCCCAGCTTTTTGTAATATAGTCATCGATAATAGCAAAATCGGAAATCAGCTCTTCCGCACGCTCCATATCCATAGGCCCGCCGTCATAATAAAGGAAATCGTAGCCATAGTACTCGTAGGCGTCCCGCATAAAATATTCGATAAAACAACGTTCGCTGTCGTTGGCATAATCGTCGTAGGTGCGGTAAATAGCAGCAGGGGAAAAGCCCAAGTCATTACCTTCCAAAGACTCTGGGTCCCGTTCTCCCTTCAAAGAGCAATAAGTAAGACTTTCCGTATAAGGTAAATCTAAAAATGCGGCCAAGGCCGTAAAGGTGGCTTTGGGATTTAGCTTGCCGTCTTCAAAGCGCACCAACACACTGTCATGGTATAATCTGTCTTGCCAATCGATCATAAAGCTGCGATTTAACACGCGTTCCGAAACACTGTCGTTTACAATACTTTTTTCGTTCTTCTCCTTTTCCTTTTTTTCCTCTAAGCGTTGGGCAATTTCTCCCTGCATAAATTTGACTGTAGCGCCATAGCTGGTGGTAATACGGCGCATAGGGGTAAAGGTTTTGATATATTTAAACCCCTGAAATAATGGAGAAGTCCGTATTTGTTCATATTGCGGCGAGTAAAGCATGGCCTGTTCCGCAGTGTTTACCTCCAACTGGAAAGACATATTGTGAAAGTGAGGCTGAAAAAACACTGCCGGAACAATGCGTGACTTTTTGTCAGACAGAGATGAGGCCGTCTCTTCACAAAGAAATAGCGCCACCAAAATATCTTTATCTGTCCGGCTGCGATTGTGGTACAATTCCTCTATCACTTTTGGGTTTTTCCAGGTTTCCATGGCCTGGACCGCGTCTGCCAATGTTTGACAGTTCCGCAGCCCTGTGCGTACCTTTTCTACCATCTCTTCCACGTTATACATCATCATAGAAGGCATGGCCAGCAAATTGGGGTGGCCGTCGAAGATCTCGTTAAAAAAGTCGCCGCCGTTGTGGGTGGCAAGCTGGGTATGCCAAATGAGCCGGGTCACCTCCCGAACCCGCACCGGCTGTAAGGTATATTTCCCGTAATCGATGCCGAAGCGCTCCTCAAAATTGATGGGGTATTCCGCTATCTCTTCCCCGAACAGGAACACCAGCTTTTGTTCTTCCAGCAGGGGCCGCAGGTTCAGGCAGGTCAGGTAGGCGCAAAACTCCGGCCAGCTACTGTAATGGAGGTAAATATGGTTTTCCCGGGCCACATCCTCGCTTTTGCGCACGTTGTCCCGCAGGTATTCCAGCTCATATTGGGAATAAACATCCTTTGCCAGGATGGGGTTTTCCAAATCTTTAAAAAAGTTGCGGGTAATTTTTGGGTCTTTCAAATTGATATATTCCCCGAAATGCTTTTCCGCTATGATATAGGGAGTATAGCTGTCATCATCGTAAGGGTAAAACCGGATGGGCAAGTCCTCAAAGGCAGGAAAGTCCTTCCGGAACAGGTAGGGGTACTTGGAAAGCAGCTTGCAGTTCTTTTCATACCGGGTTTTTAGCGCCCGGATGTTGGGCTGGTAAAAGGCTTCATCCATCATTTCTAAAATGTTTTCTTGAAAAATGCCTTGGTTATACAGGTCCCGGAACAGGGTATAGGAAATTTTATAGTCCTCGCCCTTGCCGAACTGCAGAATATGGACAGCGGCCTCCATTTGGATGGTGGCATCCTGTTCTTCCTGCAGGGCCAATTTATAGGCTTTACAGGCGTCTTCCACAGCGCCCAGGCCGGCGAGCTTTTGTGCGATCTCCAGGGAAGTCATAGGGCAAAATTCCTTTCTTCCTGAGGTAAAATAGGAAAAGGCCGGGCACAGTGCCCGGCCCCCGTAAAATTGTGTGCTTTGGGTCGTAAAATTTGATGAGCTTACTGTAAGAGCTGCAGAACACCCTGGGGCACCTGGTTCGCCTGGGCCAGCATGGCCTGAGCGGACTGGATGAGGATGTTGTTCTTGGTGTAAGACATCATCTCTTCGGCGATATCGGTATCGCGGATAGAGGATTCGGCGTCCTGAATGTTCTCTCTCATGACGCTCAGGTTGTTAGCGGTGTGGTCCAAACGGTTCTGGGTAGCGCCCAAAGTACCTCGGATAGAGGAAACATTATTGATAGCGGTTTTGATTGTGTCCACAGCCGCAGCAGCCCCGGCCTGGGTTCCAATGTCAATGGCATCGATCTTCAAAGCGGAGCAGTGGATATCGCCAATAGAAACCTTCAGCTGGTTGTAGCTTTCACTGTTGTCACCAATCTGTAGGGTAAGAGCCTTGCCGCTGCCACCACCGGAAGTGAGGTTTACCACCTTATTCATCTTTGCCTGGGTATCCAACAGTGTCTCATCGGTATTTTTGTAATAATCCTTCTTTTCATGCAGGTCAATAGTAGTATTATCGGCACCTACGCCTACTGTGAAGGTTGTATTTCCGGCAGCAGCCTGGGTAATACGGTTGGCAATTTCCGCCAGAGTGTCTGCATCTGTCTTCACATTGCCACTAGCATCCAGCAAGTCTTTCACGCCAACTGTATTGCCGGCAGTCGTAGTAGACGTGGTCTTATCGAACGTGATTTTCTGATTGCCTAAGGTCAGTGTACCACCGCCTGCCAAGGCATCTACTAAAGCCTTATTCACCGAGAACTGACCGTGGGCATATTGTGTCACACCGGCCTTTTTACCGTCTACAACATTCTGGGTTTTGCAAGCTTCTTCGTACTTTGCAGACAAATCACCAATGTTACTTCCTTTTGTGAACGTAACATCAAGAGAGGAATTAAAATCTTGTACACCACTTGCATTTGCGGAAGAAGCTGAGTTAAAGGTAAACGTCATTACTCCGCCAGAGCATTTCATATCAAATATTAATTTGGTTCCACCACTTGTCACACTTGCTTTGGTATTGGCAGTAACTGTGACGGAGTTAATATTATCGGCCGTAATCATAGCACCTTTGGCAAGACTGGCAGTTAAGCCTGCTGTAGCCGTATAGGATTGTCCGCCTACATTGACCTTAAAGGTAACCGAGTTAGCCTTAGTCCCCATAACAGCACCATTCAATACCTGGTTCAGGTCAATTTGGAAAGATGGTGCCTGCTCTGTCACACCGGCTTTGTGGAACTGGATATGGCTCGCAGAAAGAATTTGGGTTTCTTTCGCCGCCATGGTGCCGTTGGCATCCAAAGAGCCGTCCAGCAGCTTAATGCCGTTAAAGTTGGCGCTGTCCGCAATACGGTCAATTTCATCGCGGAGCTGGTCAACTTCCTTTTGGAGATTGGCGCGGTCTACGTCGTCGTCGTAAGTGCCATTGGCAGACTGGTTGGCCAGGTATACCATACGGTTTAACATGTCCTGAACTTCCTGCATGGCGCCTTCTGCGGTCTGCACCAGGGAAATGCCGTCTTTTACGTTCTTCTGGGCAGCTTCCAAACCGGTGATCTGGGCACGCATTTTTTCGGAAATAGCCAGGCCAGCGGCGTCGTCACCGGCGCGGTTAATCTTGTAACCGGAGCTTAACTTTTCCAGGTTCTTGGAAAGAGCGCTGGTGTTGTTGCTGTAGTTCCGGTAGGCGTTCATAGCCATAATGTTGTGTTGAATACGCATAATCGAATACTCCTTTTCGTTTTTTCGGCGGCGTCCTTACCGCCATTTTTTGTTGGGGCTGTTTTTGCTTTTCTAAAATTCGGAAAACCCGGCCGGACTTTTCCGAATTCTTTAAAAGCGCTGTTATCTCAACCAGTTCGCGAAACTGGATGAAACCTAAATAAATTTTTTTTGGGGGGCACCCCCTTTACCCCCTGCCGCTTTCTAAAAAGCCTTCAGCTACAGGGAGCCCAGAGTTTGAAAAAGTCCCTTGGAGGTATTTTCAAACTCGGTTCTTCACCGGGGTCTTTTGTCGTACCTTTTGTATAGCCTTTGGGGCTTCCCCTTCCAGCTCCTCGTGTACCTTTCCCCGGCGGATATTCA
>CANSKS010000079.1 GCA_947647615.1 uncultured Neglectibacter sp.
AAATATCCATATAAAACCGGAAGGCTGGGGAGCCTGCCGAACAAAGTTCGGCAATAATGCTGTGGAGGAGGCTGGCGCAGCGAAGGGGCAATTCCAGGAAATTTCCAGATTCCTTAAAAATTTCGACTTTTTAGTATGTTTCAATGGAGAAAGTCTTTGGATGCCCATCCAAAGAGCTTTATAGACAAAAAAGCAAGTTGCAATGCTGTTATTGGCAAAGGGAAGAATTGGAAAAAGACAGAGGAGATTGTTATGAAAAAGACATGGAAGCTTTTCACCACAGCGGCGCTGTGCTTATGTCTGGCCCTGTGCGCCTGTAATGCCAAAGGAAAAACAGGGGCCGGTTATTCTGACGAGCTGCTTTATTCCTGCTTGGGGAAGCAAAAGGCGGAGACGTTGGAGACCCTTGGGATTACAGAAGAGGACATAGAGCCCGTAGGAGATACCGGGTATTATGTTCTGAAAGAGAAAAAAGAGTTTTTGGGAGAAAAGATGGACCTATGGCTCTCTTTTTACCAAATGGAAGAGGGCTCCCCCCAGTATGAGCTCAACGGCCAAATGGGCGGGTTCAGCTATGTGCTCCAGTATGGCGCCCCCACTGAGGAGGATTGGAAGAAGCCGGAACAGCTGCGGGAAAAGCTTTTGGAAAAATACGGGGAGCCCTCCACAGAGGAAGGCCGGTCCGATTCCTTCGAAAACTTCCAAGAGGCCATTGGAAAGCTGCCCCAGCAGCGGGCCCAGAGGATCACCGGCGCGGAGCATTGGGACTTCCCGGAGGTGAAAAGCGACTTTGTTTATAAAGATTATATGCAGCTCCGCTTTTCCGCCGACGCCAGCGATTTTGAGGGCTCCGGTACCTACAGCCTTCAAATCCGCATGGAGTTCCGAACCGATGTCGCCAGGTTAAACAATGACCCCGGCGAAGAATCCCTGGTTCATGAAGCTGAAAAGACCGATTTTACAGTAGCAGGGCTTGACTATTTGGCCATTGACGGATTGATTACAGAGAAAGCGCAGATGGATTATCAATTAAAAATATATGGGATTTCCGTAGAGAATGGGAAACTGCATCTTGACGCGGAAATATTCTCTCCCGATAGTTCCAGCGTGTCTGTAATTTCCCGTGATGGCGATATTTTTGAGTCGCCGTCTATTGGAGGAAAAAATACCCAGCGCATTACTGTCATGATGGAAAACAAAGACACGGAAGATCGTATTCTTAATTGCACCTTCGAAAAATTGGCAAATAGCGATTTGCTGTTTCCTGTGAATTCCCATCTTTCTCAGCAACCGGTAATGACGTTGGCTGTTATGCATCAAGACCAGGTCCTGTATTTTGAAGACGCGTTACCTTCTGGTGTTTATGATAAAATAAAGGCAGCTTCTTTAACCATAGATACTTTGTTCGCTAAGGGTGATTTGAAAGCTTCCCTTTCCGATGAACGGTTAAGAGAAATAGAGACCATAGAAGAGATGGAAGAAGAGGTAAGCGCAAGCGAATTCTGGTATTTATTTCTTAACCCTGTAGAAGAAAGCGATGTGATCCTGTTAGATGATCCCGAAACGGCTGCTGAGCATTTTGGCGCTTCCTAAATAGCCGGCAGGCCTTGTTCTTCCGGAAAGCTGCAGAAGTGCGGGGAGTATACTATGGGACTTATTTGGAAAAATGTCAAAAATTTCGCGGTACATCACAAGGGGATGTTTGTGGTATTCCTGGTGAGCCAAATGGTGTCTGCCCTTTCGGTCCTTTATGTCACCTCGGTGTTTCAGGCCAGCCAAAACGCGGACCGGGACTACCAGGACAACCTGCGGGGCTTCACCGTGATGCTTCCGGAAGGAGAGACTTCACAAAACCTGAAAGCGCGGCTTTCGGAGCTCCAAGTGGAGTTCGGCCAGGAGATCCGGCAGCTGGTGGTGTATGGGGAAGAGCCCCGGGTAAAGGCCAACCTGGTGTACCCGCCCTATCATCACCAGGCTGTGTATACCGGCTCCTATTTCAGCCGGGAGGCCTTTGATTCCGGCAGCGCCGAGATCATTTTACACGAACTGCCCATGACAGGAGATTACCGGGTGGGCGACACCTACCTTTTGGCGGGAAGGCCCTACACGGTGAAGGGGATTAACGCCAACGGCGATTATAACGAAGTCCCCTATGGGGCGCTGCCGGAGGAGCTTCCCCCTTCCCGGGTCCAACTGTTCACCGCAGAGCTTCCCACGAAGGCCCAAACCGAAGAGATAACCCGGCGGCTGGCAGGTATTTTCCCGGAGGCTGCGGTGCTTCCGCCGGAAATGCCGGACTTCCAGCTGTTCTCTCAGCACAACATGGAATATTTGGTGTGTACGCTTATTTTCCTGCTCAGCGTGGTCAATATCGCTTATCTGTTCCAATTCATTTTAGAACAGCGGAAAAGCCAGCTGGCCCTTTTCAGGACCTGCGGATGCACCACAGGAAGAGCCTGGTTTCTCTACCTGGCGGAAAGTGTCTTTCTCTTTACCCTTCCCTTCCTATGCTCTGCCCTGATCTTACATTTTGGGATTTCTAGATGGTTTTCCGCTCTGAATGGCTCCCGGCCTTTTGCCATGGGCCTGGCGGAATACTTGAGCGTCTATTTTGTTTACCTGCTTTTGCTGCTGGTGGTGTTTTCCGTTTTCATTCTCCGGTTTGTAAAGCGGCCGATTATTTCTGTACTGCGGGGGTGAATGAATTGGTGTTAAGCTACCGGCTCTTTAAAAAGGACAAGCTTTCTCACAGCTTGTTGATTTTCCAGTTTGTGGTAGCCCTATTGATCCTGAACCTGATGGTGGGGAACGTGAACCACAGCATGTTTGCGGTGGAGGCCTTTTCCGGAATTGCGAAGCTGCCGGGATATTTGTTCATGCCAGTAAACGCCGATGTCGGCGGGGAGGAAATGGCGGCAGCCGTAAAAAGGGAGTGCACCGGTGTGAAGCATGTGGCCTCAGTGGGGCAATATTGGTTTACCAGTGAGCACAACAGCACATCCTCCTTGTTTGGGTATGACGATCTGCTTTACCGGGCCTATGTACCCGAAATGGAAAAAGGGGAATGGTTTTGTAAGGCGAGTGATGGACCTATCCCTCTGGTGGTTTCGGAGGAGTTCGGCCCCTACCGGTATGGCGCGGAGTTCCCTGGGAAGCTGCTGCACTCCGGCGGGGAGATTCCTGTTACCTTCCGTATCACCGGTGTTTTGAAGGCTCCTGGCATGTATCTGGACCTTAACGTAGGAGGGACCAGCATTTCTGCCAATTATTTATTTAGAAGCCAGAAGGCGGAATATTCCGGGGAGCCCCTGTTTCTCGTGAATAAAGGCCGTCTCCCGGGAATTCCGGAAGAATCGTCCCAAGTGTCTTCTCTGGTCTTTTTCGAGGAGGACCTCAGTAGGGCTGACTTAGAAAAGAACCTGGAAGCCTTAAAGACCCGGGGGACTGTGAACGAACTGCCGGAGGTTTTGGCTCGGGGCAAAGAGTTCGCCCGGGATTATATGATCTTGTACCTGCCCCTTTTTCTTTGTGGCTTTCTCATTGCCCTGGTGGGTATGGTGGGCGCCAGTATTTTGAGCGTACAAAAGAACCTGCGGAGCTTTTCCATCTATTATTTTGTGGGCTGCCCCTGGAAAGGGGCCGCCAAAATCTGCCTGGGGGTAACCCTGTTTCAGCTGGCGGCGGTCACCGTTGTTTTGGCCGCAGTATACCTTTATTTTCAATACGGGGCCGATTTGGCGGATTTTCATGTGCTTCTAAATTACCGGAATCTTTTAGTCACAGGGGCCGCTTACCTTTTGGTGGCTTTGGTCACGTACCTGGCTCCCAGGGCCATTTTGGAAAAGAATTCCGCCATGGACACTTTCCGGGCGAACTTACAGACATAGGGGGGAGCTTTATGATCGCCATAGATCACGTGACAAAAACCTACCATCACGGGAAGAAGAACGCCTTCCAGGGGCTGAAGGACTTTTCAGAAAAGGTGGAAGACGGCGAGTTTGTGGCCGTGGTTGGGGAATCCGGCGCGGGGAAATCTACGCTGCTCCACCTTTTGGCCTGTATCGATAGCTTTGAGGAGGGGGAGATCACGATAGATGGGAAGAATATTAAAAAGATGAGGGAAAAGTCCCTGGCAAAAATGCGCAACCAGACCACAGCGATTGTTCTGCAGAATTTTGCCTTAATAGAAGAGGAATCGGTATTCGAAAACGTTGTACTGCCTTTAAGATTTTCCCGCAATACCCGCTCCGAAAAAAGGGAAAAGGTGCGGGCTGCTTTAAAGCGGGCAGGCATAGAGGAGCTGCGGGAAAAACCCGTAAACGAGCTTTCCGGCGGGCAAAGGCAGCGGGTCTCCATTGCCAGGGCCCTGGTAAACTCCCCCCAATATTTGTTCGCGGACGAGCCCACGGGAGCCCTCGACAGCAAAACGGCCGGGGAGATCATGGAAGTCTTTCAAGAGCTGAACCGGCAGGGGCTCACCATTTTGCTGGTGACCCATAACATGGAGCTGGCCCAAAAATGCGGGAGGATCATACGAATTCGAGACGGAAAAAAGGTAGATGAAAATGAGACGGTGGAAAAAGAAGCATAAATGGGCCTTGGCAGCTTCCCTGTTGGGAGCGGCCCTGCTGTTGGCGGGGACGAATTCCCTGCTCAACCAAAGCTTTTATTTTCCCAAAAATCAGGAATGCGCAGTGACACCTCTAAAAGCCTCCCTGTCTCTTTTGGCTCCTTCGGTACAAAGCGCGCATGTGGCTCCAGATCTTGGGTTTCCCCATTTATTCAGCGCCTCCCGGCTGCGTTTTAGTTTTTCCAAAAGACAGAGCGCCTACCTGCCTATAGATACTCCAGTGGTCCAGGATGAAGGCAAGATAAGTTTCCTGTTTGGGAAGGCCGGTTCCTCTTATGTAGATTCCTTGGGGCTGGGGAAGCTCACCTACCCCCAAAGCTTTTTCATGGATTCCCAGGAAATCGTCTCTTGGGAGAGCCTTCAGCCCGGAAAATATTATGAGGCCTTCCTGGGCTTTTCCGGACCCCTTTCCCTAAGGGAGGCCATAGATACTTACCCGAAACTTTTCTATACCGGAATTAACGGGAACCAGGAACAAGCGGGCGGGGTGCTTTGGGCGGCCATGAAAACCAGTGATAGCCCGGAAGCCCTGTGCCTGGGAGCCTGTGGAAGCTGTAAGGAGCCTCTTTCCGAGGTGGTTTGTTTGGAATCGCCGGGAGAAAGCCATTCCCTGGTTGATGGCGGCGCCTTTTATGCCGCCTTTCCGCCGGAGGAAGGAGAAGGCCAGACTACTGCTGCTCTGATGTTAGAGCATTTCCAGGCAGTTCTTGCCTATGCCGCGGAGCACCAGGAAGAGGCTGCTATTTACTTGAATTGCGGCTTGTTTCCCGGTGGAGAAGAGCTGCGGTTTCAAGAACGCCTGAACTATTTGGAACAAAACGGCCCTCTGTGCTTAGGGCTGGCAGTGATCGCCCAGGGAGAAACCCTTCTCTCTTACCGGGGAGACCCAGGCCTTGCCCTTCTTTCCGCAAAGATGGAGCCCTTTGTTTCGGGAAGCTCGCTGTAATTTGGTGAAATAGAGCCGCCGCGAAGTATCGTCTTCGCGGCGGCCCGGTTTTTTATTAGGTTTATTCTATTACGGCGAACTGAGCCTTGTAAAGAGAGGCATAAATGCCGTCTCTGGCCAGGAGCTCCTCGTGGGTGCCCTGCTCCGCCACGTCGCCGTTTTGTATTACCAGAATGGTATCGGCATTGCGGATGGTGGAAAGCCGGTGGGCAATGACAAAGCAGGTTTTGTCTTTCATCAGGCTGCGCATGGCGCTTTGGATCTGCTGTTCGGTGCGGGTGTCTACGTTAGAGGTGGCCTCGTCTAAAATGAGCATTTTGGCGTCTAACAGCATGGCCCGGGCAATGGTGAGCAGCTGCTTTTGGCCCTGGGAAAGGCTGAGGCCGTTTTCGTCCAGCACAGTCTGGTACCCTTGGGGGAGGCCCATGATGTAACGGTGGATCCTGGCGGCCTTGGCGGCAGCCTCTACCTCCTCCTGGGTAGCGTCCTTTTTGCCGTAGGCCAGGTTTTCAAAAATGGTGCCGGTAAACAGCCAGGTATCTTGCAGCACCATGGCGTAGCTCAGCCGCAGGCTCTTCCGGGTGACGGCAGAGATCTCCCTGCCATCCAGGCGGATGCTGCCTGCCTGGGGGTCGTAAAAGCGCATGAGCAGGTTGATCAGGGTGGTCTTCCCGGCGCCGGTGGGGCCCACAATGGCCACCAGGCTGCCCGGCTTGGCGCAAAGGTTCACATCGTGAAGAATGGTCTTTTCCGGGGTATAGCCGAAGCGCACATGTTCCATATCTATTTGGCCTCGTACCTGGGAAAGCTCATAGGCGCCGGGAGTGTCGGCAGGCTCCGCCTCCTCGTCAATGAGCCGGAAAACCCGTTCCGCGGCGGCACAGGCCGATTGCAGCTCGCTGACGATGTTGGCCATTTCGTTGATGGGCCCGGAAAACTTCCGGGAATACAGTACGAAGGAAGAAAGGTCCCCAATGGAAAGCCTGCCGGAAAGGAACAGCAGGGCCCCGAACATGCTGATAAAAGCCAGGGAAAGGTTGTTGATGAAGTTTACCGAGGGGCCTGTCATGCTGCCGTAATAATCGGCGTTATAGTAGGCGTCCACCGCCTCTTTGTTCTTTTTGTCGAAGCGGGAGATCATGGTTTCTTCCTGGCGGTAGGCCCGGGTGGTGCGCTGGCCGGAAATAATCTCTTCCACAAAGCCGTTGAGCTCTCCCAGCTTGGCGGAACGCTTGTGAAACAGAGGACGTACCTTCCGGGTCATGTACCGGGTGAACAGCACGGAAAGGGGAATGGTGACGGCGAACACCAGCACCAAAACCGGGGAGATCAGGAGCATCATACCCAGGGAGCCCAGCACAGTAATGGCGCTGGTGGCGATTTGCAGCAGGTCATTGGAAAGGGAAGCGTTTACCGTGTCGATATCGTAAGAGATCCGGCTGACAATGTCGCCGGTCTGGTGCCTGTCGAAATAACAGACAGGCAGCTCGGTGAGCCGGTCAAAAACCTGTTGGCGCATTTCAAAGATAATTTTCTGGCTCAAGGAGATCATTAGCCGGGAAAGCAGGTAGGTAAACAAAGAGGAAAGGGCGTAGCAGCAAAGCATGAGCCCACAGCAGAGGAATACCTGGGGAAAATTGACCTTACCCGGAGTAAGGCCAATGGCGTCAATGGCAAAGCCCGAAAGCATGGGACCCAAAAGGGCCAAAAGGTTACCGCTTACGGTGAGCACAAGGGCAAGCAGCAGCATTCCTTTTCTCCGGTATAGGTAAGACCAAAGCCGGAGCAGTACCTTTTTTCTGTCTTTAGGCTTTTCATCGGCGCCTCGAGGAATCATACGGTTTGCCATGTTCAAGCGCCCTCCTTTTCCAATTCTTCCATTTGAGAAGCGGCGATTTCCCGGTAAATGGGGCAGCTTTCCAAAAGCTCCTGGTGGGTGCCGTAGCCCAAGGTCTTCCCCTCTTCCAGCACCAAAATGTGGTCGGCGTACAAAATGGAGCTTACCCGCTGGGCAATAATCACGGCGGTGGTGCTCCGGTACTCCCGGCGCAGGGCGGCACGCAGCAGGGAATCTGTCTTATAATCCAGGGCGCTGGAGGAATCGTCCAGAATGAGGATCTCCGGGTTCCCGGCCAAAGCCCTGGCCACCAAAATCCGCTGCTTTTGGCCGCCGCTCAAATTGGTGCCTTTGGCGGTGAGCCGGTGGGAAAAGCCATCCGGCAGGGCGGAGATGAAATCCATAGCCTGGGCGCACCTGGCGGCTTTTTCTACCTGTTCCCTGGGGAGGCCCCGGCCAAAGTCGATATTTTCGTAAATGGTATCGGCAAAGAGCATGTCGTTTTGAAACACCACGCCGAATTTCCGGTGCAGCTCTTCCGGTGGGATAGAGGCCACCGGCCTGCCCTTTATTAGAACTTCCCCTTCCCCGGCATCGTAGAAGCGCATGAGCAGAGAGGTAAGGGTAGATTTCCCGGCACCGGTGCCGCCAATAATCCCCAGGGTTTCTCCTTCCCGCAGGTAAAAGCTGATGTCCTCCACGTTGTTTTCCTTTTTCTGGTAGGAAAAGGTCACATGGCGAAACTCCACATGATAGGGGGTTTTTTCTTGGGGGAGGGGCCGTGTCAGCAGGTCTTCCGGGGTGTCCAGTACCTGGGCGATGCGGGCGGCAGAGGCCGAGCCCTTGGAATACATGACGAACATGCGGTTAATGGACATCAGCGCCATGGAAATGATGGTGAAATAGCTGAGAAAGGCGATAATTTTCCCTGGTTGGGTGAGCCCGGCGTTTACCCGGAAAGCGCCCACAACGATCACAGCGGTGAGGCCCAGGTTTAGGAACAGGTTCATCAGAGGGTCGGAAAGGGCCATGGTGACCCCCGCTTTTTTCTCCCGGCGCACCACTTCTTCGTTTACCCCATAAAATCGCTTTTTTTCATATTCCGTTTTGGAAAGGGCCTTAATTACCCGAATGCCGGAAATGTTTTCCCGGACGGTTCGGACCAGGGTGTCTATGCCCTGCTGCAGCCTCACATAAAGGGGAATGCCCTTTCGGGAAATTGTGAACACCACAAAGCCAATAAAAGGCAGGGTGCAAAGCAGCACCAGGGTGAGGGATGGGTCCAGCGTAAGGGTAATGAAAATTCCCCCCAAGAGTAAAATGGGGGCTCGGATGCCCAGCCGCTGCATCATACCCGTCATTTGGTGTACGTTATAGGTATCGCTGGTGAGGCGGGCTTCTAAGGAGGGGATGGTATATTCGTCGATTTGGGCGCTGGAAAGGTAAGAGATTTTTTGGAACAGGTCGTGGCGCAGGGATTGGGTGGTATGCTGGGCCACCCAAGAGGCCATGCGGTTGGCAATGATATTGGTGACTACCGCGATTAGAGCGGCCAAAAGCATCATACCGCCCCAAAACAGGATGAGGGGTACGTTCCGCTGAGGTACGACAGTGTCTATTAAGTAAGATAAGATCCAGGGCAAAAGCAGGTCCATGACAGATCCTAAAAATTTGATGGTAACCCCCAGTGTCATGCGGGGAAAATAAGGCTTCAGGTAAAAAAACAGTTTTTTCATGGGGTGACGCTCCTTAGGAAACGGCTTTGGAGAGCCCTGGGATTTCTTAAAAAAGCATATCACAAAATAGTTGTTAAAGCAACTATTTGAAAGGAAAAAATGCAAAGAAAAAAGCGCAGGGACCGGTACCTCCTCTGGTGCGCCGGTCCCTGACCGGCCATAAAGAAAACCGGTAGCGGGGAAGGCCTACGACAATGCGGATGCGGTCATAGGTGTC
>CANSKS010000080.1 GCA_947647615.1 uncultured Neglectibacter sp.
ATGCCCTATAACATGGAATAACATCTTCGAAAAGTTTTCGTCCGGTTTTTGGGCATTCGGCCTAAAGCAGCCCGCCCCGGCTCATCGATTTCGCGCAAGGATAACTCTTGCATCCTCTTGGCCCCGCCGTTGCGCGAGGGAATTTGAAAACTGACGTTTTTAAAATTCTCTTTTTGGGGCGAAGCCCTTTTAAACAAACCAAAGGGTGGCAGAAAGGAGGTAAAGGGCCGCCCAATACAACAGCATCACCAGCTTGTGGAACCTGGGGGGAAGCCCGGAAAGCTCCCCTTTGGCTACCATCAGGTCGGAAATGAAAAAGCAAAGGGCTCCCACTGCCCCGGGCCAAAAGGCCAAGCCTACCACAAAGGGCAGGGGCAGGGCAAGGCAAAGGCTCCCCGCCAAAAGGGCGGGATAGAGGCAAAAGGGCACCAAAAGCTTCCCGAGCCTTGGGAGCTCCCGGCGAAAAAGCACCGCCGTGGCCCCGTAGGCCAGGACCCACAGCACAAGGCACCACCAGGAGGGAGACGCCGCTCCCAAAAGCCAATAGATCAGGCAGCCGTGGGCGAGGCCAAAGACCAGCATGCCCAGCACAAATTGGAGCTCCAAAAGGGCATCGGCCAAGGTACACAGCAGGAAGAACCAAAACACCGGCTGGGAAAGGGGAAAAATCCCCTGGCCGGAAAGGGCCAGCCCGGCAGAGCCCACCGCCAAAAAGCTGCCCCCGCATTTGGCAATGAGGCTCTGGGTTTGCAGCCCCCGCCTGCCCCGGAGAATAAAATACAGGGCGAAGAATGCCGCCCACAGGGGCAGCGCTACACAGGAATAGGCAAAAAAGTCCATGACTTTTCCTCTCTTTCTCAAAGGCTGGCCCAGCCTTTCAATCCTCTTGGCCCGGGGCCATATGGCCGCTCCACCAGCTATCGTTTTTCAGGTAGCGCTCTAAAAGGTCGAAGCGTCGGAAGGCGGCGGCCATGGTACGGCCATCAATCGTGGCCAGGTCATCGGTGTGAAAATAATCTTTTAAGAGTTCTGCCATGGCGGTTTCCGCCCTTTGGTACAGGGCTTCCTTTTGCTGTTCGAAATAATCATTTACCTGGTTGAAATTCAAATGGGTCAACGCAGCCAACTTCAGGGAAAAATGGGCCAAAAGCTGCTTTCCCACCATGTAGGCAAGGAAGTATTGGCTGTAGGGCCGGTGTTCCCGAATGCCCGGCCTGGCGCATTCCTGCTTTCTGTTGAGATCGCAATAACGGAAGATCAGCACGGCCAAGATCATTTGGGCCGCATTTAAATCTTTAAAAATCTCGGTATAATATTTATCGAAAAACTCATTGCGCCGGTACTTTGCCAAATGGGGGCGTTCCCGCCACACCGCCAGCACGGCCTCTGCCGCCACGGTAGAAGGAATGGTGCCGGCGCCGGAGGTGTTATCGCGCTTCCGCTTATAGACATATCCCAGGCCTTCCGCGCCCTTTTCCAATAGGAGCTGCTCCTCCTCGTTAGAGCGCAGGTCCCGGAAGTCTACCGGATTCTGGCTGTTGGTGGCATAGATAATCTCTCGTATTACGCCTTGGTCTTCCGTATCGTCTACTTCATAAAGCCGTACCAGCAGGTAGGTCTGGGAGAAATCGACAGCGGGGTTTTCCCTTATTGTTTGGTAAATGGTCTTGCAGGTCTGGCCTCCATTGATGATTTGCAGGCCGCTGACCTTTACCAGCCAATCCTGTTCCTGCAGCCCGTTAAAGCTAAACTTTTTACAGATCAAGGTGGCACCATTGTTAAAAAAGAAAAAGTTTTGGCGCTTTTCTTCCTCCAGCAGAGAACGCTGGATCCCTTCGTTTACCACATTGCTGCCCAAATAGCGGCGTATGTTCTTTTCCAGCAGGCTGTCTCCAAACTGCTCCATCAGCCGGCAGATCTCGGAAACGGAGACCCGCCCCAGAATGACCCTTTTGTAATTGAAATTTTCTTGAATGGCCTTTCCGCTGAAGGCCAGCTGGGTGTCGATAGGCCGGGCCCGGTCCACTGCCTGCAGTATGTCCTGGTGAGAAAAATACTGGAACCGCACCTGATCCTGGCCTCCAAAGGCATGGTCAATACAGCTCTGGCCCTCCCGGTTCCAAATGAGCCCGTTGTGCAGCATTACAAAGGTGACATAAGGAATGGCCCCGTCCAGAAGGAAGGAGCGGATCTCCTCCACCGTTCTGGCGCTTTGAGGGTTCAGCTCCATCCGCACGGAGGGGTCGAACACCGCCCGTATGGTGTTCACCGCCTTTTCTACCGCGTTAGCCGGAAAGTTGGCTTCGCTTTCCAGCTTTCTGGAATATTTTGACTGAAAAAGCACCACGTTCAGCCGGGAATCTTGGGCCTCCGCCAGGTAAGCCGCGTCGAAGCCACCGTCGTTCCCGCCGTCTGTCAAGTATTGGGCCGCTTCCTGCACGTCCATGTCCAAATAGGCGGAAACCCCCAGCAGCAAAAAGGCTCTGGAAAGGTTCCGTTCCTGGTCTGTACCCGGAAAAAGCTCCGGCTGGTCTTCCAGCAGCTTCCGCACCCGCTGGTCGATAATTTGCTTCTTGATATCCATTTTACTGTCACCCTGTTCCTTTCTTGGGCCTTTGTCCTGTTATTCCTCTTCTCCCAGGGCCAGAAGCACCCCCTCCAGCAGGGCGCAGAACCGGCGGCTTGCCTCGGCGGCAGTCTTTTTCACCTCTTCGTGAGAAAGGGGGGCCTTTTGCAGGCCTGCCGCCAGGTTGGTAATACAGCTGATCCCCAGCACCTCCATGCCCATATGCCGGGCGGCGATGGCCTCGCAGGCGGTGCTCATGCCCACGGCGTTGGCGCCCAGGGCGGCGAAGGCCCGGATCTCCGCCGGAGTCTCGTACTGGGGGCCCGGGGCCTGGAGATAGACCCCCTCCTTTAAGGGGATCTCAAGGCGGCCGGCCGCCTCCTTGGCCAGGGCACGAAGCCGGGGGCTGTACACTGCCGACATATCCGGGAACCGGGGGCCCAGCTTCTCTTCGTTCTGCCCCCGCAGAGGGGAAGGAACCAGGGAGGCGATATGGTCCAGGAGTAGCATAAGGTCCCCGGGCGCTAGATCCCCCTTTTCCGTGCCGATCCCCCCGGCGGCGTTGGTGAGCAGTACCCGCCGGCAGCCCAAAAGGCCCAGCGCCCGCAGGGGCAGCACCACCTCCTCCATGGGGTAGCCCTCGTAATAGTGAACCCGGCCCTGCATCACCGCCACCGGCTCCTTTCCCACATATCCAAAAAGGAACCGGCCCCGGTGCCCTGCCACCGTAGAGGAAGGGAAGCCGGGCAGCTCCCCGTAGGGCACCGCGGCCTCTGTTTTGACCAAATCCCCAAAATCGCCCAGGCCGGAGCCCAGCACCACTGCCGTGGCAGGAACGAACCCGGTTCTTTTGCGAATCTCCTCTTTACAGGCCAAAAGCCTTTCCCACATTGCGCCCAATATTGCCAGCCCCTTTCTGTGCTTTTTGGGTTCTTTAGATCCAATATTCAAATTGTACCCAAAAGAGAAGGGCCCGTCAATAGAACGGGGCCCTTCCCGGAAAAGAATTTCAAAGAATTAAATTTCTCCAATGCGCAGCAGGCGGTTATATTTCGCCACCCGTTCCGTGCGGCAGGGGGCCCCGGTTTTGATCTGCCCGGCGTTTACGGCCACGGCCAGGTCGGCGATGAAGGTATCTTCCGTTTCGCCGGAGCGGTGGGAAATGATGGTGCGGTAGCCGTTTTTCTTGGCCAGCTCAATGGCCTCCAAGGTCTCTGTGAGGGTGCCGATCTGGTTGGGCTTGATGAGTATGGCGTTAGCCGCCCCTTCCCCAATGCCCTGCTCCAGCCGCTTGGGGTTGGTGACAAACAGGTCGTCCCCCACCAGCTGCACCTTGCTCCCCAGCCTTTGGGTGAGCTGAGCCCAGGCGGGGAAATCTTCCTCTCCCAAGGGGTCTTCGATAGAGACGATGGGGTAGCGCTCCACCAGCTTTTCCCAGTAGGAGATCAGCTCCGGGACGGCCATTCCCTTGCCCCGCTTGGGCAGCCGGTAGCCCCCGTCCTCCTGGGCCCATTCGCTGGCGGCGGCGTCCAGGGCCAGCTTCACCTGGCCGCTGTAGCCCGCCGCCTCAATGGCCTTTAAAATTTCTTCCAGGGCCTCTTCGTCGGAGGAAAGGTTGGGTGCAAAGCCCCCTTCGTCCCCCACAGCGGTGGAAAGGCCCTTTTGGCGCAGCTGGGAGCCCAGCATGTGGTAGATCTCCGCGCACCACCGCAGGCCCTCCCGGAAGTTTTCCGCTCCCACCGGGACGATCATGAATTCCTGAATGTCGATGTTGTTCCCCGCGTGGGCGCCGCCGTTTAAGATGTTCATCATGGGTACCGGCAGCTTGTGGGCTCCGGCGCCTCCCAGGAACCGGTAAAGGGGCATGCGGTAATGGGCCGCCATGGCCCTGGCGCAGGCCAGGGATACCGCCAGGGTAGCGTTTGCCCCAAGGTTTGCCTTGTTGGCGGTGCCGTCCAGCTTTTGCAAGAGAACATCTACCTTCCGCACCGTAAGGCCCTGGAGCCCTTCCAGGGCCGGGGAGATGATCTCATTGACGTTGTGAACGGCCTTCAGCACGCCCTTGCCCCCATACCTGGCTTTGTCCCCGTCCCGCAGCTCCACCGCCTCGAATTTCCCGGTAGAGGCTCCGGAGGGGGAGGCCGCCGTGCCCAGGCTGCCGTCGCTGAGCTGCACCGTAGCCCCTACGGTGGGGTTGCCCCGGGAATCTAAAATCTCGCAGCCATACACCTTTTCTATTCGTACCATTTCCATGAAAGCACATTCCTTTCCAGGGCCCGGGGCAAAAGGAAAGGCTTTTCCCCGGACCGGGTATCTAAATTTCCCCTTTAGTCTTCCACCAAAGAAGGGAAAATAAACCTCCTTCCGCATTTTTCGGGGACTTGGGCCTGCCGTCTTTTTTCTGTGCCAAACGTAGACAAAGGCATTGTTTCGTGGTATAGTGGTAGCATTTAGAACTTTGCGAAGAGGGAGGGCCCTTATGGAACCGCCTAAGAAATATAAGAAAGAGTTTTCCTATTCCTACGCTCTGGGGCCCTTCCCAACCTTTGAGTTGCTGCGCCACAGGCCCCGGGAAGTCCTGGCTGTGTATTGCCGGGAAGATTTCCGCGACCGGGAAAAGCTTTTTGCCCTTTGTGAAAAGGAGGGCGTGCCCTGTGCCTATGGGGAAAGGACCCTGGAGCGGATTGCCCAAAAGGAGATTTGCTACGCGGCGGGAGTGTTCCAAAAATATGAGGGGGCCCTTGGGAAAAGGGCCCCCCATGTGGCCCTGGTGTGCCCCTCCGACATGGGGAACCTGGGCACCATTCTGCGCACCCTCCTGGGCTTTGGCATTGGAAATTTGGCCCTGGTGGGGGGCGGGGCCGACCTTTGGAACCCCAAGGTGGTGCGGGCCTCCATGGGAGCCCTGTTCCAGGTGAACTTCCAGTTTTTTGAAAATTTTTCCCAGTACCTGGGGGAATTCGGGGAGGGCCGGGAGATCTTCCCCTTTATGTTGGACGGCGCTCACCCCCTCACCCCGGAAAGCTGCCCCAGCCTGGGAGGCCGCCCCTACACCTTGGTCTTTGGCAATGAGGCCACAGGCCTGCCCCCGGAATTCCAGAATTGGGGGCAAAGCCTCCTGATCCCCCAAACCCCGGCGGTGGATTCCCTGAACCTGGCGGTTTCCGTGGCCATTGGCGCCTACCTGTTTACCTGGAAAAACAAAGGGGGCCGACAGCCCTAAAAAAACGTCAGTTTTTAAATTCCCTCGCGCAATGGCGAGGCCAAGGAGAGCGAGATTTGGAGCCGCTTCCCGCAATAAAATTTGCCTTAATCACAGTGAGGGAGACTAAGGGAGTTTCAGGGCGCCGCAAGCTTGCGTCCAATTTATTGCAGAAAGGTTTTTAATTATGTCCCAAAGAATTCGAAATATGACCCAAGGTTCCCCCTTGAGGTTGATCGTAGGCTTTGCCCTGCCCTTGATGGCGGGCAACGTGTTCCAGCAGCTTTATACCATGGTAGATACCGCCGTGGTGGGCCGGGGCGTGGGCCTGACAGCCCTTACGGCCCTGGGAGCCGCCGATTGGCTCAACTGGATGATGCTGGGGATTATGCAAGGTCTCACCCAGGGCTTTTCCATTTTGATGGCCCAGCATTTCGGCGCGGAGGACCACCGGAACCTTTCCCGGTCCATAGGGGCCTCTCTTACCCTGTGTGCCATTTCCTCCGGGGTCCTTCTGCTTTTGGGGCAGCTGGCGGCGGGGCCGGTGCTGCGGCTTTTGAACACGCCGGAGGAGATTTTTCCCATGGCCCTGCTGTATTTGCGGGTGATGTTCGCCGGGATCCCTATTGTGATGGCCTATAACCTTTTGGCCTCTATTCTGCGGGCCCTGGGAGACAGCAAAACGCCCCTTTACGCCATGGTGGCGGCTTCGCTGATCAATGTGGGCCTGGACCTTTTGTTTGTGCTGGTGTTCCATTGGGGCATTGCCGGAGCGGCGGCAGCCACCCTCATCGCCCAGGCGTTTTCCATTGCCTATTGCTATGGGAACGTGAGGAAGATCACGGTGATCCGCCTGGAAAAGGGCGATCTCCGCTTAAAGGGAGGCCCCGTAGGCACCCTGCTGAAGCTGGCCTTTCCCATTGCCCTGCAAAACGCCATTATCTCCGTGGGGGGCATGGTGGTGCAGTCGGTAGTCAACCGCTACGGGAAGCTGTTCATTGCCGGGTTTACCGCCACCAACAAGCTTTACGGCCTGCTGGAGCTGGCCACAGTCTCTTACGGCTACGCCGTCACCTCCTATGTGGGCCAGAATTTGGGGGCCGGGCTTTTGGCGCGCATCAAAAAGGGCATGCACGCCGCCACAGCCATTGCTCTTGCCACCAGCGCGGCCATTTCGGCCCTGGTGCTGGCCTTTGGCAAGTGGTTTTTGCTGCTGTTCATCTCCGGCACGCCGGAAGAGGTGGAGGGGGCCCTGGCCATTGGCTACCACTATTTGGCCATTATGGCCCTTTTCCTTCCGGTTTTGTACATGCTTCACATTTACCGTTCCGGACTCATGGGCCTTGGAGATACGGTAATCCCCATGGTCTCCGGTTTCGCGGAAATGGCGGTGCGCATGGGCGCGGCAGTGCTTTTGCCCCTGGCCATTGGCCAGGAGGGGATTTACTTTGCGGAGGTGGGAGCCTGGACCGCGGCTGCCACCTTGCTGGTGCTGGCTTATTTTGTACGGGTTCACCGGCTTTCCCAGAGGGAGGGAGCTCTTTCGCGGCGGGACGCCTAAGGGCGCCCGTTTGAGAATTAGAACAGGCCTCGGAAATGGGCCTTGAAAACTTGAAATAAGGCACTCGTTTGAAGATGAAAAACAGGCCTCGGGAATGGGCCGTGAAAACTTGAAATAAGGCACTCGTTTGAAGATGAAAAACAGGCCTCGGGAATGGGCCGTAAAAAAAGGAGATCGTATGAGGGAACAGGGACAAAAGCTCCAGGAGAACCGCATCACCGAAGGGGTGATTTGGAAGCAGCTGCTCATTTTCTTTTTCCCAATTTTAATTGGCACCTTTTTCCAGCAGCTCTACAACACGGTAGATACGGTGATCGTAGGCCAATATGTGGGAAAAGAGGCCCTGGCAGCAGTGGGTACCACCAGTGTGCTGATCAACCTGCTGGTGGGTTTTTTCGTGGGGCTTTCCACCGGCGCCACAGTGATTATCTCCCAGTTCTTCGGGGCCGGGCAGTGGAAGGATGTGTCCCGGGCGGTGCACACCTCTGTGGCCCTGGCCCTGGCAGGGGGCGGCGTGATCACGGTGGGGGGCCTGCTCACCGGGCAAATGTGCCTGCAGGCTATGGGGGTGCCCCAGGAGCTCATGGAAGACGCCCTCCTCTATTTAAACATCTATTACGCCGGGGCAGTAGCCTGCATGATCTACAACGTGGGCACCGGGGTGCTGCGGGCCATTGGCGATTCCCGCATGCCCCTTTATGTGCTCATCGCCTGCTGCCTTGTGAACATTGTGCTGGACCTGCTGTTTGTGGCGGCCTTCCACTGGGGGGTGATGGGGGTGGCCCTGGCCACAGTGATCTCCCAGGTGGTAAGCGCGGGGCTCATCCTGGCCCGGCTCCTGCTCACCCGGGAGGCCTACCGGGTGGAGGTGAGGAAGATCCGCTTTGACAGGGGCCTGCTCAAAGACGTGGTGCGCATTGGCTTGCCTGCGGGGCTGCAAACCGTCATGTATTCCTTTTCCAATTTGATGATCCAAACCAGCATCAATTCCTTTGACACCGACGCCATTGCCGCCTGGACGGCCATTGGCAAGGTGGACGGGTTTATTTGGATGGTGATGGGGGCCTTTGGCATTGCCATCACCACCTTTGTGGGCCAGAACTTCGGGGCCCAAAAGTTCCAGCGGCTAAAAAAGAGCGTCCGGGTATGCCTTGCCATGACCATGGGGGTCACGGTGGCTCTTTCCCTGGTGCTGCTCTTGTTTATGAAGCCCATCATGGGGTTTTTCGTAAACGACAGCCAGGTGGTGCGGTTAGGCTGCAATTTCCTGCGGATTCTGGCCCCCTCCTATTTCCTGTTTGTGTTCATCGAAATTTTCTCCGGAGCTATTCGGGGGGCCGGGGAGGCCCTGCAGCCCATGATTATCACCGGTGTAGGCGTGTGCGGCCTGCGGATCCTGTGGCTTTTGGCGGCAGTGCCCTTCTGGCCCACCATGGAGATGGTGGCCATGAACTACCCGGTGACCTGGGCGGTCACCGCCCTGGTATTCACGGTGTACTACTGCCGCATGGGGTGGTTAAAGCGCTGCATTGGCAGCAGCTTCCCGGAAACTCAATAGCAGGCGCCAAAGGCGGGCTGCTCGGAGCTGAAAGGGTCATAGACCCATACGATTTTGGGGTTTGGAGCCATGGTCCAGCCCTCCCTTCGCGGGGCGCGTTTTCTTGTGGCCAGGTTTAAGTCTTGCATTTTCCTGCTCAGAGCGTCGTCCAAAGGGAGGCCCGGCCCGCTGGGCCACCAGCTCGGCCGAAAGCTCCCGCCGGGAAAATAACGGTTGCATTTTAACGGGAACTGCGCTATGATAAAAGCACAAAACCTCACTCCCGAAAAAATAAAAATGGAGGAATTTACCCATGAATAACATTCCAGAAGTGAAAATCGGCGTGGTGGCCGTATCTCGCGACTGCTTCCCGGAAAGCCTCTCTGTA
>CANSKS010000081.1 GCA_947647615.1 uncultured Neglectibacter sp.
ATGCCCTATAACATGGAATAACATCTTCGAAAAGTTTTCGTCCGGTTTTTGGGCACATCGCTTAAGGGCAATTTGGAATGGGGATCTGCCTCGAAACGGGTGCTCCCCGCAGGGGAAGGCAAGTGAGTTTTCCACGGCTTACTCATGACGCAAAGGGTAGCCAGAGCCTTTTTCGAAAGCTCCTGCCGTTTGCGTTTAGATTTTTATTTTGTCAAAGGGGCTTCGCCCCCTTTGTACCCCCCACGTTTCCAGTTAGCTTCCCGCAATAAAATTCACCGCAAGGTGAATTTCGTAGAGAAAATTGAGGAAATTCGATCTTTCACTTGCTCTCTTCCATAAAGTTTTCGGAACGAAAACTTCTTAGTCAAAATTGGATCCCAATTTTGACTTTGGATCACCGCTTTCGTCTTTCCGTCACGGCTGCGCCGTGCCACCCTCCCTACAGGGAATGCTTTCCTGCGGAAATGCTGCGACCTGTCCACCATCAAGGAATACGCCGAGAGCGACTTCACCGGCAGCAACTTTGACGCTGCTGGGGTCTGGATCAAGTAAATTTCATAAGGCAATATAGCAAAAAAGCCCGTTTCCGATTTGTTTTCAGAAACGGACTTTTCCTATCGGTCATCATGCTCCTTGGTCTTGGACTTTTTCGATGGTGCAGGCTCAGGAAGCGGCTGCCTTATCTTTGCAAGGATGCTGGGTTTTAGTGCAGCAGAATCTTTCTCAAGATTTAACTGCTGCTCAAGACCGCGATAAATCTGAAACACATCAGGAAAAATAACCTTCGTTCCCCGCTTTGCCATGCCCAGAACCTCACGGGCGTTTTTAACCACGTCTGCCGCTATGCGGTCATCAATCCGTATGGGCTGGTTATTCTTATCTATGTACGCAGTCAGATACTTCTCTGTTGCCGGACACATATTTTGGATGAGAAAAGCGGTGCGTCTGCCTAATACTGTTCCGAAACGGATGGTGTTGCATTTGCCGTATTTCTGAATTTTCTTTTCCTCAATCTGCTTGAACTTCTCATACTTTGAGGAGATCGGAACAATCCAATAGATTTCCGGTATTTTAGAATCGGGGAACGCAAAGAAACAAGGGCGGCTGTGCGGAACGCCATCAATCATATCCTTGTTTTTCATCAGCCTGTCATCGGGAAAATCAAGATAATATTGGTCAGATAAAAAATACAACTGGGCTTGCGCCATAAGGCAGACCTCCCGCACAGAAAGCAACGCCCTGCCTTTCGACAGGGCGTTACAAACATTTTAATCCCGACCATTTGTAAGCCGCATATCGGGGAGCGAACACTATTTGCAGTCCTGACCATTTATAAGCCGCATATCAGGAAGCGAACACTATTTTGTGAGCATCTCTGCCCTCTGTTATTATTATATGTAGCAGTGGGATTTATGTCAATAACTTTTTTGCTCAACATGTAGGTTGGCAAGCTTCCCGCGATAAAATTTGCCGCAGGCAAATTTCGCAGACCAACAGCTGCTTATGGCGGAAATTGAGGGCTTTCCGGGCGCCGGCTTACAGCTTTCCCAGCACCCGGCCCTGGCAGTCTAACCGGTCGAAGGGGCCAAGGGAAATGGGCGGGTAGGCAGGGTTTAAAGAGAGCAACGCTCCCTTTCCAAGGCGTTTAATAAACCCCTCGCCGTTTAAATAGAAGATGCCCACCTCTCCCTCGGCCACGGAATCTTCTACACGTTCCACAAAAACGATATCGCCGTTTTTGTAGGCGGGCTCCATGCTGTCGCCGTTGACCCGCAGGCAGTAGTGGGCTTCCTCCGGCACCAGCTGGGTGGGGATCTCCAGTCTGGTTTTGTAATAGGTATTATCTAAGGGCTCGCCGGTTCCGGCGGAGGCCGCCAGGTCATAGCAGTTGATATAGGTGAGGTTTTCGCCTGCCTGGTTCGCGGCGTCCGATTCATGGCGGGTCATACGGGCATATTCTTCTTCCAGCACAAGGTCTACCATTTTTTTGCCGTGAGAATCCAGCAGCCGGAACCGTTTTACGCGCCGCCATTCCTCGGTGGTGAAGGGGTCCTGCCCCTTCCAATAATCTAACAGGTAAGCAGCCGATATGTCCAGCGCTTCGCACAGCCGGGGAAGCTTTTCGGCATCCGGTTTATTGATATCTTTTTCCCAGTTGCTGATCACCGCCGTGCTTGTCCCCAGCTTTTTTCCCAATTCCCCCTGGGTGAGCTGGTTTTGTTCCCTGGCGCTGCGAATTCTTTGCCCTAGTGTGCTCATAACATCCTCTTTTCCGTTTTTTTCGAATTCCAAGAGCAGGCCCGGGAGGCCTGCTTTTTTTTCTTCTTTTTAAGAGCGGCGGTATCCTTTCCTGCGAACTTTATTGAGGGAGATTCCTCAAGGGTTTTCCCATTGTGCTTCTATTTCTTATTATATGGTTTTTTTGAAAGTTAATCAAGAAAATCTTTAAAAACCCCCTTGACAATCAATAATAACTAGAGTATTATAATAGCAATTCAAGAAATACTTGAAGAATGAAAAGAAAGTGTAGGTGAAACAGTGGTGGAAGGGGCCTGTATTGTTTGTGGAGAACCGGATCCCGACGGGAAACCCCTGGGCGGCGTCTGGCTGTGCCGGAACTGCTTCCGGGAATATTGCCAGGAGGAAGAGGTGGCGGAGGCTTACGCGGAGCCCTTTTTGGAGGCCCAAGGGGCCGATTACTTCCTTTCCTGGTGGTGGGCGGGAGACGCCTACCTGACCCAGGGGGAAAAGCTGAAGGCTGTGAAAGCCTTTTATTGGGAAAGGCAGCGGCAGCACCCGGAAGAGGAAAAACGGGCCCGGCGGGAATACCTGAGGGAGGTCTTTCCCGAGTGGGAAAGCTACCTCATCCTGGGGCGTCTTCCCCGGGGCGGCCGGGCCCAAAGTACAGAACCGGCGGAGGAGAAAAAGAGCGGGACCGGAAAGACGAAGGCGTTTTGAAATTTAGAAGGGGATTGTCTTATGACGGAAACAGCAAGGAAGCAGAAAAAACCGGAGGTCAAATGCAGGACGGCTAAGGAGTTTTTATCGCGGTACCGGGACCTGAACCGGAGCATTGAGGGGAAAATCCAGCGGATTTGTGCCCTGCGGCGGCAGGCCACAAGCCTTTCCCAAGCCATTTTGGGGGAGAAGGTACAGAATTCCTGCCAGGGAGACCGGGTAGGGAGGGCAGCCGCGGATATCGCCGCCATGATCGAGGAATTGGAGGAAAAGGTAGCCCAAAGAAGGGCGGCGTCCGGGGAAATAGAAGCAGTTATTGCGAAGGTGAAGGAGCCGAAATACCGTTCGGTGTTGGAGCGGTATTATCTTTTAGGCCAAAGCCTTTCGGAAATCGCTTGGCAGATCGATTATAGCCTTATGCAGGTAAACCGCTTTCACGGGAAAGCCTTGGAGGAGGTAGAGAAAATCTTAAGCGAACATACGTTCTAAATTGGCGGAGCTTTTTTATTGCGGAAAGCTTTCCTTGTCTTTCTTAGAAAAAGCTCAGGGAAAACAATCCCTCAGTCAGCTTCGCTGACAGCTCCCTTTACACAAGGGAGCCTTGGGCGCAGCCGTGACGGAGAGGGTGTGCTCGAAATTTAAAGAGGAGCTGGCCTCTGCCGGCGAGAGGGGGAAGGTCCTTCGGCCCAGAAGAGAAAACAGCCCCCAATTGCATAAAACTACGATTCTGGAAAGGATGAAAGATTATGGAAAAGAAAAAGCCGGGGAGAATCCCCGGGAAAGCGTTGGAAACAAAAATGAACCGGAAGACCGACGCCTACTTTGCCCTTTGCCTGGAGCGGGGGGAACTGCCCACCATGGGAGGCCTGGCCCTGGCCCTGGGCTACCCCTGCCGGGAGGAGCTGGAGCGAGACCGGCTGGCCCTCGGGGAAAATAAAGCCGATCCCCTGGGCCGTGCCCTTACCCGGGCCAGGGCCCTGGTGGAGGAGGCCAACCTGCAGGCGGTATACCGGCGGGAAACCGCCGCCGGGGCCAAGTTTATTCTGCAAAGCGAGTTCGGCTATGACGACCGGGGGAACCAGGAGTTTTCCGGGGTCATTGAGGTGAAGGTGGAACCGGAACCGGAAAGGGAGGAGGGAACCCATGGTAGTGAAAATTCCGGCCAAGGCCTTTAACCGGGCCTATTTGCCCTTGCTGAAAGACCGGGACCACCGTTACCTGCTGCTGTACGGCGGAGCGGGGTCCGGGAAGTCGGTATTCGCGGTGCAGCGGTTCCTGGTGCGGCTGCTTTCCGCTCCCCTTTGCAACCTGCTGGTGCTGCGGGCAGTGGCGGCCACCAACCGGGATTCCACCTATGCTCTGTTCCGCCAGACCATTTCCCGGTGGGGGCTTTCCTCCCTGTTCCGGTGTACGGAATCGGAGCTGCGCATCACCTGTGTGAACGGGAATACTGTGATCTTCCGGGGGCTGGACGACGCGGAAAAGCTAAAATCCATCACCTTCCGGAAGGGGGAGCTCACCGATATTTGGGTGGAAGAGGCCTCGGAGATCTCCGAGGAAGATTTTAACCAGCTGGACATCCGCCTGCGGGGCGGGCGGGAAAGCAAGCAGATGGTACTCACCTTTAACCCCATTTCCGCCCTTCATTGGCTCAAAAGGCGGTTCTTCGACAGGCAGGAGCCCCGGGCCAGGATTTTAAAGACCACCTACCGGGACAACCGGTTTTTGGATAAGGCCTACGAAGAAACGCTGCTGAGCTACCGGGAAACCGACCCCTACTACTATTCCGTCTACTGCCTGGGGGAATGGGGCGTTTACGGCAAAAGCCTGTTCCCGGCAGGCCGGGTGGCCCAGCGGCTCTCTGAGCTTCCCCCTCCCTTGCGCCGGGGGGAATTCTTCTTTGAAACCTACTATAGCGAACAGGCGGGCCAGGTGCTCATCCGAGAAGAAAGCATCCGTTTTTTGGAGGGGGAGGAAGGGCCCGTGTTTATTTACGAAGAGCCCCTCCAGGGGGAATCCTATGTGGTGGGAGGCGATACCGCCGGAGAAGGGTCCGACTTTTTCGTGGCCCAGGTGCTCACAAGCGCCACCGGACGGCAGGTGTGTACCCTGCGCCATGCTTTTGACGAAGACGTGTACGCAAAGCAGGTGTACTGCCTGGGAGTTTGGTACAACCGGGCCCTTTTGGGGGTGGAGACCAACTTTTCCACCTACCCGGTGCGGGAGCTGGAACGGCTGCGATACGCCCGGCAGCTGGTGCGCCGGGCGGAAGATACTTACACCCACCGCCCCAAGGAAGCTTACGGGTTCAAAACCACCGCCGTCACAAGGCCCCTGATCCTGGCGGGGCTCGTGGAGGAGGTCCGGGACCATATGGAGCTCCTTTCCGACAGAGCCACTCTGGAAGAGATGCTCACCTTTGTACGCAGCGAACAGGGCAGGCCCCAGGCCCAGGAGGGCGCCCATGACGATTGTATCATGGCCCTGGCCATCGCCCACTACTGCCGCCGCCACCCGGAGGCCAACCGCCCCGGCTGCGCCCCCTGGACGGAAGACATGCGGGAAGATTACCGCCGGGCCTCCCCGGAAGAAAAAAAGCAGCTCATGGCCCGCTGGGGAAGGGACAGGCCTTAGGGAAACCCCGGAAACGCCGGGGCAAGGCCTTGAGGCTTTCAAGGAAGGCAAATCCTTGGGCTTCCCCTGTTTTACAGGGGGGCAGCGGTGGAAATATTCCCGGAAACATGCTATACTGTTTTCGGAAACAGGGGCACGGCCGCGGCGCGCCGGGGCTTCTAAACTCAAATATAGAAACTGCAAGGGGCGAAAAGATATGGAAAAGACTTTATATGTTTCGGACCTGGACGGCACGCTGCTGAACCGGGAGGATGCCCTTTCGGCCTATACCGCCGAAACCATCAACCGTCTCATAGAACAAGGGCTGCGGTTTACCTTTGCCACCGCCCGTTCCTGGTCTTCCGCCCAAAAGGTGACGGCGGGGCTCCGGTTAAGGCTTCCGGCCATTGTGTATAACGGCGCTTTCGTGGTAGATACCTCCACCGGAGAACGGCTGCTGCGTTCCCGGTTTTCCGAAGCTCAGAGGGCCAGGATCCGGGAGCTTGGGGAAGGGTTGGGCCTTTCCCCTTTGGTCTACGCCTTTGTAGAGGGCCGGGAGCGGGTTTCCTTTGACATGGGCCGGGAAAACCAGGGCGTGGCCCATTATCTCAAAAGCCGCCGGGGAGACCCCCGCCTGCGGCCGGTGGAGGGGGCCGGGGCCCTTTACCAGGGAGAATCCTTTTACTTCACCTTCATCGGGGAAAAAGAGGAGCTTTTGCCCCTGTGGGAGCAGGTGCGGGAAGGGGAAACCTGGAACGTGACCTTCCAGCAGGAGCTGTACCGGCAGGAATACTGGCTGGAGCTGATGCCCCCGGAGGCCACCAAATGGAAAGCAGCCCGCAGGCTCAAGGAGATGCTGGGCTGCGAAAGGCTGGTGGCCTTTGGGGACGCGGTAAACGACCTTCCCCTGTTCCGGGCGGCGGACGAAAGCTGGGCAGTGGAAAACGCGGTGCCGGAGGTAAAGGCCGCCGCCACAGGGGTAATCCCCTCCAACCAGGAAGACGGCGTGGCCGGGTTCCTCCGGGAGCGCTGGCCCCTGGAATAAAAACATGCGCCCAGGGCTCCCTTTGCACAAGGGAGGCCTGGGCGTAAGCTGTGATGGAGGGATTGTCATGCAGACCGCATCAGCATGGCAGCGACCTGGGCGCGGGTGGCTTTTCCTTTCGGATCCAGGATGCCGTTGCCTTTGCCCTGCACAATGCCCTGCTCCACGGCCCATTGCAGTGCTTCTATGGCGTAATCGCTGATTTTGCCGGTGTCCGCAAACGCCAGCTCTTTTTTCGTGGCCGCGGGGCTTCCGGCGTACCGCCACAGCATGACGGCCAGCTGCTCACGGGAGATGTTGTCGTTGGGGCCGAACATTCCGTTGCCGTAGCCGCCCACAATGCCCTGGCTGGTGGCCCAGCGGACAGCCTCGGTGTACCATGCGCCGTCTGCCACATCGTTGTACCGCAACAGATAATTGACGGCCGGCCTGCCCTCTTTGTTAAAGAGGACTTGCGCGAATTGGGCGCGGGTGAGGGTATTGTTGGGGCCAAACCTCCCGTTGCCGTAGCCGCCCATCAGACCGTTTTCGCTGGCATACCGCACCGCATCATAATACCATGCGCCCTGGGCTACATCGGAATACGGGTTCTCCCATACCGCCGCAGGGTCATAGCCCACAAAGTACAGGGACAGGTGGCCGGTGGTGAAGATGGCAGACTTGCTGCGAACATCGTACCTGGTGGTACAGGGGGTGACATTGCCGGCGCTGTCCAAGTAGTACACCACCACGCCGGAGGGGTTCTGTCCCGCCGCCAGGGTGTAGGGCAGGGACACGGTGGCATAGCCGCCTCTAAAGTCGGTGATGGCCCCGCTGCCGCTCCGCAGCGTCAGGTCAAATACCGGGGCGCTGCCTACGGCCTCTTTCTGCGGGCTGTTGAGGTCTGCGGGCTTGGCCGGGGTGACAGTCAGGGTGATCTGGCTGCTTGCCTGGGCCTGGATCGCGGAGAGGGCCCTGGCGTCAAAGGAGATTTCCCCGTCCGGGAGCTTGACTGTCAGGCCCCCGACTTCCTCGTTCTGGGCCTTTGCCGCAATGTCCTTGATGGCGGCGGCAGGCAGCTTCACCGTGTCGATGGTCTTGCCCAGGCCGGTAAAGTCGATCTCTACCATGCTGGCCTGCCCGTTGTCCCCGATGACATTCTCGATTTGTGAGGTGTCGATCTTGCTCACGGTGGCGGTGGTGCCGGACACGCTGGCGCTGACATGG
>CANSKS010000082.1 GCA_947647615.1 uncultured Neglectibacter sp.
CCCACCGGTCTTCTACTCTATCATAAGCCCGGTAAACACAAGCCATACCGCCTACGCCAATAAGGTCATGAATTTCATACCTGCCATCCAGGCGCTTCCCAAGAAATTTATCCATAGCTGTTTACCATATCCTTTCTGAAAGTCCTAAATTATAGATTCAGCAAAACGGCAACTGTGATATTATCTGACCCGCCGTTTTCGGCAGCATACCGTATCAGCTTTTCTACTAAAAGGGCGCTGTCGCCTTGGTATTGGGAAATATAATTTTCCATCAGTTCTTCCGGCACATAATTGCTAAGGCCGTCAGAACAGGCGAGAGCGACATTGCCCAATGTGAAATCGCACTGGAAATAATCGCACTGTACTTCCGGGTGGACTCCCAAAACCCGGGTAATGATATTCCGCTGAGGATGCACCCTGGCTTCTTCCTGGGTAATATGGCCCAACTTTACCAGGTCCTGTACATAGGAATGGTCGGTGGTCACCTGTCTTACCTTATGGTCCCCATATAAATAGGCCCGGCTATCACCCACGTGGGCAATGTGAAGCCTTTTGCCGGCAGCGACCATCAGCACCACGGTGGTACCCATTCCCCGCAGCGCAGACTGTTCTCGGGAAAGGGAGTAGACAACATTGTTGGCCTTTTGTACAGCTCTCAACAGCATCGCTTCCAGCTGCTCCGCTGTCATCTCTTCTGTAAATTCAGAAAGAATAGTCTTTTTCAAGGTTTCTACAGCGGTTTTACTGGCCACGTCTCCCCCGTTTGCGCCGCCCATACCATCGCAAACAATGGCCCAAGCACTCTTTTCAGAAAACATGCCGCATTCGCAGGCGTCTTGGTTAGATGAACGGACTGGGCCAATATCTGTGCCATATTCAATTTTCATCAGCTGCCCCTCCTTCGCGATCATACCTGCGTTTTAATTGGCCGCAGGAAGCTTCTATGTCAGAACCAAGCGTGCGTCGTACTGTTGCGGGAATCCCATAGCTTTCCAAGATACTCACAAATTTCTTCTGGCGCTCCAAGCTGCTTTTCCGGTATCCGGTACCTGTCACATCGTTTACGGGGATCAGGTTTACATGGGATAAAATCCCCTTTAACCGCCCTGCAAGCTCTCGAGCACACCAATCCATGTCGTTGACACCGCTGATTAAGGCGTATTCAAAAGAAATTCGTCGCCTGGTTTGATTGCTATAGTAGCTGCAGGCCTTCAAAAGCTCCGCCAAACCCCATCGTTTGTTTACCGGCATCATTTTGTTTCGGATTTCGTCATTGGGCGCGTGTAAGGAAACAGAAAGCGTCAGCTGCAATTTCTCATTTGCCAAACGATAAATGTTATCTACCATTCCACAAGTGGAAAGTGAAATGTGCCGCATTCCCAAGTTCATTCCTTCCGGGAAAGTTACCAACTCCAAGAACCGAAGCACATTTTCGTAATTATCCAAAGGCTCCCCCATACCCATCAGTACAATATGGGAAATTCGTTCCCCGATATCTGCCGAAGCTGCCTGAACCTGAGAAAGAATTTCCGAAGGGGAAAGGTTTCTGGAAAACCCGCTTTTCCCGGTAGCGCAGAAACTACAACCCATTTTACACCCAACCTGTGTAGAAATGCAAATAGAATATCCATAATGGTACTTCATCAATACGGATTCTACCTGTTCGCCGTCGTTCATGCGAAATAGATATTTGATTGTCTCATCCTTTTTGGAACATCGCTTCAAACGGATTTCCGCCCAGGCGATCTCGCATTGCTGTTGCAGGACAAGGCGCATTGCCAGGGGAAGGTTGGTCATCTCGTCAAAAAAGCGCGCCCCTCTGTGAAGCCACTGGAAAATCTGTTTAGCACGGTAAGGGGGAAAGCCCCAGGTCTCCATCAAGGCAGCCAATTCTTCTAAGTTCTTTGATTTAATATCGACCCTGTTCAATATAGTCTCCCAAAAAATGTAGATTATGGTATTCTGCGGAACAGAGCGGCAAAAAAACCGTCTGAGGCACCGGAAAAAGGGGTGAGAGTGACCATGTGGTCAGGGCCCATTCCCGCGTTTTCCACAGTGCCGGGTAAATTTATCTTCATCGGTTGAAAACCGTTATTGTCTTTTAAAAACCTATCTGCCACCTGCTCGTTTTCCGAAGGATTAAGCGTACAGGTGGAATAAAGAAGCGTTCCGCCGGGCCGTACCAAGGAAGCGGCGTTTTTCAAAATTTGATACTGGATCTCTGGCAGTCCGGCGGTATCCTGCAATTTTTTATAGCGGATCTCCGGCTTGCGTCGAATTACGCCATAGCCGGAGCAAGGCACGTCACAAAGGACGCGATGGGCAGGCTCTGTTTTAGAAAACCCTTTCAAAGCGTCGTTGACTCCAGCCTCTATGGAGGATAAGCCCAAACGCTCTGCCCCTTGCCGGATTAACCCCACTCTTCCCTTGTAAAGGTCAAAGGAAGTGACTTTTCCTCTATTCCCCATCAATTGCGCCAAGGTGAAGGTTTTCCCGCCAGGGGCTGCACAGCAATCACAGACATGCTCTCCAGGCAAGGGTGCCAGCCATTGGCACACCAATTGCGCGGAAAGGTCTTGTATATGAAACAGTCCGTTTTGGAAAGGCACTGTTTCGGCAGGCGCGCCGCAGTGGTTCAGAATAGCACAGTGAGGGACTTTGGGACATTCCTCTAAATCTCCCCCCGTCTCCGAAAGCATACGCCGCAGTTCCGGAAAGCTGGTTTTTAAGGAGTTGATACGAATATAGCAAGGCGCCGGTCCCTCAAAAGCAGGCAACAGCTTTTTTACAAAATTATCCCCATAGGACTTTTGCCAAAAACAAATGAGCTCCTCCGGAATAGAATAACGAATACTTAAGCTTTTCGCATCCGCTCCGGACGGCAAGGATATTTCCTCTCTTTTTCTCAGCAAACCGCGAAGCACGCCGTTGACAAAACCGGCGGCAAAGGGAAAGCCAAATTCCTTTACAGATTCCACAGCCTCATTGACTGCGGCAGAAGGCGGGACCTTATCCAAATAGAGAAGTTGGTAAGCGGCGGCGCGCAAGATTAAGAAAACTGTATCTTGTATTTTTTTATGGGGCTCTTTCAGGCAGGAACGCAGATAAAAATCCAAAGTGAGGCGTTTTTCCAGCACACCGTAAAAAATTGTGGAGGCAAGGCCACTGTCACGCTGGTCTAAACCATATTCCCGAAGGGTTTTATCCAACACAATATTGGAATACCCTTCGTTTTCTTCCACCTGTATCAGGGCCTCTACCGCCGCGTTTCTGGCCGTGTGTTTTCTACTCATTTTGATCTTCCATTCCAACCTTTATTCCATCTCAAATTTTGCTCCCGGCTGCAGTGGATGACCCAAAAGATAACTTTTCCCATCCATATGCTTGCTGTTTTCCGGTTGGACTTCGGTGAGAAGCAGTGCCTCTTCCCCGCAAAATACCGCCAAACCTTCTGGGAAAGATGCCAAGGTTCCCGGCTCTTCGGAAGAATCCATGGGAAGCACCTTGGCCCGGTGTATCTTGAGCTTTTTTCCCTGCAGAACGCCGTAGGCACTGGGCCAAGGATTTAAACCGCGAATAAGGCAATGAATCTCCCTGGCAGGGCGATTCCAATCTAAAGCTGCCAATTCTTTGGAAAGCATGGGTGCGAGGGTTGCCTCACTATCGTTTTGGGGCTCCGGATGCAAGCCTTCGTTCTGAAGCTGTTCCAAGGTCTTCGAGAGCAGTTCTGCTCCCAATTCTTTGAGCCGGTCAAAAAGCTCTCCCGCCGTCTCTTCCTCACCTACAGGAGTTTCGGCCTTTAACAGAATATCGCCGGTATCCACTCCATCCGCCATATACATGGTGGTGACACCTGCTGTTTTATCGCCGTTGAGCACGGTCCACTGAATGGGAGCGGCCCCACGGTATTTAGGCAAAAGGGAGCCGTGTACATTGATACATCCCAGAGGCGGGATATCCAGCACTGGCCTTGGCAAAATTTTCCCATAAGCCACTACCACGATCAGCTCCGGAGCCATAGCCCGGATTTGTTCCGTAGCCTCTTCCGTGCGAAGGGTGCTGGGTTGAAATACAGGAATTTCATGGGTAAGGGCCAACTCCTTGACAGGAGAAAATTGCAGCTTATGACCTCTGCCCTTCGGTTTATCTGGCTGTGTGTAGACACCGCAGACCTCATAACCATTTTTAATTAAGATTTTTAGGGAGGGAACAGCAAAGTCGGGCGTCCCCATAAACAGCACGCGCATTTTTAATATTCTCCCGATTCCAGTTCTTCGTCTGTAAGCATACGACTGGCATGAGACGTAAATAAAATCCCATGCAAATGGTCGATTTCATGGCAAAAAGCCCTTGCGCACAATTCTTCTCCTGTTTTTTGGAACCAGTTTCCGTTTCTGTCCTGAGCCTTTACCGTTACTTTCATAGGCCGCTTCACAATCCCGTATTTTCCCGGGTTGGAAAGACAGCCTTCGGCCCCCTCCTGTTCGCCTTCTTCCCCGATAATTTCGGGATTGATGAGCTCAATGGGGCCTTCTCCCACATCCACAATGCAGATCTGGCGCAAAATTCCCACCTGGGGCGCCGCTAGCCCAGCGCCGTTGGCATCTGCCAAGGTCTCTTCCATGTCATCCAGCAGCTGAAATAGCTTCTCGTCAAATTTTTCGACTGGACGGCATTTTTTGTTAAGGATTTCATCCCCAAACTTCACAATTTTCCTAATAGCCATAAATATTTCTTCCTTTCTAATTTTGGGAGCCCCCTATCCGTTTGCGCGGTACAGAGAATTTAAACAAAAGCCAGTGCTTTACAAAATGGTATACGGGTTTGCATCCGCGTAAGCGGTGACGTCTTTATAAGTGGTGGTCTTCGCAAATTTTTTTAAGAGCCGGGCCATCATATCTCGAAACGCGGCCGTGTTCCTGCATTTGACAATGATCTTATAACGGTACTTCCCGTTCAGCTTCATGACAGAGGCGGGAGAAGGCCGCAAGACTCGCAACGGCAGTTGAGGATATTCCCGCCCGGCTAATTCTCCCAAAGAACTTAAAAAATATTCGGCCGCCGATTTTACAGACGGCTCCTTTTCTCCCACAAACCCCAGCACCAGAAGATCCGCGAAAGGAGGATACAGCAAAGCTTTCCGGTAAGATATCTCCCGCTCATAAAATCCAAAATAGTCCTGCTCTGCCGCCAAATGCAGCACAGGGTTTTCCGGGAAAAAGGTTTGTATCATCGCTTTTCCGGAACAAGTGCCTCTTCCCGCTCTGCCCACCACTTGGGTAAGGAGGTCAAAGGTACGCTCACTGCTGCGGAAATCGTCATTATACAGGGAAAGGTCTGCGGAAAGCACTCCTACCAAAGTGACATTTTGAAAATCCAGCCCTTTGGCCACCATCTGCGTCCCCACCATCACATCGTAACAGCCCCGGGCAAAATCTTCCAACTTTTTTTCCAAAGAATGGCGGGCTACAACGGCATCGGTATCAATCCGAAGAATATTGGCAGTTGGCAACAACTCTCTTAATTGCGCCTCCGCCTTTTGGGTGCCGGCCCCTCGAAAAACCATAGCTTCCTTTCCGCAGGAAGGACATTTCTTTGTAAAGGGAATGGAATAGCCGCAATAGTGGCACATCAGGCGTTGGTTGGCAGCGTGATAAGTCAGAGAAATACTACAATGGGGGCAGGTTAGCGTTTCATGGCAGCTTCTGCAGGAGGCGAAGGTATGGTACCCTCTGCGGTTTAGTAAAATAATAGATTGTTTTTTTTGCCGGAAATTTTCTTGAAGAGCTTTTCCAAGGGCCTCTCCTATTTCGTAATCAGGATCCGCCTGCTCCAGGTTGCGGTCGACCAGTTCTACCTCCGGAAGGGTCGCTTGGCCAAACCGGGAGGTCAGCCGATGAAAATGATATTTTTTTTCCTGAGCCATCCGAAAGGTCTCCACAGAGGGAGTGGCAGAACAAAGAAGACAAAAGGCCTCCGACTGGCGGCACCGGTACTGCGCCACTTCTCTGGCGTCATAGCGGGGGCTGGACTCGGAATGATAAGTGTGCTCTTGTTCTTCATCTATTACAATAAGGCCCAAATTTTTTACCGGCGCAAATACTGCGGAACGCGTCCCCACCACAATTTTTGCTTCTCCCCTCTGCACCCGCTTCCATTCATCCAACCGTTCTCCCAGGGAAAGCCCGCTGTGAAACAGGGCGATGGCATCTCCAAAAAGTTTTCGGAACTGCCGTATGGTCTGGGCCGTCAAAGAAATTTCTGGCACCAGGGCAATGACGTCTTTGCCTTGAGCCAACACATGGGCAATCAGCTTTAAAAAAACAGAGGTTTTCCCGCTTCCCGTAACACCGTAAAGTAAAGCGCATCCCTTTTGAGACTCATATTCTGAAATCAGCTTTTCCAAAACGCCGTCCTGCTCCGGAGAAAGCACAAGTTCTTCCGGCTCTTTTTCCACATCCCCGGTATCGGGGCGGCGGTAGATCTCGTATTCAAAGGTTTCGGCTGCGCCTTTTTCCACCAGTGCCTTGATTACGGCGGAAGAGACTCCGGTAAAATAACAAAGCTCCTTTTCCGAAGCTTCCCCCACATCTCGGAGAACTTCAAGTACGCTTTTTTGCCTCGGCGTCAGCTTTCCCGAAAAGCCAGCGATGGGGCGAAGAATTTTTGAAGTGGCATCCTTGATCTTACCCGAGGCGGTATTGACCTTGCATAAAATGCCCTTTTCCAGTAAGGCTTGAAAGTCCGGACAATTCTCCTCTATGCCGAATTTTTTCGATATTTTTTCAAAGGGAACAGAGTGGCCCGCAGCGCGGAAAGATAAAATTAGCTGCCATTGGAGATCGGTATACTCTTCCCTGTCGAAATTTTTGAAATCCGGCGCTAAAACATAGCCATTTTTTAATTGCAGATGGTTTCCAAGGGGAATCATCTGTTTTACTGCCTCAAATAAGGTGCAGTAATAGTGGTTCTGCATCCAAAGAGCCAAATCCAGCATTTTCAAAGATAAAACCGGTTCCCGGTCTAAAACGGAAAGCACCGGTTTCAGCCCTGGCCCATCGACACCTCCCAAAGAAAAAACCATGGCCACCCGCTCCCTATCTCCAGGGCCAAAGGGCACCATCACCCGCATACCGGGCGAAAGCTCGGCGGCAAGTTGCGGAGGCACCAGATAAGTGAAAAGCTGGTCAAAATGATAAACCGTATTTTCTATGGCGACAGAAGCGAGAGACCGTTCCATTTATTCCTCGGTAGGGTCGGGCTCTAAAATCACATATTTATCGGCCACAAAGTCCTGTACGGCAAGGTCTACCGGCTTATCGGATAGAATACGCC
>CANSKS010000083.1 GCA_947647615.1 uncultured Neglectibacter sp.
TTGAGTATAGACTGACGGAAAGAGATTTGTCAAGGATGTTTTCTTAACTTTGCAGACCACAAGCAAACCTTCGCCAGTTTTTCGATTCTCCTTATTTTATTTCGGCCATAAATGCAGATAAGATAAAATACTTCAAAAAATACATAAATTTTTCCTTTACTTCCCTCTTGTAGAAGAATATAATAACACCGCAACTGAATAGAGCGCGATTATGGTTTGTCCACCTTATATCTATAAGGTAGGAGAATTAAAAGGGAAACAGGTGCGAATCCTGTGCAGTCCCGCTACTGTATTTGCGGAGCAGCTTTCACTATGCCATTGAGAAAATCTCGAGAAGGCGAAAGTTTGCGTTGATGCATAAGCCAGGAGACCTGCCATAAATCCGGTAATGAATTCTGCGATGTACAGAACTGTTACAAATGTAAGGAAACATGCCTGCCTTTTTGCGGGGATGTCTTTAGTTTGTACGCGTGTGCTGTCAACATTGCCAGCACACGCTTTTTTTGTTTTGTGGTCGAGAAGAGAAAGGAAGGAGGGAAGGCGACAAAAGTTGTAATTTTAACCTGCTTGAAAACCGGAAAAACATTTTTAACGCAACAGGGCTGGCAAAGCAGGTCCTGCTGGGCGACGCAGGTTTTCTTAAAATGTAATACTCTAATGAAAGGAAAGACGACTATTATGAAAAAAATTGCCATGCTTGTGTGCGCAAATTCCGTAGGGAGCGTCTGCACGGGAGCAGCCTGTATGAAAGCATTCAACGAGTGCAGCGGTGCCTTCTCACAATACCGGGCAGAAAATTTGGAACTGGCAGCATTCTTTCAATGCAATGGATGTCAAAGTGAATTCGCGCAGGATGAAAACCTTCAAAAAAAGATCCACCGTATTCTCGAAATTCATCCGGATGCCGTTCATTTAGGAGTCTGTACGCTGCACAAGGATTCCGGTCTGCGATGTGAAACAATTCAAAAAATGAGCCATATCTTTTTGGAGAACGGAATCTCTGTCATAAACGGAACACACAGCAGCCAAAGGCTGCCGGATCTTGGAAGACCAATTCATGAAACGAAAGAAAAAGGAGAAGGTCTGTTATGAAGAAAAAATTTTTATCATGGATGCTCGTTGCGATCATGTGCCTTTCCTTAACCTTTGGGATATCCGGATGCAAAACGGCAGAAAGCGCTTCCGGTTCCTCAAAAATATCTGCAAGCTCTTCCCAAATTGCCGCCGAGTTCTCTTCCCAAGCCACCAAGGAACCATCTTCTCAAATCGCCAGCGAGCCGGCTGAATCGCATTACCCTGTCACTGTTACAACCTATGACCAAAACGGTGAGCCTGTGGAACAGACCTTTGCATCCCGTCCCGAACGGGTGGTCAGCATTTCTCAGGCAAATACTGAAATTTTATTGTATCTTGGCCTTGGTGACCTCATTGTTGGTACCGCTCATAGGACAAGTACCCCTTGGGGACCAACTGCAAAGGAATATGAATCTTTGAACTTCATGGCACAAGATGCCTACCCTTCCAAAGAGGCGGTCATCGCTTTAAACCCCGATATTATTATTGGTTGGGGGTCCCTGTTTGCAGAAGACGCTCTGGGCCCTGTTCAAAACTGGAACGAACTGGACATTGGAACTTATTTGATGAAAAACACGGTTTCCGGCCTGGGCAAACGAAATTTCGACTACCTGGTGGAGGATATTGAAAATATTGGAAAAATTTTTGACGTACAAGAAAAAAGCGATGCCTTGATTCAGGAAATCGAAACGAGGCTGGAGGCGGTAGAAACAAAAACCTCTGGTATTCCGGAGGCAGATCGTCCTACTGTTCTTACAGTTCAAATGCTGAAAGACAATGAATGGTTTGCAAGGGCCACCACCGACCTTACCGCAAACATCATCGAATTGGCCGGAGGAAAATGTTTGGACGAGGAATATGGGTACGCCAGTATGGAAGTGCTCATCGATAAAAATCCCGACGCAATTTTGGTGATTGATCGAGAAACCAACCCAGCAGAGGGCACCATCAGTGGACTAAAAAGCAACCCGGATTTAGTCAATGTAACCGCTATCAAAAATGATAATTTTTATGTGATCAGCCATGTTTCTTTCTATTGCGGGGGCCTGCAAACCATCGAAGACATTGAAGGTTTGTCAGAGATGCTGCATAAATAGGCGGCTGTTCGGTAATGCTCATGAAGCCTTTCATAAAAGAACAGAAAAAGCGGTTTTCCATTGCGTCATTGACGATCTTTTTGTCCGTTGGCCTCCTTGTTTCCGCCATTCTTTCCATTGGCTTTGGCGCGGTGTCTATCCCTCCCGGAGAGGTTGTCTCTATAATCTGGGCACGTATTTTGGATTTATTGCATATACGGAATATTCCAGATGAGACGTGGAAGGAATCTACCGCAATTATCATTTTGAACATCCGTCCTCCCCGCGTTATCATGGCCACGGTAGTCGGAGCCGGTCTGGCTGTTTCGGGTACGGTTATGCAGGCCATTGTACGGAATCCTTTGGCAGATCCCTATATCTTAGGAATCTCATCCGGATCTTCTGTAGGGGCTACAGCCGCTATTTTATTGGGAACCTTTTCGGCTTTCGGAAACTACGGTATCTCGGTGGGCGCCTTTTTAGGCGCGTTGGCAGCCTCTGTTTTTGTATTTGTTGTGGCCTTCTCCGGAAAGGGAAATGGAAGCACAGTAAAATTGCTGTTGGCCGGCATGGCAGTCAGCGCTATTGGCTCCTCTTTTACCAGCTTTATGGTATATACCGCCAACGATGCCGAGGGGATTCGTGATGTCAGCTTTTGGACCATGGGAAGTCTAACCAGCGCTACATGGGACATGCTCCCTATTCCCCTTTGTGTGGTAGTTCTCACCGGTGGGTTCTTTTTGACACAATTTCGCGTGCTAGATGTGATGCTATTGGGGGCAGAAGCAGCTACCACTCTTGGTATAAATATCCTTCGCCTTCGTAAAATTTATATGGTTCTTACCGCTTGTATGACAGGCATTATGGTGGCAAAAGTGGGTACAATTGGCTTTGTTGGACTGATCATCCCCCACGTTATGCGTATGTTCACCGGGTCGGACCATCAATATCTGACTCCCGCCGCGGCCTTAGGCGGCTCCATCTTTCTCATTTGGTGCGATATTTTTGCACGCACCTTTTTAACAAATGTTGAGCTCCCCATTGGCGTGGTGACGGGAATTATTGGAGGGCCCTTCTTCCTTTACCTTATGCTGACAAAACGTTATGGGTTTGGAGGTGAATAAGTGGAGCTTTCCGTTCAAAATATTGAAGTTTCCATTGGGGCAAAGCATATTGTGCGAGGTGTTTCTCTCAGGGCCTCTGAAAAGCAGTTGGTCGGAATTATTGGTCCAAACGGCAGTGGCAAATCCTCCTTGTTAAAGGCTGTGTATCGTGTTCTAAAGCCTCAAGCCGGTATGGTGCATTTAAACGAAACCGACATTTCTACGCTCTCTCTCCGAGAAACTGCCCAAAAGCTTGGGGTAATGTCGCAAATCAATGAGTTCAGCTTTGATTTCACAGTGGAAAAAATGGTGAGGATGGGACGTACCCCTTATAAACACCTCATGGAAGCCGACAGTACCGAGGATACCAAGTTGGTGGAAGACGCCATGGAACAAACAGGAATTGACGCTTTGAGAGACCGCAACTATTCCACCCTTTCCGGCGGTGAAAAACAAAGGGTTTTGATCGCACGGACCTTGACGCAGCAAACCCCTTGTATTATTTTGGATGAACCTACCAATCACTTGGATATTAAGTACCAGCTTCAGCTCATGAATATTGTTCGAAGCCTGAAACGAACGGTACTGGCTGCCATTCATGACCTAAATATTGCTGCAATGTATTGCGACTACCTGTATGCCCTAAAGGATGGTCTTATTGCCGGCGAGGGAAAACCCGGCGATTTGTTGACAGAGGCGTTTATCCGGGACATCTACGAGGTAGAAGCCAAAGTGGTTTTTGATAATTGCGGCCGCCAGTATATTCATTATGTCTCCTGTCTATCATAATTTTAGGTGGAAAGATTGAAGGAGAAGAAACGGCATGACCGTTCCTTCTCCTTCATTTCGTTTCATGCCGCTGGAAGAGCCTTTTTATGCCTCAATCTGCTTTAACACCAAGGGATGGGGCGCTGGCTGCTTTGAGCCTACTTGCAGGGCGGAAAGCAACCGTTCCTCTCCCCGCAGGCAGCGCCCCCGATTTTGAGCGTAAAGATAAGCAATGGGCTCTCCGGCCTGGGCGTAATCGCCCGTGTTCTTTAGCAGGACAATCCCCGCCCCCAGGTCAATTTCACTTTCCTTTGTCTCTCGTCCGGCTCCCAATTCTACGGCAGCAAGACCGCAGACTTCGGCGTCTATCCTGGTAAGAAATCCAGTTTCCGGCATTTTCACTTCCCACCGCATTTGGGAAAGGGGAAGCCCCTTCTCTTCTTGCAGGCAGGAGACGTCACCCCCCTGCGCCGCAGCCATTTGGCAAAACTTTTGAAAGGCCCTGCCGGAGTCTACCGCCTGTCGGGCCTTTTCCCGGGCCGTCTCCAAGGTTTCGGCCTCCTGGGCCAAATAGACCATATGAGCTCCCAGCTCCAGGCAAAGGGCTCGAAGTCTTGGATCGCCCCTGCCCCGTAAAACCTCACAGGCCTCCAGTACTTCTAAAGAATTTCCGATGTTCCTGCCCAAAGGCATATCCATGTCGGTAATCAGAGCTATGGTCTTTCTGCCTACCTGGCAGCCAATACGCACCATCTCCTGAGCCAAAGCTTCCGCGTCTTCCGGCGTTTTCATAAAAGCGCCAGTTCCCACCTTCACATCCAGCAAAATAGCATCTGCACCAGCAGCCAGTTTTTTGCTCATAATGCTGGAAGCGATGAGAGGGATGCTTTCCACTGTGGCTGTCACATCCCGTAGGGCGTAAAGCTTTTTATCGGCAGGGCACAAATTGCCCGACTGCCCAATCATGGCAAGACCTGTTTCATTCACGATTTTGAAGAACATCTCCCTGGGCAAATCGGTACGCAGGCCGGGAATACTTTCCAACTTATCTACTGTGCCGCCGGTGTGACCCAAACCCCGGCCGCTCATTTTGGCGATTTTTGCGCCGCAGGCAGCAGCAATGGGGCCTATGACCAGGGAAGTCTTGTCCCCCACCCCGCCGGTGGAGTGTTTATCCACCTTTATGCCGGGAATAGCGGAAAGGTCCGCCTGGTCGCCGGAGGCCGCCATCTCCAAGGTAAGAGCCGCTGTTTCCCGCTGGGTCATGCCCTGGAAAAAAATAGCCATTAAAAGAGCGGAAGCCTGGTAATCCGGAACAGTTCCCTCCACATAGCCCTGAAGGAAAAACCTGATCTCTTCCCGGCTGAGCTCTTGTCCTATCCGTTTTTTGTGGATGATGTCGTACATACGCATGGCAGTTTCCCCTTTCTCCGCTTCCCACAGCAGGGCTTTATGGTTTTAGACTTTGCTTAAATTGTCTTTTCCAAAGGAATGGGGCAACAGTTCTCCAAGGGAAAGCCTTTGCAGGCTCTTCCCATCGGTAAGCAGAACTTCAAAATCGAGCCCACAAAATTCCGCCATCACTTGACGGCACACGCCGCAGGGGGCGCAAAACTCCCTTACAGGGCCGCCCCGCTTCCCACCCACAATGGCAATAGCCAAAAATTCCCGGCGCCCTTCGCTCACCGCTCGAAAAAAAGCGGTGCGTTCGGCACAGTTAGAAACACCGTAAGCCGCGTTTTCAATGTTGCAGCCTGTATACATTGCCCCGTCTGCGCAGAGCAGCGCGGCGCCTACCGAAAACCCGGAATAGGGGCAATAGGCCTCTTTTCGAGCTTCTTCGGCCTTTTGGAACAATTCATTCCAAAGGGCTGTTTGTTCCAGCCTTTCCAAAAAAACTTCCCTCCTTTCCCGGAACTGCTAAAAAATATTAATATTAAATAAGAAAGTCCTGGAGCAACAGATCCAGGACCAAAAGACGGCTTCTTATTCTGCCTTTTTGTATAACGGTATTCTGATCTGAACTTCTGCTTTTTCGGCCCATTCCAAGAGTAGGTTTGTAGACTCCCTTGTGATCATGGCGTGCTCCTTGACCTCCCGAATCTCTTCGGTCATGATGTCAGATTTCTGCTTTAAATCGGCAACATCGACCTGCAAGGCCACCATATTGCCTTGGAGTTCCGCCACGTTGCCTTGGAGCCCCTGTACGTTGCCCTGAAGTTCCACCATATTGCCTTGGAGTTCCGCCACGTTGCCTTGGAGCCCCTGTACGTTGCCCTGAAGTTCCACCATGTTGCTTTGGAGCCCCACCACGGTACCCTGGAGTTCTGCCATGTTGCCTTGGAGTCCCACTACGTTGTCCTGAAGTTCTGCCATGTTGCTTTGGAGCCCCGCCACGGTACCCTGGAGTTCTGCCATGTTGCCTTGGAGTCCCACTACGTTGCCCTGAAGTTCCACCATGTTGCCTTG
>CANSKS010000084.1 GCA_947647615.1 uncultured Neglectibacter sp.
CAGAGAACGAACGGCAAAAGTATATAGAGCTGCTGAAGCAGCAGTGATCGAAGCCACCCAACAGACAGGCCTGCCGGGCAATCCCGGCAGACCTGCTTTTTTACTTTCGGGGCAGGCTCCTCCATGAGAAAACAGCTCACCCTGCCGCTCTAAACAAAAAATTTGCAAAGGAATTGCAAAAAATTTTGTTTTGGGGCTTTTTTCTTTGCATCGGGCCCGGTTCCATAGTAAAATAATAAACATTAGATGGAGGCAAGAGAAAAAAGGAAAGGGAGGCGCGCTATGGCCAAGATTCTCATCGTGGAGGACGAGGAAAACATCGCGAAGCTTTTGGAGGCAACCCTCTCCATGGTGGGTTACCATTGCAGCCGCTGTGCCGACGGCGCCTTGGCTGTTCCAAAAATTTTAGAGGGCGATTACGACCTGGCGCTGTTAGATATTATGCTGCCCGGCATGGACGGCTTTGAGGTTTTGGAAAAGACCCGGCAAAAGGGGGTGCCGGTAATTTTTCTCACCGCCATGCAGAATGTGGCGGACAAGGTGAAAGGCCTGCGGCTTGGGGCGGAGGACTATTTGGTAAAGCCCTTTGAAACCGTGGAGCTTCTGGCCCGGATCGAGGTGGTGCTGCGCCGGACCCACGCCGTCCGCCGGCTCTACCGGTACCTGGACATTGAGGCCGACCTGGAAAAGCACCTTGTGACAAAGGCCGGGGTCCCGGTGGCCCTTACCCCCAAGGAGTTTGACGTGCTGGTGTTCTTCCTGCAAAACCTCGATATCGCCATCACCCGGGAACGGCTCCTTTCGGCGGTGTGGGGGTTTGAGTTTGAGGGGGAAAGCCGCACGGTAGACATTCACGTCCAGCAGGTACGCCGGAAGCTGGGGCTTCGGGGAAGGCTTGTGACCATTCCCAAGCTGGGCTACCGGCTGGAAACCCCATGAAGGTGGCAAGGGGCCGGGGGCTGCCCCTGTGGGAACGGGTGTTTTTCTGGGCCTTGGCCCTTACGGTACTCACGGTGCTTTTTACCTCCCAGCTGGTGATCCAGCTGAATTTTCGCCAGAGCGTCACGGCGGAGACCGAGCGCTCCCGGCTGGAGCACAGCCTGCTTTCTGCCCAGGTCAGCGCCCGGCTGGCCTATGAAAAGAACCGGGCCGAAGCCCCCTTCCTGGGCAGGGAGGGAGCGGAATCGGCCCTGTTGGAGGCCGCGGCGGGCCAGGCAGGCAAGGGCGGAGGCATGGCGGTCTACTGGGAAGGCCGCCGGGTAGCTGCCGCCAACCTCTTTTTGGAGCCCCGGGCCGGGCAGCTGCTGGAAAGCCTCCGGGCCTCCCCCCTGGGCCCGGAGGAATTGCGCACGGTGATTTGCCGGGAGCAGGGGCGCTACTTTACGGTTTCCGTTTCCCTGTTCACGGTGGAGCAGCTTTCTTACGAGCTTTTTACCCTGCGGAACATCACCGCCCTTTATGAAAACCGGGACGCCATGACGGCCACGGTGCAGCTGGTGCTGCTGGGCTTTACCCTGCTCATGGCCCTGGTGCTGTACCTGGTGGTCCGCAGGCTGCTGGCACCTTTGAGCCGGGTCAGCGGTGACATTGGCAAAATGGCCTCCGGCGACTACGGCCTGCGGCTGCCGGAGCAGGGCCCGGCAGAGTTCCGGCAGCTGTCCCGAAACGTGAACACCCTGGCCCGGTCGGTAGAGGAAAATTTGGAGCGGGTGCAAAGCCTGGCCGACGGCCGCAAGCGGTTTATTGACAATTTGACCCACGAGATGAAAACGCCCCTCACCTCCATTTTGGGCTTTGGGGACCTGCTGCGGGTAAAGCGTTCCGTCACAGAGGAACAGCGGCGGGAATATGCCGGGGTGATTGTGGAGGAGGCCAAGCGCCTGCAAAGCCTTTCCGGCAAGCTGATGGAGCTGATCTCCGCCCAAAACACCGGCCTGGACTGCCGGGAAATGGAGATCCCCACCCTGTTCCAGGAAATTTCCCTTTCCGTTTCCCCACAGCTTGCCCGGCGAGGCCTGCGGTTTTTGTGTACCGGGGCAAAGGGAACTCTTTGGGCCGACCAGGAGCTGGTGAAATCTCTTCTCTATAATCTCATCGATAACGCCGCCAAGGCCTCAAAGGAAGGGGACGAGGTGCAGCTGAGCTGTACCCGAGGGGAAAAGGGCGTAGTCTTTTCCGTTTCCGACTGGGGCATAGGCATGGACGAAAAAACCCTTCGCCGGGCTTCCGAGCCCTTTTATATGGCCGATAAATCCCGTTCCCGGAAAAACGGCGGCGCCGGGCTGGGGCTGGCCCTTTGCCAGAAGATCGCTGAGCTTCACGGGGGCCGGATGCGCCTGAAAAGCCAGCCCGGCCGGGGAACCACTGTGTTTGTCATGCTGCCGGGGAGCCCTCCGGCAGCCTCCGAGGAGCCTTCTCTTCCCCTGCCGGGGGAAGGCGAAGGGGAAGAAAACAGGCCCCGAAAAAGGCGCCCCTCAAAAGGAAAGGCAGGGATTCCATGAAAGGCAGTGAAAAATTTTTTTCCCGACTGCTGCCCCTTGTGCTGGTGCTGCTCACCGCAGGGGCGGGGTTTGGGGCCTCCCGGGCGGTTTCCCTTTTCCTGCCGGATTACGCCGGGGAAGTCTATACGGGCAAGCTGGAGCAGGGCGGCGCTCAGGCCTTTTACCTGGACGAGGAAGCCCAGGTCACCCTGTTCCCCTGGGACAGGTTCGACGAAAGCCAGGCGGTCACCCTGCAAAGCTATGTAGAAATCCAGGGCTTTTCTTCCCCCCATGAGATGATCGCCGCCTTGGAAGCCGACCCCCAAAGCTGGGAATTCTTTTTTTACGATTCCCCCTGCTCTTTCCTGGCCCTGGCCCTGTGGCAAAAGGCGGAGGCCCTGGGCCTGCCCGCCTCGCCGAGGAACTGGGCGGAGCACATTTTTCTCGCGGAGCTTTCCGGCGTGCCCATGGTCTGCCTGCCGGATACCCCTACCATAGAGGGTTTTTCCCTGGGCTTTGCCGCAGGAGAGGAGCAGGTGTATTACTATAAAAACAGCCCGGCCCCCACTTCTCCCGCCGAAACCCGGCTGGACGTTTCCCGGTGCGTGGAAGAAGCCCGGAAAGAGCTTCCCGCCTGGCAGGCCGCCATGGTGCAAAAGGGCCTGTTCTTCGGGGAAGAGATCCCCCAGCAGGGGCAGGAGATCCGGGAAGCGCTCCCGGAGGTGTCTTCCCTTGCGGAGGAATCTTCCCAAAAGGAGAGAGAAGCCTCTTTCCCGGAATTTTTTTCTCCCTCCCCACTCCCTCAGGCCGCGAAAAGCGGCAACGCCCTGCTCTCCTTTTTAGAGCTGGCCGCCGGGGCGTCCACTGCCTGGTTAGAGGACCCCCCAGCGGGAGATTGGCGTCCCCTGAGCCTTTTGAACAACCAGGGTGCTTTTTGTGAAAAGCTGGCCTTGCTGCTCCGGGAAGATTACAGCACCCTTTCCCGGAACGGGGAAACTCTGGCGGCCTTTTCCGGCCCTTCCGGCACGGCGGTGTTCTTTTATGACGAAGCCCGGGGGACGGTCACCGGCTATTCTGCGGACCCGGCTTCCTTTTCCTGAACCCGGGCGGGGCGACCTGTTGCCAAATTGGGCTTTTTATAGTATAATAGTAGGAGATCTGAGCCGAAAAAGAAGGAGGAAAATGCGATGTCTCCCAAAATGGTGGAATTACACGATGTTGATGTGCCCCAGTTCTTGAAGGTGCTGGACAGCTGCGAGGGCAATATTTACTTAATGACCAGAGACGGCGACCGCCTGAATTTAAAGAGCAAGCTCTGCCAGCTGGTGGGCCTCACCACCTTGATCGAGGGCGGGAAAATTGCCGAGGCCTTTGTCATGTGCGAAAAAGCCTCGGACGAATCCAAGCTGTTCCGCTTTAACCTTTTTAAATCGGAAGACGAGGAAGAATAAACCGGAGGGCACGCCGTGCCCTCCTTTCGGGAGAAATGAGACGTGAGTAAGAACGGAAAACGGGATGGGAGCCGCAGGGCAGGGGTTTCTGTCATTTCCTTGGTTTTTGCCCTGGCTGTGCTCATCATTTCCGCCCACCAGGCGGGCTGGTTCCAAAATTGGCCGGAGGCGGGCGGGGCTTCCCCCGCCTTTTCTCCGAGCGAGGACCAAAGCCCCCTTTTGGTCTATTTCCTGGATGTGGGCCAGGGCGACAGCCAGCTCATCCGCATTCCCGGGGAAACAGGCTATTTTAACCTGCTGCTGGACACAGGGGAATATAAATATGCCGATGGCCTGGCCCAAACCCTGCGGGAGCTGGGGGTAGAGACCATCGACGCCCTGGTTTGCAGCCACCCCCACACCGACCATATGGGCTGCATGGCCCGCATGGTGCAGTGGTTTGAGGTGGGAAGCGTATACATGCCCCTGCTGCCCAAGGAGCAAACGCCTACCTCCTCTGCCTACGAGGCCCTCCTGGACCGGGTGGAGGAAAAGAATTTGGTGATCACCCAGCTTTACGCCGGGGCCCAGATCGCGGCTCCCGGGGCGGCCCAGTTCCAGGTGCTGGCCCCCAGGAAGGACCAGGACTGGGAAGAGGTCAACAATTATTCCGCAGTCATTCGCCTGGAATATGGCGAGACCACCTTCCTGTTTACCGGGGACGCGGAGCAGGACAGCGAGGAAGAGATTTTGGAAGACGGTTATTTGGCGGAGGCCGATGTGCTCAAGTGTGGCCACCACGGCTCTTCCTCCTCCACCTCCCAGGAATTTTTGGAGGCGGTAAGTCCCCGGTACGCGGTGATCAGCTGCGGGGAGGGGAACCGGTATGGCCACCCTCACAAGGAAACCCTGGAAACGCTGGAAAGCCAGCGGGGCCTCACGGTCTTTCGCACCGACCAGGACGGCACTGTGCTTTTCCAAAGCGACGGGGAAACCCTCACCTGTGAGACGGACCTGCCCTCGGTGCCGGCCAAGGAAAGCTAAGCCGGCGCAAAAAGCGGGGAGAAGCACGGCTTCTCCCCAATCCCCCGGGAACCTCTGGGGAAAATCCCCCGGGAGGTTCCCGGGGGATAGGCAAAAAAGAAAAGGACGTGGTTGCGAGATGCTTACGCCAAAGAAAAAGGAATTTATCCAGTTCATGCTTTCCGCCCAGGTGCTGCGGTTCGGAAACTTTGTCACCAAAAGCGGCCGGAACACCCAGTACTTTGTGAACACCGGGAACTACAGGACCGGGGCCCAGCTGGCAAGGCTGGGGTCCTACTACGCCGCCCTTGTAAAGGAGGCCACCGGCGGGGACTTTACCGCCATGTTTGGCCCGGCCTATAAAGGGATCCCCCTGGCTTCGGCCTGCGCCGTGGCCCTGTTCCGGGATTTTGGAATAGACCGGCCCTACTTCTTTAACCGCAAGGAAGTGAAGGACCACGGGGAGGGCGGCGGCCTTGTGGGCTACCAGCCCCAGGACGGGGACAAGGTCATTATTATTGAAGACGTGATCACCGCCGGCACTGCCGTACGGGAAACGATGCCTGTTTTAAAGGCCTGCGCCAAGGTGGAGGTTCCCCATATGTTCATCAGCGTGGACCGCTGCGAAGTGGGAAAAACGCCGGGGAAAACCGCCATTATGGAGGTGCAGGAGGAGTTCGGCATTCAGGTGCACCCCATTGTGAATGTGGCCGATATTCACGAGTATTTAAAAGCCAACGGCACCGACCCAGAGCTGCTCAAAGCCATGGAAAGCTACATGGAGCAGTACTGCGTGCTGGATTGAGCGAAGAGACAAAGAGCCGCCGCGGCTGCGCCAAAGGCTCCCTTGTGTAAAGGGAGCTGTCAGCGAAGCTGACTGAGGGATTGTTTTCCCTGAGCTTTTTCTAAGAAAAACAGGGCAAGCTTCCCGCAATAAAATTTGCCTTGCGCGAAATCGACGAACCGGGGCGGGGTGCTTTGCCTAAGCTTACTCATGACGCAAAGGGTAATTTCTGCCTTTTTCGAAAGCTCCTGCCGTTTGCGTTTAAATTTTTATTTTGTCAAAGGGGCTTCGCCCCTTTGTAACCCCCAC
>CANSKS010000085.1 GCA_947647615.1 uncultured Neglectibacter sp.
GGATAGCCCCCTAATCTTAAATAATAACTTTTGATGATAAGCATCCCAAAATATGATATGATAGATTATAACTAAATTATTTGCAAAATTCGAAATGAGATTGTTATGAAAACTTTAATATTAAATGGTTCTCCAAGAATAAATGGTGATACGAGCAAACTTATTAAGAAATTTACCGAAAAAGAGATAGATGAATATAAAATTGTGGATGCCTATAGATGTAATATTTCGGCTTGCCTTGATTGTCGGAGCTGCCGGAAAAATAATGGCTGCTCAATAAATGATGAAATGCAGGATATTTATAAATACATACAGGAATGTGATAACATTTTAATTGCTTCACCGCTCTATTTTTCGGAGTTGACCGGAAAATTATTAGATGTTGGAAGCAGACTTCAAACATATTTTTGCGCAAGATTTTTTAGGAAGGAAGAGCCTATTGTAAAATCTAAGAGAGGAGCCGTTATATTAGTTGGAGGCGGTGACGGTCATATAGACAAAGCCTATGGTACAGCATGTACGCTTTTACATCATATGAACTGCAGCAGCATTCACGAAGTTGTATATAGCCATAACACGAATACAAAACCTGCAATAAATGACAAAAACACACTTATGGGATTAAATAGCATATATGATTTTTTTGTAAAAAGTCGTCAAACCACAATTGGCATTTTCTAAGGAGCGCTATTATGGAAAAAGAACTTTCGGAAATGACCTTGGAAGAGCTGTGGGAACTGTTTCCAATATTTCTTGTTGAACACGATGAAAAGTGGACGGAGTATTATAAAGACATAGAGGTTTTCCTGCAAAAGGTATTAAACGGATACGCTGTTGACAGGATCAGTCATATTGGAAGTACTGCTATACATGGGATATGTGCGAAAAACATAGTGGATGTTTTGATCGAAATACCGAATAAGACCGGCATGGAAGAAGTAGCACAGGCGATGGAAAAGAATGGCTTTCTTAGAATGTCTGCTGGAGATCATAGGATCTCATTCAATAAGGGCTATACAAAAAAGGATTTGCAGATAAGGTATATCATGTTCACCTCAGATATACCGGAGATAATGATGAGTTGTTTTTCAGGGATTATTTGAACGAACATCCGCAAGCCGCCAAGGAGTACGAATCCCTAAAAATGAAATTATGGAAGAAATACGAACACAACAGAGATGCTTATACCGATGCAAAAACGGATTTCGTTCGCAAATATACCTCTGAAGCTCGCAAGATATATGGCGGTAGATACTGACAAATAACTGCTGCAAACCCTGGTTCATTACCTCGATTTCACGGTTCCTATGTCTTCTATAAGCTTCGATGCGTTGCTTTCGTGGAGCAGGTGAGCAGGCTTGGTCTCACCTGCCGGCTCGGCTGGCGCCCGACGGATTCTATTGGGGACCGACGCTCGCCGGTTCGGTATTATTAAAAAAGCTTCCCGCCAAACTTAAAGTTACACTTTTTTCTATTTGGGATTTGTGGTACAATATCCCTCGAAAGCCGGACGGGCTTCTTGCCTCCCGGCTTTTTGCCGACATCTAAAACCAATACTCGAAAAGAAAGCTGCTTTTTTGAAAGCGGCCCTTTGGAATAAGGAAGTTATCTTATGGGTTATCAAATCGACTTGGGAGCCTGGAACGCCGTTTTCGCAGTTCCCAGCGTTTTAGTAGACCGCCATATCAAGCTTGCCGGAAAAGAGCAGCTGCAAACCATTCTTTGGGTGTTGCGTCACGCAGGGGAACCCTTTGACAGCAGCACCCTTTCTGCGGCGCTGAATATTAGTACCGACAGCGCCCTGGACGCTCTGGATTACTGGACCGACTGCGGCCTGCTGGTAAGATCGGAAGAGACTTTTTCCCCACCGCCTGTACAGGCCCCCTCCCCGGAGGCCGCCCCGGCTTCCCCACAATCTCCTGCCTCTTCCCCACAGCCGGCGGAACAGGCTTCTATCCCCGTCCTGCCCCCAAAGCCAAAACGGCTTCTCCGACCCGACGGCCTGTACCTTTCGGCTCGGATTCAAGAATCGGAGTCCATCCGTTACCTGATGCAGGAAGCGGAGCTCACCCTGGGGAAAACCGTTTCCCCGGCTCTTTCTTCTGCCCTGCTTTCGATTTGTGACGATTACGGCCTTCCCGTGGAGGTGATTGTCATGATCCTTCACTATTGCAAAGAAGTGGGAAAAACCAGCACGGCCTATATTGAATCGGTTTCCAGGGACTGGGCCCAAAGCGGCATTTTCACTTTGGAAGCTGCCGAGGAAAAGCTGCGGGCCCTCAATGAGCGGAGGCTGGCCTGGGGCAAGGTTTCTGCCGCCGCCGGACTCCCCCGCCGGGCGCCTACCAAAAAGGAGGAGGAAGCCGCTTTCCGTTGGGTGAAGGAATGGAAATTTTCCCCGGAAATGCTTTCCGGCGCTTATGAACGCTGCGCCGACCATATTGGAAAATTCAGCGTAGGATACCTAAACAAAATTTTAGAGCGCTGGCACAAGCTGGGCTTTACCACCATGGAACAGGTAGAAGCGGAGGAACAGCAGAAGCAGGCGGAACAAAATAACAAAAAGAGCTATGATGTGGAAGAATTGGAACGCATGAGCTTTTTCGACTTGCCGGAGGATTTGTAAAATGGGCTATGGAAAAAATATCTATTACAAAGCCATAGGGGTTTTGGAAGAACGCCGGGCTTTGGCCGAGCAGGCCGCCGCCCAGCGGCTGGCCCAATTTTATGAGTTGTGCCCCCGGGGCCGGGAAATCCGGGAGGAAATGGCCCAAAACTCCGCCAATGCCGCCAAAACAGTTATTCACGGGGGCGACGTCCGGGGAGAACTGGAAAAGCTGAAAGCCCATGGGGCTGCCCTGCGGGAGGAATTTTCCCAGCTGCTTTCTTCCCATGGGTTTTCCCAGGAAGAGCTTTCCCCCCAATACACCTGCCCTCTTTGTAAAGATACCGGGGTGGCAGATGGCAAAACCTGTTCCTGTTTTAAAGAGCTCCAGCGGCGGCTGGCCTACGAAAAGCTCAGCCTGGAGGTGCCGCTTTCGGAATGCACCTTCGAAAACTTTTCTTTGGACTATTATAAAGAGGACCAGCAGGCCTACCGGCAAATGTCCGGCATTTTCCAGGCTTGCCGGGAGTATGCCGCCAGGTTTCGGAAGGATTCTCCCAGCCTTTTGCTAAAGGGCGGGACAGGCCTTGGGAAAACCCACCTTTCCCTGGCGATTGCCGGGAGAGCTCTGGAAAAAGGGTACGGAGTCATCTACGGAGCGGCCCAAGCCTTTGCCGTTTCCCTGGAAAAGGAACGCTTCGAGCGAACTGATTCCGACCAGGATGAGGACACACAGGCACAGCTGATTTCCTGCGACCTGTTGATCTTAGACGACCTGGGTATGGAATTTCCTTCTGCCTATGTGAACGCTTCTCTCTATTACATCCTGGACACCCGCATTTTGACAAAACGCCCTACCATTATCAGCACCAACCTTTCTTTGCCCGAGTTGGAAAAACGATACGGCGAACGCCTAGTTTCCAGGCTCAGCGGCCATTACGGCCAAATGGTCTTTCAAGGCAGCGACATCCGAAACCAGAAAAGGCAGGCGCGAAAAAGCTGGAAAGCCTCCCAGGAGCCTCTGCCGAAAAAATAAAAGGCGGTGAAGCCTATGAAACAAAAAAGCAGTATTTTAGAGCTTTCCTTTGCCATGGGGGAAACCCTCCTGCGAAACGGGGCGGAAATTTCCAGGGTACAGGAAACCATGGAGCGTGTGGCAAGCTCCTTCCACACGGAAGAGTTCAACGTGTATGTGCTTTCCAATGCCATTTTTGCCAACGGGATAGAGGATGGCGTGCAGCATACCACCCAGCTGCGTCATATCCCCGCCACCGCCATCCACCTGGGGCGGATTTCTGCCGTGAACCAGCTTTCCCGAGAGATCGCCCAGGGCCAGCACACCGTAGAGGAAGCCTTTGACATTCTAAAAAAAATTCAGGACTCTCCCTTCTCTCCCCTGCCCTTAGCCACCGCGGCCTGTGCCGCAGGCTGTGCCTGCTTCAGCTACCTGTTCGGCGGAAGCTGGCTGGACGCCCTGGCGGCTCTGTGCTGTGGGGCCCTTCTGGAACCCTACCTTTACCTTACCAAAAAGCACCAGCTTTCCAAATTTCTCACCAATCTTTCCGCCTCTGCCCTGGCCGCTTTATGCGCGTTCCTTTTTCTGCGGATTGGGCTGGGGGAAAATCTCGATAAAATTATTATTGGTTCCATTATCCGGCTGGTGCCGGGCGTGGCTCTCACCACCTCTATTCGGGACTTCTTTAACGGCGATTACCTCAGCGGCACCATCCGTATGATCGACGCCATCTTAGTGGGCGGCTGCATCGCGGTAGGGGTAGGCGTTGTGGTACGGCTGATCTCTTTTATGACAGGGGGCGGTCCTCTGTGATTTCTCTTTCCCTGCTGTTGAACTGGACTTTTCAGGCGGCGGTTGCCTTTGTGGCCACCATCGCCTTTGCCGTCACCTTTCACGCTCCCCGCAAGGAATACCTGTTTACGGGGATCACCGGAAGTATTGGCTGGCTGGTGTATTTGATTTGCATGCACTTTGGCGCGGGGACTGTAGCCTCTTCGTTTTTCGCTGCTGTCACGCTGACCTGGTTTTCCCGGATGTTTTCCTTTTGCCGGAAAGAGCCCGTCACGGTTTTCCTTATCTGCGGAATTTTTCCTATTGTGCCCGGCGCGGGAATTTACTACACCGGCTACCATTTTTTTATGGGTGAAAACGCCCTGGCCCTGAGCAAAGGGCTGGAAACCATTAAGATTGCCATTTTTATGGCTTTGGGAATGGGCATTGTGCTTTCCCTGCCTTCGTTTCTCTTCCCTTTTTCCCGGCAGCACCGGAAGCAGAAAGGAGGCCGGAGTTGAAAACGGTTGTGATCACGGAAAACGACGCCAACCAGCGGTTGGATAAATTCCTCACCAAGTCTTACCCTAACCTGCCCCAGGCCATGCTTTACAAAAGCATTCGAAAAAAAGATATTAAGTTGAACGGCAAGCGCTGCGAAATCTCGGCCCGACTTTCCGCCGGGGACGTGCTCACCATGTACCTGAAGGAGGAATTCTTCCAGCGGGAGGAACGGGAAGAGGATTTCAAAAAAGCGCCCAACAAGCTCACCCTGCTTTACGAAGACGAAAACTTATTGATTTTAGATAAAAAGCCAGGGCTCATCGTACACCCCGACGAAAATTATCATTTCGATTCCCTTATCGCGCGGGTCCAGCGCTATCTCTTTGAAAAAGGGGAATACCTGCCCCAGCAGGAAAATTCCTTTTCTCCTGCCTTGATCAACCGCATTGACCGGAACACCGGCGGCATCGTCCTGGCGGCAAAGAACGCAGAGGCTCT
>CANSKS010000086.1 GCA_947647615.1 uncultured Neglectibacter sp.
TCTTCATAACGCAACTCGAACTGCAGGCCGCCCAAGGCATTAATCTCTTCCACCGCGATCTGCGCGCCGTTTTTGGCGGCATTTCCATAAATGGCCGCACCGCCGGTCAGGGGGCCGGTACCGCCGATTTTGATGGCATTTTGAGAGCTTCCAGAACCCTGCTCTCCGTTGCCGCAGGCCGCGAAGCACGCCGCCACCATGAGAAGGGCCAGCGTAAGAGCCAAAAACTTTTTCATGCTGTTCATGCTGATTTATCACCTTTCATATCAAATTCCTGCCGGCTTTTTACCGGTAGCAGAAAAGCACAGACAATTTACAAGTTTTAAAACCATAAATTGCATTTTGCTTTCTTCTCCGCTATTATACTCGAATTTCCCTCAAGTTTTCAATGGCGACGTTTCACAAAGTAATCCTCACCTTAGAAATCAGTTTTATTTGTTTTACACCTTTGCTTTCCTGCTCATTTTTGCAAGTTACCAGTTTCATATATTCAAGATGGCAAATTGAGAAAGAAAACCTCCCTGGCCTGCTCTGCAGCTTCTGCGCCGCACATCCCTCGTTTCTTCATTTTTGAAAACTCATCGGAAATTCAATACAAAAGCCGGCGGAGATTTTCCGCCGGCTTTTGTCCTGCAAGAAGCGCTCAGTTGTCAAAATGCGCGGAAACCGCTTTCAAGTGCTCTATAATGGGCAAATGCTGCGGGCACATCTCTTCACACTGGCCGCAGGCAATACAGTCCCCTGCCCTGCCGAATTTTTCGGTAAGCTGTTTATAATTGGCGGAATTCACCGTCCATTTGGAAACAGTTTCCCGCATTTCCTCGTTATAGAGGGAGAAGTACTGGGGAATGGCGATCTTTTGGGGGCAGCCTTCCGTGCAGTAAGAACAGCCGGTGCAGGGCACGGCGATCTGGTTCTTTATGAGCTCGGCAGCCCGGACGACCAAAGCCTGTTCCTGCTCTGTAAGGGGTTCGAAATTTTCCATATAGCTCAGGTTATCTTCCATCTGCGCCAAATTGCTCATGCCGGAAAGCACCATTTTCACCCCGGGCAGGCTGGCGGCAAACCGCATGGCCCAAGAAGCGGGAGAGGCGTTGGGAGCGTATGCCTTAAAAAGCTCCTCCACCTCGGCGGGTACTTTTGCCAAAGTGCCGCCTTTTACCGGCTCCATGACAACGACGGGCTTGCCGTGTTTTACCGCAACATCATAACAGGCCTTCGATTGAATTCACTGGCTTTCCCAGTCCAAATAATTGATTTGCAGCTGAACAAATTCCATTTCCGGATGCTTTGTCAAAATTTCTTCCAGCAGAGGGGCATCGCCATGGAAAGAAAAGCCCGGACACTTTACCAGGCCTGCCGCCTTTTTCTCCATCAGCCAACGGAAGCAATCCAGCCTTTCAAATTTTTGGTAAGAGCCGCTGTCTATTCCATGAAGCAGGTAATAGTCGAAATACCCGGCCCCGGTCTTTTCCAGTTGTTGGTTGAAAATTTCATCCCGTCCCTCCAGGGAATTGAAGAATCCGGCGTTCAGCTTGGTTGCCAGAGTGAACTTATCCCGGGGATGACGGTCGATCAAAACTTTCTTCACCGTAGGTTCGCTTTGAAAAGCGCAGTACATCCAGGCGGTGTCAAAGTAAGTAAACCCTTTTTCCAAGAAGAGGTCCACCATCTTTTCCACCTGCTCCACATCAATGGCTCCGGCGTTTTGAGGGTCAGTGACAGGCAGGCGCATTAAACCAAATCCAAACTTTTTCATTTTATTACCTTCCTTTCCTGTTTTCTCCATCATAATAGTTAAAGTGCACTTTAGGTCAACCGGTTATTTTCCAAAATATTGGGCGATCTCTCCCATTCTCGTTTCCTGCTTCACATGGAAGGGGCACCGGCTTTCGCAATGGCCGCAGTGCAGGCAGCAAGAGGCTGTCTTTTCCAGGCTGCGGTAGTGAGCTGCGGCCAGGATATCTCCAGCCTTGGCTAAGTCATAATATTTGTTGACCAAACCCACATCAATCCCCGCCGGGCAGGGCTGGCAATGGTTGCAGTAAACACATGTGCCATCCACATTCGCCGGCGTGAACCCGGCGATCATCGAATAATCCCGCTCCTGGGGAGGGGCCTTTAAAAAGCCCAATATCTCCTGCACATCCTCCTTGCTCCGCACACCGGGAAGCACCGTGAGCACCCCCGGCTTATCCAAAGCATACTGGATACACTGGTACCTGGTCAGCGGCCTGCCAAAGGGGGAAGTCTTCTCAGCCAACAGTTGGCCGCCGCTGAAGGACTTCATCACCGAGATGCCCACGCCCTCCCTCTCACAGCGACGGTATAATTCCAGGCGCTGCCCGGCGCTGCCAATGGCAAACTCACCGCCCCGCTCAAAATCGTAACCGGGGTTGATGCTGAACATCAACATATCCAATATGCCTGTGTCCAACACTAAGCCTGCCACCTCCGGCGTGTGAGTGGAAAGGCCCACATGCCGGACTACGCCCTGCTCCTTCAGGGTTTTTATATAGGCAAGCGCTCCGCCCTCCACATAGCTTTTCCAGTCGACGAGCTCGTCAATGCAGTGGATAAACCCGAAATCGATGTAATCGGTCTTCAGCTGCTCCAGCTGCCAATGAATAGAACGCTTTATATCTTCCAGCTTTGTTGTCCAGCCGTATTTACCCGTGGTGTAATCGGCCCCGAAATGCACCTGAAGGTATACCTTTTTGCGGCTTCCGGCCATGCCCTCCCCCACAGCAGGGAAAGCCCCTGCCTCGCCAGAGGCCATGTCAATATAATTCACGCCGTTCTCCAAAGCGTAAGCCACAGCTTGTGCCCCCGCCTTTTCGCCATTTGCCGCCAGGGAGCTGGTGCCCAAACCAATGACACTGATCTCTTCTCTCCCATGGGGAAGCTTCCGGTATTCCATTACAATTCCTCCCGATTTCTCATTTTTGAGGGACCTCCGTTTTTTCCAGCACAATTTTCGTTGCCGCGCAGCAATAAAGCTGCCTATTTTTCTTTATTGTAACAGATGGAAAAAGAGAAATCAAAGGCTTAGAAGGTATAGCCGGTTATGCGCAAGAGGCATGTCACCCACTTACCGGCTTGTCGGCTGCTGCCATACTCTGCCGTTCGTTCCGCCTTTCAAAGCAGAACTCACAGACAGACCGCCCTTCAAAGCGGCTCGGAAACACCTTGGAGTCCGGGGAGCGGACCTCACTTTTTTCTGCATTTTAAAGATCAGGAGAAAAAAGGGAAATGGGAAACTACGACTTTACTGGCCGCGCGAAGCGCTGGACAAAATTCTTTGTCCACTACTTAAACGAGCGGGTTCGCGGGTTGGATTTCAGCATGGTCTATGTGGGAGATCTGCAAAAAAACACCGAAGAATATCACGGTTACAGCATGACCGACGCCACGGACATGAAAAGGATCTTGCAAGCCGTGCCGGTAGATCCCCGCAAATCCGCCTTTCTGGATGTAGGCTGCGGAAAGGGCATGTGCATGAAGGTCGCCGCAAAGCTGGGTTATTCCAAAACCGACGGCCTGGATTTAGATGCGCATCTTTTAGAAATCGCAAGGAGAAACATGAAAAAACTGCGGTTAGATGTCAACTGTATTCAGGCTAACGCCATAGAATTTGACGGTTATGCCAACTACGACGTTTTCTATTGCTATAATCCCTTTGGCAAGTCAGTGTTTGAAAAGGTGATAAAAAAGCTGATCGAAAGCCAGCAGGAACGGAACCGGGATATTGGGGCAATATACTACCACCCGGTCTTTGCAAAGCTGTTCCAGCAGGCCGGATTTGTTCTGGAAAAGGAGATCCACGACCACACAAGAGATACGGTCGCAAGGTATTACCGTTACCCCAAACAGGAATAAGTTTTTAATAAGCGGACAATAATGCCCCGGTGCGCTGTTTTTGGCTGTACCGGGGCATTTCCTGTGACTGTAAAAGAGAATCCCTACGGGAACTACTACGGAATTCCATAACCCATATATCTTTTATCCATTATTTTATAGAGCTATGTGTTTACTCTTACAAAATGTGGCGATATAATGGAAAAGCGCGAAAAACCGCAAAAAATTGTTTGTAACGCACAGTTGCAACCTAAAGTTGCGTAATAGAAACTACATTTTGGTGGTGTGCTACCAGCAAAAATAGTAAGTTGGTAGCGAAAGGAGGAAAACAACATGACATTTGGAGAAAAAATACAAAAGCTGAGAAAGGAAGCTGGTTTATCACAAGAGGAACTCTCTGATCAGTTAGAAGTATCAAGACAGGCAATCAGTAAATGGGAACGTGACAACGGTTATCCCGAAACCGAAAAAATTGTCCGGATGAGCAAATTGTTTCATGTGTCTTTGGATTATCTTCTAAATGAAGAGAATACACAAAAGTCAGAAATAAACCCAGATGAAAAGGGAATATATGTCAGTCGGGAAATGGCAGAGGGATTCCTTGCATATCAAAAAAGAAAAATAATGAAAATTGGTATTGCGGTTGGTCTATTCGTTGGCGGTTTATCTCTTTCTTATTGGCACGCAGAAATAAGCATGGTATTGTTTATGGTAGTTGCCATTTTAGGGATTATTCTTCTGCTCTCTGTAAAATTAGCTGATAATCCCTACCGTAAAATTTGGAAAGAAAGTTTATCCTTTGATAAAACGGTAAAATCAGAATTGACTTCTGTTTACACCGACAAAAAGAAATTGGCTCATACTCTTAACCTCGTCGGAATTGGTTTGCTTGCCATTGGATTTTTACTCTGTCCGATGATTGCACCTGCTGAAATGTATGTTTTAGATAATATTGTTTTGGCTTGCGGAATGGTATTGGCTGGTGCAGGAGCTTTCTTGTGCGTGTATATGGCTGGCATTATTCGAGCATACCGATTATTGATTATGAATGAAGAATATCATGAAAAAAGAAAGTGAGACTATTATGAAAAAGTTATTGATAGTAGTGCTGGTGGTAACAACATTTCTTTGCGGTTGCCAAGCCAATAATAAGAGTATAGATGTGTCTGAATACTATGGTGAATTATCCAAAGCACAAGAGATTGCGGTTATCCCTGCTGATACTTCTGATGTTGTGGAAACCTTGACAGAAAGCAAGGACATAGCCAGTTTTATAACTGCATTAGACATGGAACATTGGGAATTGAAAACACTCCCTAAAGGGGCAGAGTTAGCTGGAACTTTTCAGCTTTCACAGGAGGAAACAATCAAGTTTGGAGAAAGCGCAACAAACGGAGAATTGTATTTTGTATGTGAAATGCTCTGCTATGAGGATATTCCTTATGTCACACTGAAAATTGCTGGTATGAAAATGACATTTAAAGTATC
>CANSKS010000087.1 GCA_947647615.1 uncultured Neglectibacter sp.
GATATGGAAAGGCGGACTGCAAAGGCGCTGCGAGGCGGGGAGGCTGGGAAGTAAATGGGATTTTTGAGCCTGGAATTGGGCATATCCTTGGAGGCTTTCAAGGGGAAAAAGGGGATTTCTGCTCTTGGAGAAAGCTTTTGATAGGTTAAAATGATTGAAAATCCTCCAAAGAGAATCGCCGGGAGGCGAAAGAGGGCTTTCAAGCGGAGCTTGTTTTGGGAGAAAGGAACCTTCTGGGCAGGAAAGGAAGGAAAAAGCGGCAAAAAAGCTCCCCCGGCTTTGCGGCACTAGAAAGCCGGACAAAACCTGGGAAGACAGTTGTTGAAGGCGAAGCAGGCAAAAAGAGAAATCAGCTGTGAAAGAAGATATCTCCCTTCACAGCTGATGTTTGAGTAGTTATACGTTATGCAGTTAGGTAGCCGATTTGCTCGAATTGCTGCTTCTGGCAGAACGGCGGCCTTCCACATTGATTTCCCCGGCCGCAACCAAAGAACGCTTGGTCAACACCGGACCTACCAGTTCGTAAACTAACACGGAGAAAAGTACCACATTGCGAATAATGGCGCCATCTGCCAAGTTCTGTGCGGTGACTACCATGCCCAATGCCACACCGGCCTGAGGTAAAAGCGTAATTCCCAAATGCTTTCTAATATTGTCGCTGCAACGCATAAGAGTACAGCTGGAATACGCTCCAAAGTATTTCCCAAAAGAACGGGAAGCGATGTACAGAAGGCCTACTAAGAGAACCAGGGGATTTACCAAAAGCTCCAGGTTCAATTCCGCACCAGATATAACGAAGAACAGCGTAAAGAGCGGCGCGGTCCAACCGTCTACACGACCCATGAGTTCCTCGGAAAAATCGCAGATGTTGCAGAAAAGGGTTCCCGTCATCATACATACCAATAGCAAAGAGAAGCCTACATGAATGCCTCCTATGTCAAATTCCAGCATGGAAAGCCCTACCGTCAGCAGCACAAAGCCAATGGAGATAGACATTCTGCGGCTGCGGGAATGGAAAAACCGTTCCACCCAGTTCATGACAAAGCCGGCCAAAGCGCCTAAGCCCAAGGAAAGGATGATCTCAATCACCGGCTCGACCAGAATGGTAATGACGCTGGCATGTCCACTTTCCAGGGCCACCGCTACGCCGTAAGAGGCGGAAAACAGCATCAGGCCCACGGCGTCATCAATAGCCACTACCAACAGCAGCAAGCGGGTCATGGGACCGTCTGCTTTGTATTGACGGACCACCATCAAGGTAGCAGCCGGAGCTGTAGCGGAAGCGATTGCGCCCAGTGTGATCGCGGCAGGCAAAGAAATGATGTCAGGCCGGATCAAGTGCAGAACGATCAGGACGATATCTACCAATATGGTTGTGACCACCGCCTGTAAAATGCCTACAATAATGGCCTGCTTGCCCATCTGTTTGAGCTGGCTGAGGCGGAACTCATTTCCCATGGCAAAGGCGATAAAGCCCAAAGCCAGCTGGGAAAGCAGGAACAACTCCTGCACTTGGGCCTCAGAGGAAAAGCCCAGGCCAGGGATTCCCAAATGGCCCAGGCAATAGGGCCCCAAGAGAACGCCGGCAACCAAATACGCAGTGACTGCCGGCAAATTCAGCAGCTTTGTCAGACGGGACGTGAGCAAACCGCCTACTAAGCAAACCGAAAGGCAAATCAGAATCATCACGACAAATTCCCCCAGTATAAAATTTCATTTTCCTGCCTATGATAACACCGGGCAGTTTTTTGCGCAAGGGAAATTGTCACCGAACTTTTCCTGAGCTTTCCACACAAATTTAGGCTTCGCTCCGAAGGAAAGGAAGGATCATTGAGAGGAAAGGTATTCCTCCGCAAAATAGGCAGCCACAGCGCCGTCGGAAGCTGCGGTTACCACCTGGCGCAGAGGTTTTTTGCGCAGGTCCCCCACAGCAAAGACACCGGGCAATTCGGTACAGGTGGTTTCGTCGGCAAGTACATATCCCCCTTCATTAAGTGCCACCTGACCCTGGAAAAGACCGGTATTGGGCAGGGCTCCTATGGCTACAAAGAGACCCTCACAAGAAAGCTCCTTCTTTGCGCCGGTCTTCTTTTCCGTTATGGAAAGGCCTTGGAGTTTCCCGTTTTGCTGGAGAATCTCGCTGACTTCGCTGTTCCAAAGAAATTCTACGTTTTCTGTTTTTTGCAGAGGCCCCCAATAAGCTTTGGAGGCGCGAAGCACATCTCTTCGGTGGATTACATAAACTCTTTTACAGAGCCTAGCTAAATAAAGGGCATCCGCCGCTGCGGTATTTCCACCGCCTACCACGGCAACCACCTTATTCCGGTAAAACATCCCGTCGCAGGTGGCACAGTAGGAAACCCCTTTTCCACGCAGCTCTCGCTCTCCCGAAAGCCCCAGCTCTCTGGGATGGGTTCCGGCTGCCAAAATGACAGTCTTCCCTTGGTAGGTGCCGTCTGTGGTACGAATCTGCTTGGTCGTCCCTTTTAAGTCCACGCTGATTACCTCGGAAAGCTTTGTTACCGCGCCGAACCGCTCTGCTCCTTCTTTCATTTGCAAAGCCAAGTCAAAGCCTCCCACTCCCTGGGGAAACCCGGGATAGTTATCGATCCTATCGGTTGTGCCCATTTGCCCGCCGGGAGCTAACTTTTCCAACAGCAACACGGAAAGGCTGGCTCTGGCCCCATAAAGAGCGGCGGTGTAACCGCCAGGTCCCCCACCAATAACAATCATGTCGTAAACCGATTCCATATGAAAGAAACCTCCTTGCCGATTATTTGTGCCAGTTACTTTTTAGAAAGGCCGGAGAATGCCTTCCGGCGTTCTCCGGCCTCCGCGTTTTGTTTATCGGACCATTTCCTCCAGCTTGGCCTTTGGCTGGACACCGATAGCCGTTTGAATTGCTTTCCCATCTTTGAATACGATGGCGGTAGGAATGCTCATCACGCCGAATTGCGCCGCCAAGTCGGGCTCTTCATCCACATTTACCTTTCCTACTTTTACCTTTCCAAGGTTTTCCTGGGCAAATTCGTCTACAATGGGAGAAAACATTTTACAGGGGCCGCACCAGCTGGCCCAAAAATCCAGAAGGACAGGCTCGGAAGCCTGTAGAACTTCCTTTTCAAAATTGTTCTGACTTATCGTGATTACTGCCATAAAGATCCATCCTTTCCACATAGTATTTCCTTTTTATCATACCCCAAAAAAGAGGAGTTTGTTGTTGCAAAGGCAGAAGACTAAGAAAATTTTTCTTTTTTCAAGCCCAGTAGAATTTATATCGCCGGAGCTTATTCCGCACGGGCCAACAGCTTGTAGTTTTCCTTCAAAGCCGGGTACAGGGTCCGGTAGACTTGGTAAAAGGCCTCGTACCGGGGCACATTCTCCGGGATGGGCTCCTGGGGCGGATTTGTCTGGATCATGGCATCGCAGGCCTCCTGGACAGAGGGATACAGTCCCGCGCCTACGCCGGCCAAAATCGCAGCACCCAAGGCAGGCCCCTCTTTGGATATCACGGTCTTCACCGGGCAGTCGTAGACGTCGGCCAGCATTTGCCGCCACAGAGGCGAGCTTCCGCCGCCGCCGCAGGCCAGCATCTCCGAAAGGGAGATTCCCATGCTGCGCAAAATCTCCACGCTGTCCCTTTGAGAATACACAACGCCTTCCATGACGGCACGGAGCATATCGTATTTCGTATGAATGGCGGAGAGGCCAAAGAATACACCCCGGCAGTCGGGATCCAGGTGGGGCGTCCGCTCGCCCATCAAATAGGGCAGGTACAAAAGCTTGTTGCAGCCAATGGGCACCCTTTTCGCTTCCTGATCCATCAGGTAATACGGGTCTACTCCCATACCCTCGGCAGTTTGCTTTTCCTCCAGGCAAAAGTTATCCCGGAACCATTTGAGGGACAGACCGGCAGCCTGGGTAACCCCCATCACATGCCAGGCACCGGGTACCGCGCAGCAGAACGTGTGTACCCGCCCCTTGGGATCAATAGAAATCTGGTCCGTATGGGCAAATACCACGCCGGAGGTGCCAATGGTGGTGAAGGCCTTGCCATCCCGCACGACGCCGGTTCCTACGGCGGCCGCGGCGTTGTCGCCTGCCCCGCCGACCACGGGCGTGCCCGCCTTTAACCCGGTAAGCGCCGCTGCGGCTTCGGTAACCACACCGGTCACCTCGGGCGATTCATATACTTTCCCAAGCAAACGCTCTTCAATCTCCAGCTTTTCCAGGACCTCCTTGCTCCAACAACGATTGGGTACATCCAGAAGCTGCATGCCGGAGGCGTCGGAAACCTCGGTGGCAAAGTCGCCGGTGAGCATATAACGGACATAGTCTTTGGGCAAGAGGATATGGGCACATTTTTCGTAGATGTCCGGCTGGTGATTCCGTACCCACAAAATTTTTGAGGCAGTAAAACCGGTAAGCGCCGGGTTGGCGGTAATAGCGATCAGCCGGTCGGCTCCCACCTTTTCGGTGATCTCTTCACATTCGGCGGCAGTTCGCTGGTCGCACCAAATAATAGAGCGGCGCAGGGGCCTACCATCCGCGTCTAGCATCACGAGGCCGTGCATCTGCCCGGCGATCCCAACGCCTTTTACATTGGCGGGGTCGATGCCGCTTTTTTTAAGGACTTCGGCGATAGTGGCGGTCGAGGCCTGCCACCAATCCAAGGGGTCCTGCTCCGCCCAGCCGTTTTTTTCCTGATACATAGGGTATTCTACGGTAGCGCTGGCTATCGCTTTTCCTGTTTTGTCGAACAGGACAGTCTTTGTGCCGCTGGTGCCAAGATCAATACCAATCAGATATTCCATGCTGTTTTAGCTCCTCTCTTTTCCAGAAAATGGATTTTTCCCTTTACAAATGAGAAAAATCTCCCATATTTTTCTATTTCTATTTTCAATGATTCTCTCTGTTCTGTCAAGCAAAATTTCGTTCTTTTTTCTATAGATTTTCCTTCCTGCCTCCCACTTCTCTGTCTTTTCTCTCCTCTCCTAACCCCGCAGCGCCTTTGCAGTCCGCCTTTCCATATT
>CANSKS010000088.1 GCA_947647615.1 uncultured Neglectibacter sp.
ACCCAACATCTCACGACACGAGCTGACGACAACCATGCACCACCTGTCACCAGTGCCCCGAAGGGAAAGCTTATCTCTAAGCCGGTCACCGGGATGTCAAGACCTGGTAAGGTTCTTCGCGTTGCTTCGAATTAATCCACATACTCCACTGCTTGTGCGGGCCCCCGTCAATTCCTTTGAGTTTCAGCCTTGCGGCCGTACTCCCCAGGTGGATTACTTATTGTGTTAACTCCGGCACGGAGGGGGTCAGACCCCCCACACCTAGTAATCATCGTTTACGGCATGGACTACCAGGGTATCTAATCCTGTTTGCTACCCATGCTTTCGTGCCTCAGCGTCAGTTAAAGCCCAGCAGGCCGCCTTCGCCACTGGTGTTCCTCCCGATCTCTACGCATTTCACCGCTACACCGGGAATTCCGCCTACCTCTACTTCACTCAAGTCTGACAGTTTCAAAAGCAGTTCACGGGTTAAGCCCATGGATTTCACTTCTGACTTGCAGGGCCGCCTACGCACCCTTTACACCCAGTAAATCCGGACAACGCTTGCTCCCTACGTATTACCGCGGCTGCTGGCACGTAGTTAGCCGGAGCTTCCTCCTTGGGTACCGTCCTTTTTCGTCCCCAAAGACAGAGGTTTACAATCCGAAGACCGTCTTCCCTCACGCGGCGTCGCTGGGTCAGGGTTTCCCCCATTGCCCAATATCCCTCACTGCTGCCTCCCGTAGGAGTCTGGGCCGTGTCTCAGTCCCAATGTGGCCGTTCAACCTCTCAGTCCGGCTACCGATCGTCGACTTGGTGGGCCGTTACCCCGCCAACTATCTAATCGGACGCGAGCCCATCTTTCAGCGGATTGCTCCTTTGGCTACTGTACCATGTAGTACCGTAGTCTCATGCGGTATTAGCGTTCGTTTCCAAACGTTATCCCCCTCTGAAAGGCAGGTTGCTCACGCGTTACTCACCCGTCCGCCACTAAGATACACAAGAATTCAAAAGCAAGCTTCGTCATTCAGCGCGTATCTCCGTTCGACTTGCATGTGTTAGGCACGCCGCCAGCGTTCGTCCTGAGCCAGGATCAAACTCTCTAAATAATGGTATCTAAAAGCCTTTCAGCTTTCAAATCTCTTATCCAGAGCCTTTTGCTTAGCTCTTCTTCCTTCGGACGTCTTCTGACTATCCTGTCACAGATTTTTCTTAGGTTCTGTTCCTGTTCTTCCTCGAGTCTTTTCTCTTCGGAATCACGGGTCCTTACTTCTTCTCGTTGTTTAATTTTCAAGGTCCTTTTCGCGCCCTTCCTTTAGGCTCCCCGTCGCTTTCTCTGCCTCCCGGCCTTTCGCTTCCGGCTTGCCGTCTCTCTCGAGCGCTTGACTATAATATCAAATCTCTCCCCTTTTGTCAACACCTTTTTTTCTTTTTTTTCTCTTTTTTTTTCGGATTTCTGTTTTTGTCTATATATAGTGGTTGCTCTCTGTAATATCCCTATATTTATTCCCTGTTTTTACCGGCTTTTTTCTTTTTTCATAGGGGGAACGGAAAAGATAAAATTTCCAGGAATAGTTTTTTATTTGGAAAGGGCAGGTTATCGAATAGTTACATCTGGTTTTTCTTATATATAAATGGACAAAAGAAAGGATTGCGAACATGAAACATGAAAAAATGAAACGGGTCGCCCTTTATTCCTGGCGGATCCTGGTAATCGCCCTTATTAATCTCATGATCTTGCTGATGCTCTGGAACGGTCACTCCGCTTCCGCCCTCTCCAAGTATGGCTCCACCGGCGACGAAGTGGCGGCGATCCAGCAAAAGCTACAGGAGTTGGGGTATTCTCCCGGCGCCGCAGACGGCATCTATGGCTCCAAGACCCAAGAGGCCGTGACGGCTTTTCAAAGGGACCAGGGCCTGGATGCCGACGGCATCGCAGGGAAAAACACATTGGAAGCTTTGGGGCTGACCTCTTCTTCCGGCGGCTATGGCGGGTACACCGAAAGTGACCTCCAGCTTTTGGCCACCATTATTTCCGCGGAAGCCCGAGGCGAGCCCTACGAAGGCCAGGTGGCCGTGGGAGCTGTGATTATGAACCGTATCGCCCATCCTTCCTTTCCCAATACTCTTTCGGGAGTCATTTACCAGCCAGGAGCCTTTTCCTGCCTGAACGACGGCGGCATCAACGCCGCTGTGGCAGATTCCGCCTACCAGGCTGCCAGGGAAGCCATTAACGGCTCCGACCCCTCCGGCGGCGCAATCTATTATTACAACCCCAAAAAGGCCACCAGCAAATGGATTTTCTCCCGAGAAGTCATTGCCGTAATCGGGAACCATCGGTTTGCCATATAGCCGGGCATGTCAGCATTCCTGGACCGCCAGCCGCTTTTCCTCTTCTATTTTCGGTTTTAGGAACTTATGGTGCAGGACTAAATAACTAATAAAATGGAATGCCGCTGTAATCACCCAGGTGACAGGGTAGGAAAGGTAAAGCACAAACAAAGAACGGTGGGCAGCGAACACGGTGTAAATCCAAAGCACACGGAGGCCGCACACACCCAAAATAGAAACCACCATAGGGACCATGGAATAGCCCATTCCCCGGAGGCTGCCCACCAGCACGTCCATAATGCCGCAAAGGAAATAAGGCGTACAAATCACCAGCAAACGTTCTATGCCATAGGCGATTACCTTAGGGTCGGAGGAGTAAATTCCCAGAAGTCCTTCTCCAAATAAATAGGCCCCTATGCCCAACACCAAACCTACCGCCGAAACCAAAAGCACACACTGCCACAAAATTCTTCCTACCCGGCGATATTTTCCCGCTCCCAAATTTTGGCCGGTAAAGCTGAGGGCCGACTGGTGAAAGGCGTTCATGCCTGTATACACGAATCCCTCCACGTTGGCCGCCGCCGTGCTTCCCGCCATGGCTACGGAGCCAAAAGAATTGATGGAGGATTGAATCAACACGTTGGAAATGGAAAAGATCGCGCCCTGGAGCCCAGCAGGCAGGCCAATTTTCATCATGGAAAAGAGCTTATCCTTTACCACCCGCAATTTTTTCAGGTTCAAGGCGTAAGGACCATGATTTTTGACCAGGCAAAGGGTTACCAGCACCGCAGAGATCACCTGGGAGATCACCGTAGCCAGGGCCACGCCTGCCACACCTAAGTGGAAAACGATGACAAGGAACAAATTCAGCAGTACATTGACCACGCCCGCAGCCAAAAGGAAGTAGAGGGGCCTTTTGGTATCTCCCACCGCCCGAAGCACCGCCGCGCCAAAATTATAAAGCATATTGGCCGGCATGCCTACAAAAAAAATTCGCATGTAAAGGGCGGCCTGGTCAATAACGTCCTCCGGCGTCCCCATAAGGGAGAGCAACGGCTTGGCCAAAGCCACCCCAATGGCAATCAAAATTGCCCCGAATATCAGGCTGATCGCCACGGAGGTATGCACCGTTTCTTCCAGCTCTTTTTGGTGGCCTGCTCCATAATAGCGGGCCACCAAAACGTTGGTGCCCACAGGGAGGCCGATGAACACGTTCACAAGCAAATTGATCAGCGCCCCGGTGGAACCCACCGCCGCCAAAGCCTGGTTCCCGGCAAACCGGCCCACCACCACAATATCTGCCGCATTAAACAGCAGCTGCAAAATGCCAGAAAGGGCCAACGGAATAGAAAACTGCACGATCTTTTTTAAAAGGGGACCGTTGGTCATATCCATCTCATAAGATCCCCGGTGCGCTCTAGGCTTTAACCGAAATTTCAAAATCTTACACTTCCTTATATCTTATATGCCTAAAAATGAAAAGACGCTTTCCCGGCTTTTCTGCTGCCGGAAACAGCGTCTTTTATTATATGCCAACTAAACTGGTTCCGCAAGCCGGCGTTTCTTTTCCATGCGTCTTTTCACAAAAAAATAACAAATAAAGTCGAAAAGGGCCGCAAGACCCCAAGTGATAGGATAGGAGACATACAATACCTCTAAGGTGGGGACCGCCGCAAAGACGGTAAAAATCCAGATCACTCGGAAGCCGCAGACAAAGGAAATGGTGATGACCATAGGGATAAAAGAAGCTCCCATTCCTCGCAACACGCCTACCATAGTGCCCATCAGGCCGCCGATGAGCTGCAGGGAGCACACGATTCCCATGCGCCGCAGACCAAATTCAATGACCGCCGGATCGCTAGAGTAAATCTGCAAAAGCTGCGGGCCCAAGAGATACCCGCCTGCTCCCAGCACCAGCCCCACGCCGGAGCCCAGCAGCAGACACAAAATCATAATCCGGGTGACGCGCTTCACCTTCCCCGCCCCTAAATTCTGGCCGGTAAAGCTAAGAGCCGCCTGGGAAAAGGAATCCATCGCGGTAGAAACAAAACCCTCAATGTTGGAGGCCGCCGTATTCCCCGCCATGGCCACCGCCCCAAAGGAATTGATGGAAGACTGGATTAGCACATTGGAAATGGAGAAAGAGGCTCCCTGAATGCCTGCCGGAAGGCCTATCTTAGCCATTTTCCAAAGCTTATCTCCCTTTAGGCAAAGCTTCTTCGGCTCCAGCTTATAATCGCCCTCCACCTTTGTCAGGCACCAAAATACCAACCCAGCAGAAATGGCCTGGGAAGCCACCGTGGCAATCGCCACCCCGGCCACATCCAGGCGAAATCCTATGACAAAGATCAGGTTCAGCACCACGTTCACAAGGCCGGAAAGCAATAGAAAATAAAGGGGCCGCTGGGTATCCCCCACTGCCCGCAGAATGGCGGCGCCGAAGTTGTAAAGCATCAGCACAGGCATTCCCACAAAGTAGATCTGCATGTAGAGGGCAGCCTGGTTCAAAACATCTTCCGGTGTACCCATCATCTCCAGCATCGGGCGGGCCAGCAGGATTCCCACCAGAATCAGGGCCACCCCAAAAATCAGGCTGGCCAAAATGGACGTGTGTACTGTCTCCTGTAAATCCTTCTTATTTCCTGCGCCGTAATATTGGGCCACCAACACATTGGTACCCACAGAAAGTCCCAT
>CANSKS010000089.1 GCA_947647615.1 uncultured Neglectibacter sp.
GCAGCGTCACAAACAAGACCTTTTTTAAAAGATTTTTAGGCGGCAAAGATTTTTCTTTACCGTTTTTGCCTCCAATCGATAGGTTTGCTTTCTTCTTGGGGAGGTGTCAGACAAGGAGTGTAATAATTGTCCTCCGATTCGTACCATAAGCCGTTGCTTTCACCATAAATGTACTTGCCCATTATAAAATCCTCCGTTATAATATATTCGCACACACATCACAGTTCTCCGATTGCCACACTCGGTTATCTTTTTTTACCAAATTTCCTTGCCCTTGAAATTTCTCTTAAAAGCAGTCAGGGAAAGAGCAAGCTTGTGTGAAAATCAAGGCGAGCACATTGCGATAAATCCTTTATTTTCAAGGCCTTTGGAAGACTTTATGTAACCTGCGGAGAGCAATAATCACTCATACGTTTATGGTTTTCAAATTCCAGTTTTAGGAGGGACATAACAATGAACAATAAGATTGCATATTGCGGGTTGGATTGTGAAAAATGCGATGCCTATCTTGCGACAATCCATAACGACCAGGCGTTGCGTGAAAAAACCGCAAAGCTCTGGGCGGAGTTAAATAATGCTCCTATTTTGCCGGAACATATCAACTGCCAGGGCTGCCGTGAGGAGGGGATTAAAACTGTATTTTGCGATAGTCTTTGCGGTGTTCGCCAATGTGCGTTGAAAAAAGGCGTGATGACATGCGGTGACTGTCCAAGCATGGAAAAATGTCAAACTCTCGGAATGGTTATCTCAAATAATCCGGAGGCTCTGCAAAATTTGAAGGAATGAACGGAAGAACAGAACAGCTTCCAGCTTATCGGGTAGGATTTCGTGATATAATTTGGCTCTCTTCACCCCGCAATTCTGCTACACTTGACGGCTCTTTCGGCCTCCAAATGCAGAAAGAGCTACAACTGCATGGTATACTTTTACTTTTGGAAGGGGGGAGACCAGGAGATGAAACCGATCCAGCTATCCGCCTTTCTTGTAATTGCTGCATTTTTATATTGCATACTTTACCAAAATGATATTGCAGCATAGGAAAGGCGTGAAAACGGACCAAATGGGCAAGGGGAACAAGCCCCGAAAAATGCTTGTGATCGAGATGTTGTTAAAGACAGCCACTTATGCCGTCGTTTTTGTAGAAGCGGCCAGTATTATTTTCGACTTCCGTATGTGGAAATCCTCTTATGCTTGGCTGGGCATTGGGGTTGCCGCTCTTGGTGTTCTCGTTTTTCTCATAGCTATGGCAACGATGAAAGACAGTTGGAGAGCGGGTATACCTGCAAAGGAGGAAACCGATCTTGTGACGGTGGGAATCTACCGGCTCAGCCGTAACCCCGCTTTTCTCGGTTTTGATCTGTTGTATCTCGGAGTGTTGGCGGCGTTTTTCAATTATTTACATTTGATTTTTGTGCTTTACGCAGTTCTCGTGCTCCATTTGCAGATATTGCAGGAGGAAAAATTTTTAGAAAAAGTGTTTGGAGAAAAATATACGGAGTACAAAAAGCATACGGGCCGGTATTTCATTTTTGACAGAGGGTAGTCCAAAGGAAGCTCGCGTTATCAACGGCAACAGCCGTTTTTTGCGCCCCTTTGGGCTTGGGTATAGTGTTATCAAATTTTCCGCCCAGCTTATAAGATTCCCGCAACTGTTTTAGGCGTAAAGCCATTAAATGAATGCAGGCGTTGATCCCATAAGGCAGCGCCTTGCATGGCCGCTGTGAGAGATTGGCAGGTCGGTAGGAAAGGAGATCCTGAGTTTTATGAATTCCAGTGAGAAAGATTTTTCTGTCGGCTCTGTGAAGCGCCGTATTATTGCGCAGGCCATCCCGTTGACGGCGGCCCAAATTGTACACTTGCTTTATAATGTGGTAGACAGGATTTACATTGGACATCTTCCCGGCGATAGCGACATGGCCTTGACAGGATTGGGTATTACCTTTCCGGTGATTGTCCTCATCGCAGCCTTTACTAATCTCTTTGGAAGCGGCGGCACAGCTTTGTTTTCTATTGCCCGGGGAAAAAGGGAAGAGGAAACGGCGGAGAAAATCTTGGGAAACGTTTTTTCCCTGTTGTTTATTTCCTCGATCCTGCTGTTTTCCCTTTGTTATTTTTTGCGCAGGCCTATACTAATGCTTTTTGGAGCCAGTCAGGTGTCTGTTCAATATGCGGATGAATATTTGCAAATTTATTTGTTTGGAACGGCCTTCTCCATGCTTGCCACTGGGTTAAATGGCTACATAAATGCGCAAGGTTTTCCAAAAACCGGTATGATGACCACCATGATCGGTGCCGTAATAAATATTGTTCTGGACCCAATTTTTATTTTTTATTTTCATATGGGGGTTCGCGGCGCGGCGCTGGCAACGGTGATCAGTCAAGGCGTTTCTGCTTTGTGGGTATTGAAGTTTCTTACAGGAAAAAAGGCCATTTTAAGAATTCGTGTGAACAGGATGCGCATCGACCTTAAATTGACAAAAGATATTGTGGCCATGGGGGTTCCCGGCTTTGTAATGCAGGGGACTAACAGCCTGGTACAAATTGTATGTAACAATCAGCTTCAGCTGTATGGCGGTGACTTATATGTGGGCATTCTCACAGTATTGAATTCTGTTCGAGAAATATTATCGCTTCCTGTTTCCGGAGTCAGCACAGGGGCTCAACCGGTTTTGGGTTATAATTATGGTGCAAAGGAAAATGAAAGAGTAAAAGAAGGGATCCGTTTTACTGCATTGCTGGGCGTTGGGTATACGGTCCTTGCCTGGGTTCTCGTGATGCTACTGCCGCGGCAACTCATCACCGTTTTTTCTTCCGACCCTCAAATTGTGGGAACCGGTGCGAGAATGTTGACCATCTATTTCTTTGGGTTTTTCTTTATGTCCTTTCAGTTTGTGGGGCAAACGACATTCCAGGCCTTGGGAAAAGTAAAACAGGCCATTTTCTTTTCTCTGCTTCGAAAAGCGGTAATTGTTGTCCCTTTAACACTGTTGCTTCCAGCTGTGGGATTTGGTGTGGAGGGCGTGTTTTTAGCAGAACCCATTTCCAATGCGATCGGCGGACTTGCTTGCTTTCTGACAATGTGGTTTACGGTTTATCGGAGGCTATAGGCTTTTTCGAGGACTCGTTGTATAGAAAAGTTTTAAAAAAATGCCATAATTTTCAACTTTTTTGTTGACTTATCTTCTTTTTTGTAATAAAATAAAATTCCCTTTCCAAAAAGAAAGAGAATTTTTTGGTGAGTTGCCCCGGGAAATAGTTCTCGGGGCTTAGGTTGTCTTTTTACGTTTTTTGCTGGTTAGGAGGGAAAAAGAATGATCGAAGTTTCACATTTGCGAAAGACCTTTCGAATAGCTAAACGGAACGCCGGGTTTTCCCAGGCGGCAAAGGCGCTGTTCCACAAGGAGTATGAGGAGATTCATGCCCTGGAGGATGTGAGCTTTACCATAAAGGAAGGAGAAATGGTAGGCTACATAGGTCCCAACGGAGCGGGTAAGAGTAGTACCATTAAAATTTTGAGCGGTGTTCTAACGCCCGACAGTGGAACCTGCTTCATAAACGGCAGGATTCCTTGGAAAGATAGAGTCGCCCATGTGCGGGAGATCGGCGTGGTGTTTGGCCAGCGCTCGCAGTTGTGGTGGGACGTCCCTGTGATCGATTCCATGGAGCTTTTAAAAGAGATCTATTCCATTCCCCAAGATGTGTACGAAGGAAGCCTCTCCCAGCTCACAGAGCTGTTGGATTTGGGAGAGCTGCTGCGCACCCCGGCCCGACAGCTTTCGTTGGGCCAGCGGATGCGTTGCGAAATTGCCGCTTCATTGCTCCACCGGCCCAAGCTGCTGTTTTTGGATGAGCCCACCATAGGGCTGGACGCAGTGTCAAAACTGGCGGTGCGGAAGTTTATTCGCCAGATCAACCAGGAAAGAAGGACTACTGTCATTCTTACTACCCACGACATGCAGGATATTGAAGCTCTGGCCAGCCGAGTGATCCTCATCGGGAAGGGCCGTATTTTGTTGGATGGTTCTTTTCAAGATATTTTACAGGGGGGCGAAAAGGTAGACGAAACAGTAGCCCAGCTCTATAAACAATATAATATTTAGGGAGAGGGCATTATGAAAAAATATTGGGCTTTTTTTCGTCTTCGTTTTTCCATGGGCTTGCAATATAGAGCGGCGGCCTTGGCTGGAATTGCCACTCAGTTTGTTTGGGGTGGGCTGGAAATTCTGGCCTTCCGAGCCTTTTATGAAGCCGATCCCGGTGCTTTTCCCATGACATTTCAGGCCACTTCAACTTATATTTGGCTGCAGCAGGCTTTCCTGGCTTTGTTCATGTCCTGGTTTTTTGAAAACGAAATTTTTGACGCCATTCAAAACGGCAACATTGCCTACGAGATTTGCCGCCCCATCGAGATTTATAATATGTGGTTTGCCCGCAGCGTTGCTACCCGGCTTTCCCGGGCAGTGCTGCGTTGTATGCCTATTTTACTGGTGGCGGCTTTTTTGCCTGCCCCTTACGGCGTGGGGAACCCGTCAAGTGCCTCTGCTTTAATATGTACGGTGTTCACCATGTTTTTTAGCCTCTTTGTGGTGGTGGCGATTGGTATGCTGATCTATTTGCTTACCTTTTTTACCCTTTCCTCTGCCGGCATTCGTATGGTAGCTAGTTCCCTAATGGGGCTTCTTCAAGGGGAAATACTGCCCATCCCATTTTTTCCGAATGGTTTGAGGCAGGTCATGGAACTTTTACCCTTCGCGGCTGTACAGAACGTTCCTTTTCGGGTATATTCCGGAGATCTTTCCGGTGCTTCCCTTTATCGGGCTATGCTTTTGCAGGTCTTCTGGCTGACTGTTCTGGTGCTGCTCGGGAAATGGTTGGCGCGGAAAGCCGTGAAGAAAGTGGTGGTGCAGGGCGGATGAGGCTTTTCGTACCAAAAAGCCTCACGGAAAAATGCTCGCGTACCATAGGGGAAGGTCCGCATTTCGCGT
>CANSKS010000090.1 GCA_947647615.1 uncultured Neglectibacter sp.
GAGCTTTGGAAAAAATGCCCGATGTAGTGGATAAAATTTCTTCCCTGTTTGACTCAAAAAAGAAAGGTTCGGAACCGGCGCCCTTGCCGAAACAAGAGCCTCTGGAATAATTTTTATGCTTGGCTGCATAGTTATTTCCCAAGGCGGTGATATACGTTGCAGCATTTTATTCGAAGGGGTGTCCTAGCTGTTTTTGCAGCAATTTTAGTAGTTCTTTCGGCTTTCCCGGTGAAATCGGTTTCCCTGCCGGATGGGATTTCCGCAGAAAGCGCGGTTTTAATTTGCGGAGAGACAGGGCAGGTGATCTGGGAAAAAGAAAGCGAGAAAAAGCTTTCTATGGCCAGCACCACAAAGATTATGACAGCTTTATTGGCGTTGGAGGCGGCCGAAGAAAAAAAAGATCCTATTGTTTCCATTACCGAAGAAATGGTGGCGGTAGAAGGCTCTTCTATGGGACTTCAGGCGGGAGATGAAATTTCCCTTCGCAATTTGGCCGCCGGCATGCTACTGGCCTCCGGTAACGACGCCGCCAACGCGGCGGCGCTGTACCTTGCCGGCAGCCAAGAGGCCTTTGCAGAGCGAATGAACGCCCGTGCCAAAGAGCTGGGCCTTGAAAACACCCATTTTGTCACCCCTTCGGGTTTAGATGCTCAGGAGCATTATTCTACGGCGCTGGATATGGCGCGGCTGGCCCAAGAGGCTTTGAAAAACCATTGGTTCCAAGAGCTTTCTTCCAGCCGGACCTATCAGGTGCAGTTCCAAGCTCCGGAAAAAGCCGTTTCTTACGAAAACCATAATAAGCTGCTGCGCCTTTACGAAGGCTGCATCGGTGTGAAAACAGGTTTTACAAAGAAATCCGGCAGGTGTCTGGTTTCGGCGGCCCAACGAGATGGCGTCACCTTGATTGCTGTCACCTTAAACGCTCCGGACGATTGGAACGACCATTGCCTTTTGTTAGATTATGGCTTCTCTGTAGTAAAGCCTGTTTCCTTCAATGGCAAGGAGTTTTCTCTTTCTCTTCCCTTAACGGGCGGAGAAAAAGAAGGTGTTAAAGTTCAGGGCCTGGAGGGCGGGGAGCTCCCGCTTTTTGCGGAGGAAGCTCAAAAAATAACAAAAAGAGTGTTTTTGCCTCGATTTGTTTATGCGCCAGTGAAAAAAGGGGATACCTTGGGAAAGATTGTGTATTATTTAGATGGGACACAAATTTTCAGCATACCGGTAGCTGCTCAGGAAAATGTGGCAAGTATACAGAAAGAGAAGGACGGGATCTGGAAGAAAATCTTCGGCCCGGGATAAATTATGTCGCAAAAAATCAGAATACAAAAAATATTGGCTTCTTTTGGCGTGGCTTCCCGCCGGAAGGCCGAAGAACTTATTTTGGCAGGACGGGTGACGGTGAACGGGAAAAGTGTGCGTTTGGGAGAAAGCGCCGACCCCATACAGGATGTGGTGGCCCTGGACGGAGAACGCCTTGTCCTTTCGGAAAAACGGTGGTATTTGGCCCTTTACAAGCCTCGGGGAGTTGTGACTACCATGCAGGATGAACGGGGCCGAAAATGCGTGGCTCAATTGGTTGGAGATCTTGGCAGTCGTGTGTATCCTGTAGGCAGACTGGATAAAGATTCCGAAGGATTGCTTTTGATGACAAACGACGGGGAGTTTGCCAACCAGATCACGCACCCCAGTCACCATGTGGCGAAGACTTACCGGGTCACAGTCCGCCCAGGCATTACGGAACGTCAACTCAACAGCTTAAGCACGGGAATTGTCATCGACGGAAAAATGACGGCTCCGGCAAAAGTGCGGGTGCTGGAACAACAAGGAGAACGGGTTGTCTTAGAAATTATTCTTTTTGAAGGGCGGAACCGGGAAATCCGCAAAATGTGCGAGGTGCTTGGGCTGGAGGTGGCCCGGTTAAAACGGATTGCCATTGGCCCTGTACGGCTGGGAATGCTTCGTCAAGGAACTTACCGGGAACTGACGAAGGAAGAGATCTTGGGCCTGTTGGCCGAAGCCAAAAAGAAAGGGGAAAAGGTAAATGATCGAAATATTGCCAATGGCAGACAGGGAACGGGAAAAAGAGCTCCTGGCGGAGCTCTCAGAAAACGCAGATGAGGCAAATCTCAGAGTTCTAGCCATGTGTGAACAGGAAGACACGCTGGGCTATGTTGCTGTAAAGGTAGAGGGCCAGGAGCTTTGTATTTTAAAGCTGTGGGCAAAAGGCTATCATATCTCTCAAAAGCCCAACATGGAGCAGACTTTTATTCTGGATTCTCTCATGCGCGCGGCGGCTTCCTTTGGCGAGGTAAACGGTGCCAGCCAGATCCTTACGGCTTTTCCGGATTTTTGGGATTTCTTCCAAAAACGCGGGTTTAAGACAGACGAGTCCCATGCTTTTACTGCCATGGAAACCATTGTGCACTATGAATAAAGTTTAGAGCCAAAAAACAATGGCACGGGAAAAACCCGTGTCTTTTTTACGGTAATAAAGCCTATCTTCACAAAAGAAAAATGCCGGACAGCTGGCGAATTTTTAATGGATCACAGGGCTTCCTGAAGAAATCGCTTAAGTTTCTCTTACATTATGGCTTTTTGGTACTTTTGAGGTTGCATTAAATTTCTTAAAATGGTATAATAATCTATTATTGGAATTCTTGCTTTTTTGAAATTTTTCTGAAAGAGAAGGATGATTTTAATGCTCCGAAGCATGACAGGCTATGGGCGCGGAGAAGGGACGGTGGAGGGCCGCCGCATTACTTTTGAGATTAGGGCGGTCAATCATAAATATTTTGAATTTTCTTCCCGTATTCCCCGCGGATATCTCTTTTTAGAGGACAAGCTAAAAACTTATGTACAGAATAGAGTCTCCCGTGGAAAAATAGATGTGTTCCTGCAAATTGAAACATTAGAAGAAGCCGATTTGACAGTTCAAGTAAACCATTCCTTAGCCCTTGGGTACCTGGAAGCGCTGAAAGAGTTGAAGGAACGATACCGGCTTCCGGATGAGCCTTCCTTGGCCCTTCTTTCCCGTTATTCCGATATTTTTTCGATACACAGGGAGCCGGAAGACGAAGAAGCGGTGTGGGAAGCTGTTCGCCAGATCGCCGACCTGGCAATTGGATCGTTCCTGCAAATGAGGCAGGATGAAGGTGCCCGCCTGAAGGCAGATATTCTTTCCAAAGCCGGGAAAATAATGTCCATTGTGGAGGACATTGAGCGGGAAGCCCCGCAAACTGTAAAGGAATATGAAGAGCGGCTGCACAATAAAATACAAGAGCTGTTGGGCGATACTCGTTTTGAAGAACAGCGGGTGCTCACCGAAGTGGCCATATTTGCCGATAAGGTTGCCATAGACGAAGAAATTGTGCGGCTTCGCAGCCACTTTGCCCAGTTGGAAAAGCTGTTGGAGACAGAAGAACCCGTAGGCCGGAAAATTGATTTTTTGGTTCAGGAGATGAATCGAGAGGCAAACACCATCGGGTCAAAATCGGTCAATTCCCAGATCGCTTATTTGGTGGTGGACATTAAGTCCGAAATAGAGAAGATACGGGAACAGGTGCAAAATATTGAATAAAGGAGAGCAACAGTGAAACTGGTGAATATTGGGTTTGGCAACATGATTTCCGCCAGTAAGGTGGTAGCTGTGGTAAGCCCGGAATCTGCCCCTATTAAGCGCATTGTTCAAGAATCCAAGGAAAACAGCACGTTGATCGATGCAACTTTTGGCCGGAAAACAAAATCGGTGATCATCACCGACTGCGACAGTATTGTGCTTTCGGCCTTGCTTCCGGAAACACTGGCGGGCAGGTTTAACGGTAAAGAAGATCTCGCGCCAGAGGAGGAATTCGATGAATAAAGGGTTACTGATTGTGATTTCCGCCCCGTCCGGAGGCGGAAAAGGGAGCATCTTGAAAGAGATGTTTTCTAAAGATGCAAACTTGGTTCTTTCTGTTTCCGCCACCACTCGGTCCCCGCGACCAGGTGAGGAACATGGCAGGCATTACTATTTTATCAGCCGGGATGAATTTCAAAAGCAGATCGGCAATGGGGAAATGTTGGAATATACGGAATACTGCGGCAATTTCTATGGAACGCCAAGAGCCCCGGTAGAGGCTTGGCTGGAAGAAGGAAAAGACGTGGTTCTGGAAATTGAGGTGGATGGCGGGGCGCAGATCAAAAAAAAGATGCCCGACTGTGTTTCCGTTTTCATATTGCCTCCTTCCATGCAGGTTTTAGAAAAACGTTTGCGGGGACGTGGTACGGAAGAGGAGGCCATGGTCCAAGAGCGCTTGAAAACCGCCTGCCAGGAGCTTTCTCATGTCAAAGATTACGACTATGTGGTTTTTAATGACCGTTTGGAAGACGCGGTAGCCGACGTACAGGCGATTCTTCAAGCGGAAAAGCTAAAATATTATAGGAATACAAATTCTATTGAAAGGGTGTTGAAAGATGCTGAAACCTTCTGACAATATTATTAAAACGCCGCATCATAGCTCCTATTCTTTAGTTGTGGCTGTGGCAAAGCGGGCCAGAGAAATTGCTGAGACCGCGGAAAACGAAGGGCGTATTCTATACGAT
>CANSKS010000091.1 GCA_947647615.1 uncultured Neglectibacter sp.
GCCAGGGCGTGGGGGCACCGCCCCGGGGTTGGGGCATTCCCGGTGTGGGTGGGGTGGGCGGGGCTGGGCCGGGGGGCCCCCGGCACCCGCGCCCAGGTTACCTTGAATTCCGTGGTGGGCATGATCGGCCTTCGCCCCACTTTGGCGGCCATTAAGGCGAAAAAGACGGTGGCCCTGGCTAACAAGGAAACCCTGGTGGCGGGGGGATGCATTGTCATGGACGAGGTGAGGAAGAATAAAGGGGAGCTCCTGCCGGTAGACAGCGAGCATTCCGCCATCTTCCAGTGCCTGCAGGGATGCCCGGAAAAAAAGGCTTTAAAAAAATTGATCCTTACGGCTTCCGGGGGCCCTTTTTTTGGAAAAAGCAAGGGCGAGCTGGGGGAGGTGACGCCTGCCCAGGCTCTGCGGCATCCCAACTGGAGCATGGGCGCGAAGATCACCATAGATTCCGCCACCTTGATGAACAAGGGGCTGGAGGTCATAGAAGCCTCCTGGCTTTTCGATGTGCCGCCCCAGGAGATAGAAGTGGTGGTTCACCGGGAAAGCATTGTGCACTCCCTCATAGAATACCAGGATAATTCGGTGATCGCGCAGTTGGGGCTTCCCGACATGCGCATCCCCATTCAATATGCCTTGACCTATCCCAACCGTTACCCCTCTCCGGTGGGAGAGCTGAAGCTTTGGGAGGTGGGGAATCTCACCTTTTGCCGGCCGGACTTTTCCGCTTTTCGCTGCCTGCCTCTTTGTGTGGAGGCGGCAAAAAAGGGCGGGATAGCGCCTGCGGTGGCAAACGGCGCTAACGAAAAGGCAGTGGAGCTGTTTTTGCAGGGACGGGCCGGCTTTTTGGAGATTCCCGAGCTGGTAGAGCGGGCTTTGGAAAAACTGGCAGGGGAGAAGGAGATCTCCCTGGAAGCCATCCTTTGGGCCGGGGAAGAGGCCGGAAGGGTCGTAGAGGAGCTGGCGGGACAAAAAAGCTGAAAAAGTAGCGGGATAGTTTCGTCAAAGGCCGGGACTTTCCCCGGTTTTCCAAGAAATGGACTTTCAAGCAAAGTATAGAAAAGAGGTTGTGCCGTTTTGCAAATTTTACAGGTGGTTTTGCTCATCGTGATCGGCGTAGTGCTGTTTGGGTTTATCATTTTTTTCCACGAGCTGGGCCACTTCTTAATGGCGAAGTTTTCGAAAATCCGGGTGAACGAATTTGCCTTGGGCATGGGCCCCAAAATTTTGAGCTTCCAAAAGGGAGAGACCCGGTATGCCCTGCGGCTTCTCCCCATCGGGGGTTATTGTGCCATGGAAGGGGAAGACGAAGACAGCGACGACAAAAACGCCTTCGGGAACAAACCGGTATGGCGGAGAATTCTGGTGGTGGTGGCCGGAGGCGTGTTCAACATTGTTTTGGGTTTTTTGCTCATGCTGGTTATAACTTCCCAGCAGGAGCTTTTCGGCATTCCCCAGGTGGCCGGCTTTTACGAGAATTCGGCTCTGGAAGCGGCGGGGGTGCAGGCGGGAGACTACATTGTGGAGGTGGACGGCTATGCCATTTATACCGAGAGGGACCTTTCCTTTGGTCTGGGAATTGCCGACCCTAACGCGGTGCATCTTGTGATCCGGCGGGACGGCCAAAAGATAGATTTGGGAGAGGTAAAGTTCAATTCCAGGACTTTGGAAAACGGCCGGACTGTATTGCAGCTGGATTTCTACATCGCAGGGGTGAAGCCGAATTTCTGGAGGCTGGTCCAGTGTTCCGCCGCCGATACTTTTTCCATGTCCCGCATGGTGCTGGAAAGCCTAAAAGGCATTTTCACCGGCAGGTTTGGTTTAAACGAAATTGCCGGGCCGGTGGGGACGGCCCAAGTGATTTCCCAGGCGGCAGGAGAAGGGCTAAAGCAGGGCTTTGGCGCGGCGGTGAAGAATATTTTAATGATGATGATCTTGATCACTGTGAACCTGGGCATCGTGAACCTTCTGCCCCTGCCCGCTTTAGACGGCGGCCGCCTGCTGTTTTTAATTTGGGAGGGGATCACCCGGAAACCGGTGCCTCAAAAATATGAGGCCTATGTCCACGCGGCGGGTTTCATTTTGTTAATCGGCTTAATGGTGGTTATCACCTTCCACGATATTTGGCGGATCTTTCAAGGCTAGTTTTTAAGGTCAGGCTTTTGAAGCCGGGAAGCGGTTTTATGAAAAAGGAAGGAGCCCTTGCAATATGAGGAAGTCCAAACAGGTTTTTGCGGGCGCTGTAGCCATTGGCGGCGGCGCCCCTGTCACGGTACAGTCTATGCTCAACGTGCCGGCCTCCGACCGGGAGGGTACTGTACGCCAGGCGGTTATGCTGGAGCGGGCGGGATGTGAGATCCTGCGGGCCGCCATTCCCAACAGGGAGGCGGTGGCCTTGATCCCGGCCATCAAAGAAAAGGTCTCTATCCCTCTGGTGGCCGATATTCATTTCGACTACAAGCTGGCCTTGGAATCGGCTGCCGCCGGAGTGGATAAAATACGCATTAACCCTGGGAATATTGGAGAGGAGAGCCGCGTAAAGGCCGTGGCCGATATGTGCCGGAGCAAAAAAATCCCCATTCGGGTAGGCGTAAACTCCGGCTCCTTGGAAAAGCATATTTTGGCAAAGTATGGCGGCCCCACTCCGGAGGCTTTGTGTGAAAGCGCGCTGTACCATGTTTCCCTTTTGGAGAAGTTCGATTTTACCGATACCGTCATTTCTTTAAAGGCCTCCTCTGTAGATTCCACCATCAAGGCCTACCAGCTCATTGCACAGCGGTGCGAATATCCCCTTCATTTGGGGGTGACAGAGGCGGGCACAGCCAGGCTGGGGCTTGTGAAATCTGCCATTGGCATAGGCAGCCTGCTCCAGCAGGGTATTGGAGACACCATACGGGTTTCCCTCACCGCCGACCCGGCGGAAGAGGTGGCCGCGGGGTATGATATTTTACGGGCTTTGGAGAAAAAGCCCGGCGTGCGCTTCATTTCCTGTCCCACCTGCGGGCGCACGAAAATTGGCCTTATCCCTTTGGCACAGCAGGTGGAAAAGGCCCTTTCCGGCTGCCAAAAGGACATTACGGTGGCCGTGATGGGCTGTGCGGTCAATGGCCCCGGGGAAGCCAGGGAAGCCGATATTGGCATAGCGGGAGGAGAAGGGGAAGGCCTCCTGTTCAAAAAGGGGAAGATCCTCCGGAAGGTGCCGGAGGAAAGGCTTTTGGAAGAGCTGCTGCTGGAAGTGGAAAAGCTGTGACAACCGGGCCTTCCCGGTGCGGGGAAAGCTAAGAAAGTAAGAGGTACATATCGCATTGAATACATTGGGCAATTTTTTTCAAAAGGAACTTGCGGGAAAAGAGGTTGCAAAGGTTCTGCTGGAAGGGGAAATCCTCCATTTTACGGTAGGCCGCCGGGACAGGTCGGTACGGGTAGGCGCTGCCTTTTCGGAGTTTGTGGAATATGAGGAGCTCAAGAAGCTGGAGCAGGCCCTGGAGGGGCCCGCTCTGGGGGTGAGCTATGTGCAGGTGCTGCCTCGGTTCCCCGCGGCCTGCTTCTGCGCCGCCTGCGTGCCCTCCCTGACTCGGGCCTTGAAAGAGCAGGAGCCCTCCTTAAACGGCACCTTCCGCCATGCGGAGGCGAAGCTGGAAGGAACCAGGCTTTCCATTGCCCTGGCCCATGGAGGCTACGACCTTTTGGCTGCCCGGAATATCGATATGAAGCTAAAGCAGTTGATTTCCGACTGGTTTTCCGTAGACTGCGCCGTAGCATTCACAGGAAAGCTGACCTTGGACGAAGGGGACAAAGGCCTCCTCCTGGAAAAGGTGCAGATCAAGGAAGAAAAGGAGAAGCGCCGGGCGGTTACAGAGGCCATGGAGCAATATGAGTCCTCCCTGCGGGAGCAGGCCAGCCGCCGGAAGCTCAGTGTGAGAACAGAAGAAACCCTTTTGCCCTCCATTGTGCCGGAAACGGCCCGGGCGGTTTTGGGCTCGGTGCCCAGAACAAGGCCGGTGCCCATCAAGGAAGTGACGTTGGAAAGCGGCAGCGTTACCATATGGGGGGAAATCTTTTCCCTGGAAAGCAAGGAAACCAGGGACAAGGCCAGGAAAATTTACAGTGTAGATATCACCGATTATACCGGTTCCCTCACCTTGAAGATCATACAGGATGCCAGCCAGTGCAAGGAGCTGGACACCTTAAAAAGCGGCATGTCCCTTTTGGTCCGTGGGGAGATCGTTTACGATAAGTACGACAGGGAAAACGTGATGCGTCCCAGGGCCATTGCCAAGGTAGAGCAGGTGGAGGTGGTGGATGACGCCCTGGAAAAGAGAGTGGAGCTGCATTTGCACACCAATATGTCGGACATGGACGGCATGAGCTCTGCGGAGGATTTGATTCGCCAGGCCCATAAATGGGGGCAAAAGGCTGTGGCTATCACCGACCACGGCGTGGCCCAGGCCTTCCCGGAAGCCATGAATACGGTGGAAGCCATTCGGAAAGAATCTCCGGATTTCAAGGTGATTTACGGGACGGAGGCCTATTTTGTCAACGACCTAGTTCCGGCGGT
>CANSKS010000092.1 GCA_947647615.1 uncultured Neglectibacter sp.
GCGGAGGGACGAAAATCCAAGCTGCTGCTTCCGGTTTGGATTCCCTGGTATTTTCCGGAAAAGATAGCTTTACAAAGGGGCGGATATCGGGTACAATATGCTTGATATCTAATCTGTAGGAACGGGGAGGTATACCATGTCGCTGAAATATAAAAGAGTCTTACTAAAGCTCAGCGGGGAATCGCTGGCGGGCAATTTGGGCCATGGCATTGATTTTGATACGGTTTTAAAAATCTGCAAACCGGTGAAGGAATGTGTGGATCTGGGAGCAGAGGTAGCCATTGTCGTGGGCGGCGGCAACTTCTGGCGGGGCCGCAGCAGTGGGAAAATGGACCGTACCCGGGCCGACCATATGGGAATGCTGGCCACTGTGATCAATGCTCTGGGCGTGGCAGACGGGTTGGAGCAGCTGGGCCTTGATGTGCGGGTTCAGACGGCCATTGCTATGCAGGAGGTGGCGGAGCCCTACATCCGTAACCGGGCGGTGCGGCACCTGGAAAAGGGCCGGGTGGTAGTTTTTGGCTGCGGTACCGGAAACCCCTTCTTTTCTACCGATACGGGCGCGGCTTTGCGGGCGGCAGAGATTGAAGCCGACGTTATTTTAAAAGCCACCATGGTAGATGGAGTATATGACAGTGACCCAAAAAAGAACCCCAACGCTATGAGGTACGATAAGCTCACCTACATGGAGGTGCTGAACAAGAATTTGGCGGTCATGGATATGACAGCGGCCTCCTTTTGCAAAGACAGAAATATCCCCTTCCTGGTGTTCAGCATTGAGGATCCCCAGAATATTGTGCGTGCTGTCAATGGGGAGAGGGTAGGGACGCTGGTAGAATGACAAATCAAACATCACATTTGGAAAGGATGCGAGACAAATGGCAGAAATGAAGGACGTGTTCCAAAAAGCGGAGACCAAAATGGGCAAGACCATCAGTCACCTGGAAGAGGATTACGCCGCGGTGCGGGCCGGGCGGGCAAACCCTGCCGTACTGGATAAGATTATGGTAGATTATTACAACACCCCCACGCCTATTAACCAGCTGGCAGCAGTTTCCGTTTCGGAAGCCCGGGTGTTGCTCATCCAGCCTTGGGACACCTCTGTGCTGCGGGGCATAGAAAAGGCCATTCAGACCTCCGAGCTGGGGGTGAATCCTCAAAACGACGGCAGGATTATCCGTCTGGTATTCCCGCCCCTGAACGAGGAACGCCGCCGGGAGCTTGCGAAGGAGATCAGCAAAATGGCGGAGGAAGCCAAGGTGGCCATCCGTTCTGTACGCCGGGACGCCATTGAAAAGCTAAAGGAAATGAAAAAGGCCAGCGAGATTACGGAAGACGATTTAAAACAGGCGGAAAAGAAGACTCAGGAGCTTACCGATAAATATGTGAAAAAAGTGGAAGAGTCCCTTGGCCGGAAGGAAAAGGAGATCATGGAGATCTAAAGCCTTTGACGCCCCAAACGGGGAAAGGCTTTCTTTAGGGAGGGCTTTTTTTGCAGACAAAGAAAAAGGCGGAACCGGGCGACCGGCCCCTTCCCGCCCATGTGGGTATTATTATGGACGGAAACGGCAGGTGGGCGAAAAAGCGCTTTTTGCCCCGCTCTGCCGGCCATAAGGCCGGAGCCTCCAATTTCCGCACCATCACCCGGTATGCCTCGCAGATCGGGATAAAATATTTGACGGTCTATGCTTTTTCCACGGAAAACTGGTCCCGGCCCCAAGAGGAGGTAAGCGCCCTTTTGGTGTTGTTCCGGCAATACCTGGAAGAGGCCTTGCGGGATTTCGCGGAAGAAAATATTCGGGTGCGTTTTATTGGCGATACCTCCCGGTTTCCTCAAGAGCTCCGGCAGCTGATCCGGCGGGTGGAGGAGGCTTCGGCTTCCAAAACAGGCATGGTGCTGAACCTGGCCATGAATTACGGAGGCCGGGCCGAGCTCACAAGGGCGGTGCGCCTGTTGCTGCAGGACGTGAAGTCCGGAGTCCTTTCGGAAGAGGAGATCGGGGAAGAGGCCATTGCCGCCCGGCTTTATACCGCCGGGCAGCCGGACCCGGATTTGATTATCCGCCCCAGCGGAGAAGAACGGCTTTCCAATTTCCTGCTTTGGCAAAGCGCCTATGCGGAGTTTGTATACTTCGACATTTTGTGGCCGGATTTTCGGCCGGAAGATCTGGATAAGGCCCTGGACATTTATGCCTCCCGCCAGCGCCGTTTTGGCGGGGCCTAAGACCTATTGGAAATACAATGCGATATGATGAGTGAGCCGGGATTTGGTTTGGCCTGCGGCGTTTACAGGCCCCGGCGATAGAGAGGAAAATACCGATGAAACAAAGGGTCCTTTCCGGCGTGCTGTTGGCGGTGCTGTTTTTGGCCATCATAGTTTTTAACCACTCGTTCCCCTTGGCGCTCAACATTGTGGTAGCCGCCATTTCCGCCGTTTCGGTGTTCGAACTGGCTAAGGCCTTGGAGCTGGAAAAAAAGTGGTTTTTATGGCTGCCATCTCTGGCTGCCGCTGTGGCGGTCCCCTTCTTTAGCCAAGGGGAGTTCCAGTTCTTGATCTATTGTATGTATACCATTCTGGTATTTACTGCTATGATCCTTTACCACCGGGAGACCACCTTCAAGGAGGTAGCGGTGCTGTACAGTATGGTGGTGCTCATCCCTACCGCCCTGCAAACTCTGCTGCGGCTGCGGGACCTGAACCAGCAGCACGGCATGTTTTATGTGCTTTTGGCGGTGCTTGCCGCTTGGATGGCGGACATTGGAGCCTTTTTTGCAGGAACTTTTTTTGGAAAGCACAAGCTTTGCCCGGAGATCAGCCCCAAGAAGACCATAGAAGGGGTGGTAGGGGGACTGGTGGTAAACACGGCCTTTATTCTGCTTTGCGGCTGGTTCTTTTCCCAGGTGTTTTACGGCGGGGAAAAGACAGTGAATTACTTCCCGCTGTTCTGTATAGGCTTTTTTGGTACCTTTGTCTCCATTTTAGGAGACCTGAGCTTTTCTTTGATCAAGCGGAGCTGCCACATCAAAGACTTTGGGCAGGTGATCCCGGGTCACGGCGGTATTTTAGACAGGTTCGACAGCGTGATCTTTACGGTGCCCTTTGTTTATCTGCTGGTAAAATATCTCCCTGTTGTTGCCGCTTGACGGCGGCGGGCGGTTTCCCGGAAGCGCGCTGTTCCGGGATTTTTGCTTCTTAAGAAAGGAATTTGTTCATACTATGAAAAAGCTGGCTTTATTGGGTTCTACCGGTTCCATTGGTTCCCAAACTCTAGATGTAGTGAAAAATTTGCGGGAAGAGGGGCGGCCTGCCTTGGAGGTGGCCGTGCTGGCGGCCCGTTCCAACGTGGCGCTGCTGGAAGCGCAGATGCGGGAATTCCGCCCGGAGGCTGTGGCTCTGTTTGAGCCTGCCGCGGCCAAGGACTTGCGGGACCGAACCAGGGATTTGGGCATTCCCGTGTTGGAGGGGATGGAGGGGCTCTGCCAGGCGGCCGCCTGGCAGAGCGCCCA
>CANSKS010000093.1 GCA_947647615.1 uncultured Neglectibacter sp.
TAATCACCTCATGGTAGCCCCGCAGGGAAAACACCTCTGCAAGACGTTTTTGAACCTCCCGTTGGGCCTGGCATTCTTCAAAAAGGATGTCCCTTGTACCTTCGGGAGTAACATTGCTGTAGCTCTTCAAGCCTATGCCTCTTCCTTTCTTTGCGCAGCCTCAAAAAAGGCGCGTCGCTTTAGCGTGCTACTATGATAATGTATAAAACTGAATTTGTCAAGAAAAATCAGAACAGGGAGATCTGGCTGCTTTCCGGCAGGCCCGAAAGGGCCCCTGCCGCCCGCAGGGTGTCGATCACCGCGCTGGTAACCTTTGCCCTGCTCTGGAGATCGTCTATAGAAATGTAAGCGCCGCCCTGCTCCCTGGCCTCCATGAGGCCGACGGCCGCCGCCTCACCCACACCTCCCAGGGAGGAAAAGGGCAGGCGGATCTTCCCCTCTTCTACCAAAAACTTATTGGCATGGGAACGGTAAAGGTCCACAGGCAGCAATTCAACTCCCCGGGCCAGCATTTCGTTGATGATCTGCAAGGTAGAAAATTCCGACTCCTCCTTGGCGGTGGCCTCGTGGTTCTTGATTTTCAAGTCGATCTCTTTCATTTTTCCGGCCACTACGCCTTTCCCGCCTATGGCGGAAAGGCCGTCAAAGTCTTCGCTGCGCACGGTGAAATAGGCGGCGTAAAATTCCAGGGGACGGTGTACCTTATACCAGCCCAGCCGCAGGGCCGCGATCATGTAGGCTGCCGCGTGGGCCTTTGGGAACATGTATTTGATCTTGAAGCAGGAATCGATGTACCACTGGGGCACATTGTGCTCCTTCATGGCGTTTACATGCTCTTCGGTAAGGAGCTTTTTGGCCTTGCCCTTCCGAACGATCTCCATGATCTTAAAGGCCATTTTTGACTGGAGGCCTTTGTTCATCAGATAGGTCATAATGCTGTCGCGGGTGCCGATTACCTCGGAAATGGTACAGGTCTTATCGCGGATGAGCTCCTGGGCGTTGCCCAGCCACACGTCGGTGCCGTGGGAAAGGCCGGAAATCTGCAGCAGGTCGGAAAACCGGGTGGGGTTGGATTCCTCCAGCATGCCCCGCACAAAGCCGGTGCCCAGCTCCGGCAGGGAAAGGGTGCCCGTTTTTACGCCGCCCAGGTCTTCTTTCGTGACTCCCAAGGCCTTTGGGGAATTGAACAGGCTCATGACCTCCGGGTCGCTCATAGAAACCTTCATCACCGGAATGCCGGTGTAATCTTCCAAATACCGGTAGATGGTGGGCACGTCGTGGCCCAGCTCATCCAGCTTACAAACGTTATCGTGAATGGAATGGAAGTCGAAGTGGGTGGTGATGTTTTCCGATTTCTGGTCGTTGGCCGGGTGCTGTACCGGGCAGAAGTCGTAGACCTCCATGCCCCTGGGCACCACGATCATGCCGCCGGGGTGCTGGCCCGTGGTGCGCTTGATGCCCGTACAGCCTATGGCCAGCCGCTTTTCCTCTGCCTTATGGAGGGTGATATCCCGCTCTTCGGCATATTTCCGCACATAGCCTATGGCTGTTTTGTCGGCTACCGTGGCGATGGTCCCGGCCTTGAACACGTTGTCCCGGCCAAAGAGCACTTCCGTATACCGGTGGGCGCCGCTCTGGTATTCCCCGGAAAAGTTCAGGTCAATATCGGGAACCTTGTCGCCGTCGAAGCCCAAAAAGGTCTCAAAGGGGATGGTATGGCCATCCCGGTCCAGCTCTGCGCCGCAGTTGGGGCAAAGCTTTGGGGGCAGGTCAAAGCCGGAATCTATAGAGCCGTCGGTAAAAAACTCGCTGTATTTACAGTTGGGGCAAATATAATGGGGCTCCAGAGGATTCACCTCGGAAATGCCGGACATGCTGGCCACAAAGGAGGAGCCCACCGAACCCCGGGAGCCTACCAGGTAGCCGTGGGCCTCGGAATCGGCCACCAGCTTTTGGGCCGTCATGTAGAGCACGGAAAAGCCGTGCTTGTTAATGGAGCCCAGCTCCTTTTCCAGCCGCTTTTCTACCAGCTCCGGCAGCGGGTCCCCGTATTTCGCCTTGGCCCGTTCCCAGGTGATGGCGTTGAGCTGCTCCTCCGCCCCGTCAATAAAGGGCGGGAAATTCCCCTGGGGCACCGGCCGCACATATTCCACCATGTCGGCGATGCGGTTGGGGTTTGTCACCACCACTTCAAAGGCCTTTTCCTTTCCCAAATAGGAAAACTCTTCCAGCATTTCCGGAGTGGTGCGCATATAAAGAGGAGCCTGCTGGTCCGCGTCGGAAAAACCCTTTCCGGCCATTAAGATCTTCCGGAAATCTGCATCCTTCGGGTCTTTAAAGTGTACGTCACAGGTGGCCACCACAGGCTTGTGGAGCTTTTCTCCAATTTTTACAATGGTGCGGTTATATTCCCGCAGGCCCTCCAGGTCGGTGTCGCCGTTGCGCACCATGAACATGTTGTTCCCAAGGGGCTGGATTTCCAAATAGTCGTAATATTCGGCGATTTTGCACAGGCTGTCAAAGGAATCACCCCGGACCATGGCGCGGAACAATTCCCCCGCCTCGCAGGCGCTGCCCAGAAGGAGGCCCTCCCGGTACCGGTTCAGCAAGCTTTTGGGCGTCCTGGGGGTACGGTAAAAATAGTTCAGGTGGCCCTCGGAAATAAGCCGGTACAAATTCTTGAGGCCTGTCTGGTTTTTTACCAGAATAATCTGGTGGTAGGCGGGCAGCTTCTTGGGGTCGCCTCCGGCCAGGGCGGTATTGATCTCCCCTACGGTTTTCGCACCCCGTTCTTCTTCCAGCCGTTCCAGCAGGTTCAGAAAGATCTCCCCCAGCACCGCCGCGTCGTCCTCCGCCCGGTGATGCTGGAAGGGCGTTAACTTCAAATAGGAAGCTACCGTATCCAGCTTGCAGTTTTTTATGTCCTTCAACAGGGCGCGGCACATGGGTACGGTATCGATAAACACATGGGAAAAATCTTTCCCGCAGCGCTTTAGGGCAGCCCGCAAAAAGCCCGTGTCAAAGCTTGCGTTGTGGGCCACCAGCACCGCATCCTCGCTGCCGCAAAACCGGAAAAAGGCTTCTAAGGCTTCCCCCTCTTCGGGCGCGTCCTTCACCATGTCGTCCCGAATTCCCGTAAGCTCCGTGATCTTTGGGGGAATGGGCATTTTGGGGTTTACAAAGGTGTCGAACCGCTCCGCCACCTGGCCGTCCCGCAGGCGCACCGCGCCGATTTCGGTGATTCTGTCTTTCTGGGGGGAAAGGCCGGTGGTTTCCAGGTCGAAGCAGATGAATTCCCCTGTCAAGGGCCTGTCGCTG
>CANSKS010000094.1 GCA_947647615.1 uncultured Neglectibacter sp.
AGCACTTATTATGGGCTTGTTTGTCGAAACGCTATCAATTCTCTTTGTTGGTGTTACTTTGGTAATGGGAATTTATGCTACAGTATGGGACAAACCTTTGCGTTTACCTTTTTGGAGCAGCTTTGCAGGAACATTAATAGCTGCAATAATAATGTTTTCTAATAACGTGGTTTTAGAGCTTTTAGATACCGGTTCAGCACTCCAAGGTTTGCGTACATTAACTTTTGCACCTAGAGCTGGAATCTTTACAATAGTTGGAAATATTTTAAGATGGTATTTTCAAAAACTATTGCCTATCTCATTTTTACGAGGAATACATATTGCTCTTCCTATGGCAATTATTGTTTTTTTAGGCTTCTGGAATAGCCGCTTTCGCCCTCTATCAATATTAGGAACACTTCCTTTCGGATGCTTTTACTTAATCTGGAGTACAGAAGATTATACATCATGGTCTTTGTTAGGTTGCTTATGTTGGGGACTGACATTTTTGGCATTAATTGTAGAACAATGTAATAGTATTCTGAAGATCCGCCGGATTTTATTATTTCTAGTTGCGCCTTTGGCTCTTTTGCCGCTGGCTGCAACAACGACTCTGGGTCAAAGATTCTATTTTCTTCCAACGTTGGTACTTATTATATTGGCAAGCGAATTAATTATGTCTTTGCCTTTTTATTATATAGAAGTTAGTGTCGTGACGGCTAGTTTAATAATGCTAATGCTTCTATGGGGATACCGTGCTGTAGTAACAAATGGTTGTAATCTGTTATGGGAAAGACAAATTAGCGACATAAAAGCCCAAAAGTCAGATAGTATTATTTTACCTACCGATAAATATACAAGAGTATTTTATACATCAAGAAATCCTTGGAATGCAGAATCTGCCAGCTATTTTCGACAATTCTATGGCATTGAGGATAATGTGACTTTAATTTTTTTGCCAAGTGGTTCTTATGAGAAATGGCCTGATTATACACAAAAGCAATGGGATGAACGAGTAGAGTTTTTACCTTCTAATGAGTTTACATCCTCTCTTCCATAGTGAGAATTACAGTCAGCTTTTCTCGCCTTTGTTTACCGTAAGCGCTTAATAATCCCCCATTAGAAAGGAAGCGGGGACCTCATCAGAGGTCCCCGGAGGATTTAGAAGCTACAGAAGAGGTGCAGGCGGCACGGAGCACAGGCTGCCATGGCAGGAAGAAATCCAGAGGCTCGGCAGAAAGTTTTGTGTAAAATCAGACAAGCATCGGTCAAGGGAAAGGGAGCAAAACAAGGGATAGGCCAGGTTGGGCACAGCCCAGCTTAACCAGGCTTCTCCACCCGTGTTCCGGGATGGGAGAGGGTATGCACGCGCAGCGTGAATGCCGTCTCTCGTCCCGGAAACACTATGGTCAAGCCGGGTTCAGGCGGACTGGCGGTCCTGGAACATGAGTTGGAGCTGGGCTAAAACCATGTCCCAATTTCGACATCTGGCCGTCCAGTGTTCGACAATTTTCCTGCTGGCCAGGTAGAGCATCTTACGCAGGGAATCGTCGTTGATAAAGCTGGGCTTGTTCTTGGTGATTTGCCGAAACTGGCGGTTCAAGCCCTCAATGATATTGGTCGTGTATATGATGTTCCGGATCTCTGCGGGATATGCGAAAAAGGTGCTCAAAGTATCCCAATTGTCCTCCCAGCTTTTGACACAGGATGGGTACTGTTTTCCCCAGTTTTCCTTGAATACCGTAAGGTTTTCCAGAGCTTCATCCTCGGTGACGGCAGTGTAGACCTTCTTCAGATCGGCCATCAGCGGCTTGATGTCCTTATAACTCACAAAACGGGTGAAGGAACGAATTTGATGGATGATGTACCGCTGCACCTGGCTTTTCGGATAGACCGCACCTATGGCCTCCACAAATCCCTTTAAACCGTCCACACAGAATGGATATACATCCAAAACGCCTCTGGATTTGAGGTCATTCAACACATCCAGCCAAAATTTGCTTCTCTCATGTGCTCCAATCCACACGCCCAGGATATCTTTGGTTCCATCCATTGTAATGCCCAGAACCACATAGGCCGCCTTTGTCTGGTACTGGTGGTTCTCCTTCACCTTATAATGGATAGCATCCAAAAACACAAACGGATACACCGCCTCCAGTGGCCGGTTTTGCTATGCCGTGATCTCCGGCATGATCTTCTCACTGATCTTGCTTACCAGCTCCGGCGAGATGTCCACATTGTACAGGCTCTTGATCTGCTCCGAGATGTCCCGCTGGCAAGGCGTGGGAGAATTTGACGCTTATGATTTTACGCTTAACAGTCAAGACCACCCGTATAACGGGTGGCTTGCACTGCCCCTATAAGGGGCTTTTACTGGCAAAGCCTAAAGGCTCCCGAATTTTATTCCTACTGCACCTGTGCCCTGCTGCCGATTTTGATCGGCGGTGGGGTACAGTCTTTTCGTCTCTCCGAGACTTTTCCTTACTCGATTCTTCTCTTCAGGTCTTAATGTCTATATTCATGCCTCTACTCAACCATACTGCTTCCTTTACATACTTTTTTCTTATTTTTCTCCGCATAGGCATAGCCTTTTTGGTACCACGGGCATAGCCCGTGGTTTT